>JBHEML010000013.1:0-40628 GCA_046262615.1 Candidatus Limnocylindria bacterium | reverse complement strand
CACGCGCGGCGAGGAGGCGGCGGGGGAAGAGCGAGACGGAGCGGCCCGCCAGGGACGCGCAGCGAGCGACCCGCCCGAGGCTGCGACGCGGGCCGCCCGCGCCGGCCCCGCGCCCGAGGGCCACGCGTCCCTCTGCTACATCACCGCTCCGGGTCGACGGTGCGGTCGAAGTGGATCCATAGCACGCGTGACCAGCGAAAGACGGCGGGGACGAAGACGAGGAAGGCGAGGTCAGCGATCAGCAGCGCCCACTCCACCGGTAGCCGGAAGCCCAGCCACGCGACGCCGATGAGAACGGCGAGGAGCGGGACGCCGATCGCGTACGAGATCACCATCGCGCCGGTGAAGTAGCCGGGCTCGCGCTCGAACAGCAGACCGCACGACGGACAGCGGTCGTTCATCTTCAGGACGCCCGCGAAGATCTTCCCGTTTCGGCAGCGTGGGCATCGCCCACGGAGCGCCGCGCCGATCCGGCCCGTGTCCACCGGGGGCGGTGCCGCCGATCCAGGTGCGTGCCCGGAGTCCACGGCGCAAGTGTGACCCCGGAGGTGGTGCTGGCCCGTGGGACTGATCGAGCGCATGAGGCATGTTCGGTCAGAGGTGGCGAGAGCCGCTCGGGCGCATGCGAGAGCCCGCAAGAGGCCTCACCCCACGATGTCAGTCACCAGGTCGGGCGTGATGTCGGCGAGCGTGCGGCAGCCAGCGAGCGCCATCGACAGCGACAGCTCATCGCGCACCATGTCGAGCACCGCGCGCACTCCATCCGCTCCCCCGACCGCCAGGCCCCAGGTCACCGGGCGCCCGAGCGCGACGAGGTCGGCGCCGAGCGCGAGGGCCATGAGCGCGTCAACGCCCCGGCGCACGCCGCCGTCGAACACGATGACGCAGCGGTCGCCGACGGCGGCGGCGACGTCGGACAGCGCGTCCAGGCTCGCGATGGCGCCGTCGAGCTGGCGACCGCCGTGATTCGAGACCCAGACGCCCGCGACGCCGAGGCCGACGGCCCGCGCTGCGTCGTCCGCCCGCACGATCCCCTTCAGTAGCAGCGGCAGGGATGACGCCGCCTTCAGCCAGCCGATGTCGTCCCAGGTGAGCGAGGCGTTCTCGACGGGATCCGCCCATCCCGCCGTCACGACGGGACTGGGACCGAGGAGGTTCTCCATGCGCACGCCGTCGGGGAGCGCGAACCGGCTGCGCAGGTCGCGCTCGCGCCGCCCGAGCACCGGCACGTCGACCGTGACGACGACCGCGGCGCATCCGGCGTGGGCCGCGCGCGCGATGAGCCGCTCGTTGCGCGCGCGATCGGCGGAGCAGTACAGCTGGAACCAGCGGGGCGCGTCCGGCGCGGCTGCGACGACGTCCTCGAGCGCGACGCTCGCCGCGCTCGACACTGCGTAGAGCGCGCCGGCGGCGGCCGCGCCACGCGCCGTGGCCGCCTCACCTTCGGGGTGCCCGATCTTGTGGAGCGCGGTGGGCGCGACGACTATCGGGTGCGGCAGATCGAGCCCGAGCACGCGCGTCTCCATGTCGCGCTGCGCCACGTCGACCAGGACACGGGAGCGGATGGCGCGCCGGCGGAACGCCGCGAGATTATCGGCCAGCGTGCGCTCGTCTTCGGCCCCTCCGGCGAAGAAGCCCCAGGCGGCCTCGGGGATGATCCGCGCGGTGGCGGCCTCGTACTCGTGCAGGTTGAGCGGCGCCGCTCCCTCGAGCGTCATCGCGTCCGCAGGTACCGCTCGAACAGCAGAACGAACGCGAACGCCGCGCCGACGAGGAGCAGTTCCTCGAGCCCGCCGCGCGCGACCGCCGGAAGCAGGACGATGACGACGAACAGGAGCGCCAGGACGACGGCCGCGACGGTCATGAAACGGGCGCGGGCGCTCACGCCGAGGGCGGTACGGGCTCCTGCTGCCCGTCCCCTGCGGGCACGGGCTCGCGCATGATGCGCCGCTTCACCCAGGCCAAGGGGTCGTAGTGGCGCGTGGCGACGCGCTCCTTCAGCGGGATGATGGCGTTGTCGGTGATGTGGATGTCCTCGGGACACACTTCGGTGCAGCACTTAGTGATATTGCAGTAACCAATGCCGTCTTTCGCGCGGATGAGATCGATCCGGTCGTTCGTATCCAGTGGGTGCATCTCGAGCGAGGCGAGGCGAACGAAGAGCCGCGGCCCGGAGAAACTGACCTTGTTCTCGTCGTGGTCGCGGATGACGTGGCATACGTTCTGGCACAGGAAGCACTCGATGCACTTGTGGAACTCCTGTACCCGGTCGACCTCCTCCTGGTACATGCGCCGCGTCCCATCCGCTTCCTTCGGCTTGGGCTTGAACGCGGGGATCGTCTTCGCCTTCTCGTAGTTGAACGAGACATCGGTGACCAGGTCCTTGATGATCGGGAACGTCCGGATCGGCGAGACGGTGATCTGCTCGCCGGGCGAGAACGTGTTCATTCGCGTCATGCACATGAGCCGCGGCTTGCCGTTGATCTCCGCGCTGCATGAGCCGCACTTGCCCGCCTTGCAGTTCCAGCGGACGGCGAGGTCGGGCGCCGACTCGGCCTGGATCTTGTGGATCACGTCGAGGACGACCATACCCTCGGCAGCATCGACCTCGTAGTCAACGAACGCGCCGCGGTCACCCTCTCCTCGCCAGACCTTCATCGCGGTCTTCGGCGGCGTTCGGGCGGCGACGGTCACGACTTGCCCTCGAGGACGAGCTCGGGCTGGGCGGCCGCCTCGGCCGGGGCGTCGTCGAGCAAGGGCCGCAGCTCTGCCGGCATCTTCGGCAGGGGCTCGGTCGCGAGTCGGAGCTGCCCATCGCGCTTGCGCGTCACGACGTTCTTAGTGCCCCAATGCGCGTCGGTCTTCGGATAGTCCGACCGCGTGTGTCCCCCGCGGCTCTCGCGCCGTTCGAGCGCGGACATCGCGACCGCCTCGGACACGGTGAGCATCGAGTGCAGGTCGAGCGCGAGGTGCCACCCGGGGTTGTACCGCCTCGCGCCGGTCACCGTCATGTTGGCAAGGCGGGAGCGCAGGTGCGCGAGGCGCACGAGCGCCTCCTCCAGCTCCGGGGCTTCGCGGATGATGCCCACGAGGTCCTGCATGCATTGCTGGAGATCGGCGTGGATCGAGTACGGGCTGTCGGACCCGGCCCGCTCGAACGGCGCACGCATGTAGGCCGCTGCCGACGTGACCTGACGCTGGTCGAGCGCGGGCATCCGCAACTGCTGCCTCGCGTATTCGGCGGCGCAGAGACCGGCGCGCCGCCCGAACACGAGCAGATCCGACAGCGAGTTGCCGCCGAGCCGGTTCGCGCCGTGCATGCCCGCCGCGACCTCGCCCGCCGCGAACAGCCCAGGGACCGTCGTCGCGGCGCTGTCCGCCTCGACGCGCACGCCGCCCATAACGTAGTGGCACGTCGGCCCTACCTCCATCGGCGTCTTCGTGATGTCTACGTCCGCGAGCTCCTTGAACTGGTGGTACATCGACGGCAAGCGTTTCTGGATGTACGCGGCATCCCGCCGCGAGGCGATGTCGAGGAACACGCCGCCGTGGGGACTGCCACGTCCCTGCTTCACCTCGCTGTTGATCGCGCGCGCGACCTCGTCGCGCGGCAGAAGATCCGGGGTCCGCCGGTTGTTCCGCTTGTCGGCGTACCAGCCGTCGGCTTCGGCCTCGGTGTCCGCAGTGTCGGCTTTGAAGAACGCGGGGATGTAATCGAACATGAATCGCTTGCCGTCGGAGTTGCGCAGCGTGCCGCCGTCGCCGCGGACGCCTTCGGTGACGAGCAGGCCGCGCACGCTCGGCGGCCAGACCATCCCGGTCGGATGGAACTGGACCATCTCCATGTCGATGAGGTCGGCGCCGGCATCGAGCGCCATCGCGATACCGTCGCCGGTGTACTCCCAGGAGTTCGAGGTGATCGCCCAGCACTTTCCGATGCCACCGGTCGCGAGGACCACAGCCTTCGCGCGGAACAGCACGAATGCGCCGGACTGGCGCCAGTAACCGAAGGCGCCGCTGATCCGACCGGCGTCGGTGAGGAGCCTTTGGATCGTGCACTCCATGAAGACGTCTATGCCGCGATGGACCGCGTGGTCCTGGAGCGTGCGGATCATCTCCAGGCCCGTGCGGTCCCCGACGTGCGCCAGCCGCGCGTAGCGGTGACCGCCGAAGTCACGCTGGAGGATCAGCCCGTCCGCCGTGCGGTCGAACAGCGCGCCCCACTCCTCGAGCTCCAGCACGCGGTCGGGCGCCTCCTGCGCGTGGATCTGCGCCATGCGCCAGTTGTTCAGCAGCTTGCCGCCTCGCATCGTGTCGCGGAAGTGGACCTGCCAGTTGTCCTCCTTCCAGACGTTGCGCAGCGCCGCCGCGATGCCCCCTTCCGCCATGACGGTGTGCGCCTTGCCGAGGAGCGACTTGCAGATCAGCGCGGTCCTGGCGCCCTCGCGCGACGCCTCGATCGCCGCGCGCAGCCCCGCGCCGCCGGCCCCGATCACGACGACGTCGTACTCGTGTGTGCCGTGTTGCTGCTGCATCAGGCGGCGCTCACAGGATGCGGAGATCCGTGAGCGCGCCCGACGCGACGAGGCGGATGTACACGTCGGTCAGGCCGACGCTGAACAGGCTGAGCCAGGCGAACAGCCCATGCCGCACGTTCAGGCGGTTCACGGCGGACCACAGTCGGAATCGCAGAGGCGCGTTGTGGAACTGGTCGAGGTAGCCGCCGCAGAGATAGCGGCACGAGTGGCACGAGAACGTGTACAGCGACAGGAAGCCGACGTTGGCGACCATGATCAGCGTCCCGACGCCGGCGTGGATCCCGTCGCGGAACCCGAACGCGCGGATCGCGTCGTACGCGAGGATCGCCAGCACGAGGACCGCCGCGTAGAAGGCGTAGCGGTGCAGGTTCTGGAGCAGGAACGGGAACTTCGACTCGCCAGAGTACCGGTGCCGCGCGTCGGGCACGACGCAGGCCGGAGGAGCCCAGAAGAAGGCGCGGTAGTACGAGCGGCGGTAGTAGTAGCAGGTCAGCCGGAAGACGAGGGGAAAGGGCACGATGAGGATCGCCGGGGACCAGACCCACCACGACCCGATGAGCGGGAACGTGACCTCAGTGCAGTTGGCGGAGAGACACGGGGAGTAGAAGGGCGAAAGATAGGGGTCCGCGAAATAGTTGGCGTTCTGCAGCCCCGCCCACGCCGAATACGCGACGAAGGTGCCGAGCACGATCACGATCGCGAGCGGCTCCAGCCACCACAGATCCCGTCGTTCGACCCGGCGGCGAGCGATGATCGCGGCTGCCAAGCACGACCTCCGGAGGCACTCACGCCTCCCCTTTCCACAATAGCGACGAAGATGGGCTCTCGCTGGGGATCGGCGCGGTTGTGAACCGCCCGTGGGGCCCTACGGTGGCGCACCCGTCGCGGCACGGTCCCGCTTCAGCGAGAACGCGAAGACCGTGGGAATGACCGCCATGCCGACCACGAGCGTCGCGACCCAGAGCCCGATCGCGCCAAAATGACACGCCGCGAGCGCGACACAGCCCTCGACCGAGCGCTGCCGCTCGATCACGAGCAGCGGGAGGCTCGCCGGCGACGCGACGACGGATGCGGCGACGAACGTCGTCGCCACGGTGGCGAGCGAGCGCTCCAGCCGGCCCGAGCGGGGATCCGTGGCCCGAGCGGACACGCTGGCCCATCCGACGGCGCCCAGCGACAGGGCGGCTGCGATCGCGAACGAGAGCGGCAGCCGCTGTTCGATGGGCGCGGCGAGCGCAGCCGGCAGGACGAGCTCCACGACGGTCAGCGCGGCCCAGTAGCTGAGCTTGATCGTGGTCACGCGGCCAACGAGGAGGACCAGCGAGTGGTGATGCGGGAGCGGGCGCTGGACCGGGCCGCCTTTCGCTACCGGTAGGTCGTCCACCACTTCTGCAGGAAGTACAGGATCGCGATGAGGATGAACGTCGTGATGAAGACCATGTAGAACTCGTTGGCCTCACCGATCTCGGTGATCATTGCGTCGATCCCTTCCCGAGCGATTGCAGGTACGTGACGATGTCCTTGATGTCCGCGTCGGGGATCGCTCCGCCCTCCGACTGCGCGAACGTCGGCATGATGATCCCGGGCTTCACCTTCGGCGCGTTGGACACCCACTTGACGAGCCAATCCGGATCGGAGGCCTTCGCTGCCTTGTTCTGGTCGTTGAATGGCCCCTTCGCGCCGTACTCGCCGAGGTTCGGCGCCGCAGGAACGGTGCTCGGCTTCGCCGGATCGAAGCTGTGGCACGCGGTGCAGACGGTCGACGCGATCGCCTTGCCGTGGTCCGTCGGCGTCGCGGCGGCGACTGTCGGCGGGTGCGGCTCGGGATCGAGGCCGCTCTGGGTGCGTACGGTCACGACGTCCTTCCACTCCGCGTCGGTGCCGTGCTCGATGAATGTCAGGAGCTGAAGTACCTGCTCGTCGTTGAGGGGACCTCCTTCAGTGATGCTCCACGCCGGCATGGAGATCCCACCCGGCTTCGGCCGCCCGCGCTCGATCGTCAGGAGGATCAGCTTCTCGGTGTCCTTGAGCTTGGCCGGGTCGTCCTTGATCGTGTCGAACTTGAATTCAGGCTTGTTCAGCGGAAGGCCGACGCCAACGTCTCCCTTGCCTTCCTTGCCGTGGCAGTCGAAGCAGAGGTTCGCGTAGAGATTCCGTCCCCGGTGCGCGGCCTGCTCCTGCTGGTGATCCGCGCCCGCGGCGCGGATCGAGGGCTGGATGACAAAGTAGCCGCCGATCAGCGCGAAGACGGCGAAGATCATGCCGGCCCCGGCCACGATCTTCTTGTCGAGGTTCGCCGAGATCTCTAGAGGATCTGGGGAGGCCGGGATCGGGGCGACGAAATACGGCGTCGGCTGCTCGATCGTTTGGCCCGGTGCGTAGTGCTGGCGCAGCAGCTCGACGCCCTGGACCTCTGGCACCTTCGGCTCCATCTGCCGCTGATGGCGCATGAGGAAGAGGAAGAAGCCGAGGAGCCCGCCGAACATGAGGATGCTCAGGCCCGCGAGGACGAGGTTGAAGTCGATGGACGGCATCGCTTAGACCTTGATTTCCACGACGCTCGGATTCCACTCGTTCACCTGGCGGTCGATCACATTCAGCGGGTTGGTATCGACGACGAGCACGCCGTTCACGTCGGTGATGTGGAAGAGCTGGAGGGGTTTCGGCGCCGGCCCTCCCTTCACCACCGCGGTGTGCTTGTCGTAAAGGGATCCGTGGCACGGACAGTGGAACTGATCCTCGGCCGGCACGTACGGGACGGTGCACCCGAGATGAGTGCACTTGCGGTACGCCGCCACGATCCCCTCCGGCGGGTGCAGGAGGAAGAACTTGCCCTCGGTGTTCAGGATCGGCGCGTCGTTCTGCGTCTTGAACTGGGCGAGGATCGCGTCCTTGGCGCCGATCGGGACCTTCGCCCCGAGGCCGACGATCTTGTTGACGCGCATGAACGGCACGAGGATGGCCGTGATCTCCGCCAGCGCGAGGGTCGTCCCTCCGAGAAAGCCCAGCCGCAGCAGCTGGCGGCGCTTGATGCGCGCCAGCAGCCCTCCGGCGGTCGTCGAGGTGTCCCCGTGCGGCCGGATCACGCTACGGTGCCGGCTCGAAGCATTGGTGCGTTGCGGGGAGCGCCCACGGCGCGTACATGTCCATGCCGGGACCGCGCATCGATGTGCCGACGAGTGTGAGCACGAGGTATACGGCTATGAATCCCGTGAAGACGGCGATCATCCACTCGCGCGTCGTCGCCTCGAAGAGGCGCCTGACGATGAGCACGAGCGCGACCGAGAGCACGAGCATCGTGCCGATGGGGATGATGTAGTCGGGGAACAGCTGCTTGCCGCCCGGTAGGTGCTCGCTGGCCCACTGGATGTAGCCGGCCTTCTTCAGCACGTAGTCGAAGGCGATGAGCGAGAAGGTGAGGATCGTCGCGTAGGCGGCGGCGAAGATCGCGATCCGCTTGCCCTTGGTGCTCGTGAACCAGATCCCGACCCCCTCGCGGCTGCGGTCGATGTACGGGATGCCCGCCATGAACACGAGCCAGATCGTCGGCACGATGACGCCTGCCAGCCCCTTGTCCATGTGCAGCAGGAGCTCCTGGAGGTTGAGTAGGTACCAGGGAGCCTTCGACGGGTTCGGCGTGCAGTCGGAGGTCTGGTGGTCCTGCAGCGGCGCGTTGAAGGCGGCGGAGATCACGAAGAGGCCGATCGACCAGAGCAGCGCCGCGATCAGCTCGATGAGGAGCAGATGCGGCCAGGTCATGGCCGTGTCCTCGACCCGCTTGTCCACGCGGACCACCGAGTCCTGCCTCACGAACGCGAGCAGGCGGAGGCGCTTCTCCTGGCCCGGGAACGGCTGGGGGCCCCGCGGAGCGGTCAATGCGGTATCACCTCGTCCGGCATCAGAGCGGGCCGGAGATGCCGCCGTCCTTCCTGATGCGCCAGAAGTGGATGGCCATCAGGAAGCCGGTGGCGAGAGGCAGCGCGACGACGTGCAGCACGTAGAACCGCAGGAGCGCGTTCGGGCCCAGCTGGAAACCGCCGAAAAGCACGAACGCGAACTCGTCGCCGATGAAGGGCGCGGCGCGCGCGATCTCATAACCGACCGTAACGGCCCAGAACGCCAGCTGGTCCCACGGCAGCAGGTAGCCCGTGTACGAGAGGAGGAGCGTGAAGATGAAGAGGAGCGTGCCGACGACCCAGTTGAACTCGCGCGGTGGCTTGTACGAGCCGGTGTAGAACACGCGGATCATGTGCAGGAAGACGGTGATGACCATGCCGTGCGCCGCCCAGCGATGCATGTTCCGCAGGAGCTGACCGAACACGACGACCGTCTCGAGGTCCTTGATGTCCGTGTACGCAAGGTCGGTGCTCGGATGGAAGTAGAACATGAGCAGCGTCCCCGTCAGCGTCAGGACCAGGAACAGGAAGAACGACAGTCCGCCCATGCACCACGTGTACGGGATGGCGAGGGCGTGCCGCCGCACCTTGACGGGGTGCAGATGCAGAAAGACGTTCGTGAAGACGGCAAGGGATTGGTTCTTGCGCGAGTCGGGATAGCCGTGGCGGAACAGCGACTTCCATACGGACCCGGTCTTGACCCTGCGCCAGACCTCCATCGGGATCTCTAGCATCCGTACCTCACCGTTCCGCTCCTAGTGACGCCCGGGCGGGCGCGCGCCCGCCGGCTCGGCGCCCGCCGGTCGAAGGTCCTCGAGGGCCACGCGTCCTTTGCCATTCCCATTGCCGTTCGTGTGGCCGTTGCCGTTCGGACCCTTGTGGCCGGCGGCGAGCACTGGGTCGTACATCGGCAGCGGCCGAATGGCCTTCCCGCCGCCGACGGTCAGGTCGAGATGGATCTCGTCGTCGATGGACTCCTTGGGCAACGTCTTGCCGATGGAAGGAGCGACCATGCCGTACCGGTTCATCGTGATCGCGTCGGTGGGGCATCGGATGACGCAGAGCGCGCACCGGATGCACGCGGTTTCGTCCAGGAAGAACGCGACACCTCGCTCCCACTTCTTGGCCTCGCTCACGCCGGGGATCGCGCCGTCATCGACCACGTCAGCCATGTCGACCATGTGGATCACGTCCATGGGGCAGACGTCGACGCAGCCGCCGCAGATGATGCAGAGCTCACCGATGATCTCGATGTTGAAGTTGCACTTGAGGCAGCGGTCGGATTCCGCGACAGCCTGCGCCACCTCGTAGCCGCGGTTCACCTCGAGGAATAGGCCGCGGCGCTCGCCCTTTGTCAGCTTTGGCATCTCCTGGCGCGGGATTCGGTCGTAGTCGACGGACATGTTGTGGTAGACGCGCGCAAGCTCCCCCTCCCCCGCGATCTGGCCCGTGTTGTCCGGGGTGCTCGAGCGGCGAAGGGTAACGATCTCGTGGTACTCGGGGATGTCCACCGCGACCGCGAACGGGTCGAGGAACCGCGCGACCTGCTGCGCGGCGGACCGTCCGTCCGCGACGGCCTCGATGATCGTCGTCGGTCCTGTCCGGTAGTCCCCCGCGATGAAGATCTTCTCGACCTTCGACTGGTACGTCTCGGCGTCGACGCCGAGGTCGCGCCAGCGCTTGACCTTGAACTCGGGGAAATCGGCGAGCCAGGTGAGGTCGGGGGCTTGGCCAAGTGCCAGCAGCACCGACTCGCATGGGATCTCGAACTCCGAGCCTTCGATGGGCTGAGGGCTGCGCCTGCCGCTGGCGTCGGGCTCGCCCAGCTTGTTGCGGACGAAACGCACGCCGCGCACGTGGCCGCGCTCGTCGGCGAGGACCTCGAGCGGCGAGGCGAGATACACGAACTGCATTCCCTCGCGGGCGGTCTCGTTCAGCTCCTCCTCGTCGACGACCATCTCGTCGCGTCCCCGGCGGTAGACGATGCTCACCTCGTCGGCCCCGAGGCGCCACGAGGTGCTGGCGCAGTCCATCGCGGTGTAGCCGCCGCCAAGGACGACGACGCGCTTGCCGACCTCAACCGGGCGCCCGCGGTAGGCGCGCTCGAGGAAGACGATGCCGGCCATCACGCCGGCCGAGTCCTCGCCGGGGATGCCAATGTAGTTCGGCTCAAAGCACCCGGCCGTGATCAGGACGGCGTCGTGCTCGTCGTGGAGCTGCCGGAGGCCGATGTCGCGTCCGACGTAGGTCGATAGGCGCAGCTCGACGTTCTCGTTCACGACCCCCGCGATGTCGCGGTCGATGACCTCGCGCGGCAGACGGAAGGGGGGCACACCGACGAGCTGCGTGCCGCCTGCCTGGTCGAGGGCGTCGAACACCGTCACGCCGAACCCGAGCTTCGCGAGGTCGCTGGCCGCGGAGAGGCCCGCGCAGCCGGCGCCGACGATGGCGACACGTCGCGCGGGAGGGCCGAATACCGGAGGGGCGGGCTGACGGTACTTGTGACCGTCGACCGTGACATTTTCGTGCGTCCAGTCGCTGAGGAACTTCTTCACGTAGCGAATCGAGAGCGGCTTGTCGACCTCTTTGCGCCGACACGCGGATTCGCAGGGGGCGGCGCACACGGACCCGCAGATCGAGGCCATCGGATTCGGGTCGAGCGCGAGCTCCCAGCCCTTTTCGAATTCCCCCGCGGCGGCGAGGTTGAGGTAGCCGCGGCAGTTCGTGCGGACGGGACACGCCTCCTGGCAGGGGATGTTGTCCTGGTACCAGGAAGGACCCACCTCGACGACCTGGTACAGCTCTCTCACGCGGCGCTCATGCTACGGAACACCAGTGGAGTGTCAAAAACCGCGGTGATCGTGGAGCGAAAGCGCCGTCTCGACGGGTCCCTGGACGAATTCGCCTGCGAGGCGCTGGCCGTCGAGCCGGGCCGGCGCGCCGTGCTGCGTTACGTGGTCGAGCGGGAGCATCCGATCGGCCCGGGAGGCCTGCTGCTCCTCCGGCCGGGCAACGTGACGATCGCGCACTACTGGAACGACCGCGCCTTCAACGTCTACCACTGGTTCGACGGTCGGACGACGGTCGGCTTTTACTGCAACGTCGCGACGGAGACGGTGATCGCCGACGATCGGGTCGAGTACCTCGACCTCGTGGTCGACGTCCTCCTGCGCCCCTCGGGTGCCATCGACGTGCTCGACGAGGATGAGCTGCCCGCCGATCTTTCGAGCGCCCACCGCGGGACCATCGCGAAGGCGCTCGAGGAGCTCGTGACCAACCCGCGGCGGCTCATCGCCGAGATCGAGCGGGAGAGTCGTCCGTACCTCCCGGATCAGCGCATGTAGGGGACCGGGCCAGCCTGTCGAACGCGACCGGACAAGCCAGCGGTCGTCGGCCAATCGCCCTCACACCCGTGGAGAGGACGAGCCTGCGGCGCGAAGCCAACGCGCCGCTTCCGCGGGGCGGCGGAAGCGATGGACCTCGAGATGCGCGTTCTCCGGCCGGAGCAGCGCCGCGAAGTAGCGGCGGCGGCGTACGAAATGGGTCCGAAGCGCCCACACGAACAGCGAATCGGTGCTGAGGAACGCGTTCCTGAAGGTCTCGCGGTTTCCGGTGCCCGGCCAGAGCTCGGCTCCGCTGCGGATCCGGGCGACGATCCTGCGCAGGAGCCGGAAGAGGATCAGGGGAAGCGGGTAGTCGAGCCAGACCACGGTGTCGGCACGGGACCAGACGAGGTCCCGCGAGGCCGAGTAGTTGCCGTCGATGACCCAGGCGTCTGCCGCGGCGGCCGCGCCGACCCGGACGCGCAGCTCGTCGCGGCGCGCGGCGGTCCACGCGGGTCCCCAGAAGAGCGCGTCGATCTCGGTCGCGCTGACGCCGAGCCGCTCCGCGAGCGCACGCGCCAGCGTCGTCTTTCCCGAGCCGGTCGTCCCGACCACGGACACGCGTCTCACGCTGACCGCCGAGCGCGCACGGCGCCCGACGATATAGTGCCGAGCATCCCTTGAAGCTCCACGAATACCAGGCGAAGCAGCTGCTCGCGCGCGCCGGCATCCCGATCCCCGACGGGCGCCTCGCGTCCTCCCCGGGTGAGGCCGAAGCGGCCGCGCGGGACCTCGGCGGTCCGGTGGTCGTGAAGGCGCAGGTGCACGCAGGCGGTCGCGGCAAGGCCGGCGGGATCAAGGTGGCGGGCACGCCCCAAGAGGCGCGACGACACGCGCAGGAGATCCTCGGGATGGAGATCAAGGGGCTGCGCGTCGACAAGGTCTACGTCGAGCGGGCGGCCCGCGTCGCGCGTGAGCTCTACCTCGGGATCACGCTCGACCGGGACCGCCGCCGCGCGGTGGTGATGATCTCCACCGTCGGCGGAATGGACATCGAGGATGTCGCGGCATCCACTCCCGAGAAGATCGCCCGCGGCTGGCCCGACCCGCGCCTGGGACTGCTGTCGTACGCGGCGCGCGCGCTGTGTTTCGACGCCGGCGTGCCGAACGAGCAGGTCGCCGCGATCGCGGACGCCGCGCAGCGCCTGTACTGGGTGTACGCGGACCGCGACGCGCTGCTTCTGGAGATCAACCCCCTGTTCATCCAGGAGGACGGCTCGCTGCTCGCGGGCGACGCGAAGCTCGAGATCGACGACAACGCGCTTTACCGCCAAGGCGACATCGCGAAGATGAAAGAGGTCGCCCCGGACGAGGAGATCGAGGAGCGCGCGAAGACCCTCGGTTTCAGCTACGTGCAGCTCGACGGCGACGTGGGGATCATCGGCAACGGAGCGGGTCTCGTCATGAGCACCCTCGACGCGGTCGGGAACGCGGGCGGGCGCGCCGCGAACTTCCTCGACGTCGGCGGTGGCGCCCGCGAGGCAGTCGTGCGGTCGGCTCTGCAGATCGTGCTCGCCAACCCGAAGGTGCGGAGCGTCTTCATCAACATCTTCGGCGGGATCACGCGCGGCGACGAGGTCGCGAAGGGCATCCTCTCCGTGCTGGCCGCGGAGCCGACGCGCGTCCCGCTCGTGATACGGCTCTCGGGTACCGAAGCTGAGGCGGGTCGAAGGCTGCTCGAGGGCGCGCCTCTGGTGTCGCGGGCGACGATGGACGAGGCCGCGACCGAGGCAGTGCGTCTGGCCGCGGGCGTCCCGTGAGCGTCCTGCTCGGGCGCGACACGCGCGTGATCGTCCAGGGCCTCGGACGTGAAGGGCGATTCCACGCCGGCCGCATGCGCGAGTACGGCACGCAGGTCGTAGGCGCGACCAAGCCGGGCGCCGGTGGGACGACCACGGACGGGATCGCGACGTTCGACACCGTCGCGCGCGCGGTCGACGCGACGGGGGCGAACGCAACGATCATTTTCGTGCCGGCGATCGGCGCCGGCGACGCGATCCTCGAGGCGATCGACGCCGCTGTCGGCCTGATCGTGGCGATCACCGAGAACATCCCTGTCCACGACATGCTGCGGATCGCGGCCGTCCTCGAGACCAGCGCGAGCGTATTGATCGGGCCCAACTGCCCGGGCGCGATCACGCCCGGCGAGTGCAAGATCGGGATAATGCCGGCGGAGAACTTCGCGCCGGGCGGGGTCGGCTTCGTTTCGCGGAGCGGGACCCTGACGTACGAGATAGCCGATCTGCTCACCCGCGACGGCCTCGGGCAATCGACCTGCATAGGGATCGGCGGCGATCCGGTCATCGGCCTCCCCACGCCCGACGCGGTGCGGTACCTGAACGAGGATCCCGCCACCGAGGCGATCGTCATCGTCGGGGAGATCGGCGGCAGCGCCGAGGAGCGCGCGGCGGAGTACCTGCGCGCCTACGGGAAGAAGCCCGCGGTGGCGTTTATCGCCGGGCGCTCGGCGCCTCCGGGCAAGCGGATGGGACACGCCGGCGCGATCGTGTCGGGCAACTCGGGCACCGCGGCATCCAAAGTGGCGGCGTTCGAGTCCGCCGGGATCGCCGTGGCAACGGCCCCCAGTGACATCCCGGGCCTCGTCCGCGAGGCCCTCCGGGGTTGATCTCGAGGTGACGGGCCGCCCCGGCGGTTACGGCCACGAGGCCCCCCAGCACCGAGCCGACCACGTCCAGTAAGGATCCTTCGATGAGGTAGGCGCCCGTCCGGACCCAGAAGCCGGCCTTCGGCTGGTCCCGCTCGGCCGTCGCGGGGATCACTGCTGCTGCGGTCGGTTGGTCCTCTACTTGCCCGGGCGCGTGTAAGCAGATGGTACGCTCGGTCGTTCCCATGACAAGCAAGTGCTACGGAGTGTTGGCGTGGCTGGCGCTCATCGTGGTCGTCGCGTTGGCGTGCGCGCCCGTCGCCGCGGCACCAGGTTCGGCGCCCGTGGCTGCGGCGTCGGCTCCCTCGCAGCCGAGCGCCTTGCCAGGAGTGCCATCCGCCCCGTCCAGCTCGGGCGCCCCGCCCGCCGTCCTGGCCGTCGCGCCGCGCTCGGTCTGGCCGCTCACGGGGCTCCCGGTCGAGGAAGGCGCTCCGATCCACCGCAGGCCGCTCAGCGTGCGCATGCCCAACGAGCCCGCGGCCCGGCCGCAGTTCGGCCTGTCGCGGGCCGACCTCGTGTTCGAGCTCATCGTCGAGGGCGACGTCACCCGTTACGCCGCCGTGTTCCATTCGCAGGAGGCGGAGACCGTCGGCCCCGTTCGCAGCTACCGCTGGAGCGACCTGCACCTCACCCAGATGCTCCGTGGAGCGCTCGTGGCGTCGGGTGCGACGACCGAAGAGACCGACGCCGTCAGCCGCTCGATCGCGGCGGGCAACATGTTCAGCGTCGACGAGGTGCGCGCCGGCGGTACCTACTACCGCGTGAGCTTTCGCGCCGGCCCGAACAACCTCTTCACCTCTACGGGCGCCGCACGCGACGCGGTGAATCGCGCCGGAGGCGGCGGTCCGGTGGACGTGCCAGCGCTGGGGTTCCTCCCCTCCCTCGACCACTCGCCCACCACGGGTGGCTTCGTGGGATCCGGGCCCGCCACGAAGGTGATCATCCCATTCCAGAACTCGCCTTCCACGTTCACCTGGGACGACGGGTCGAAGGGCTACCGCCGCAGCCAGAACGGCGTGCGCACCGTGGACCCCGACGGAAATGTGCCCATACTCGCGCGCAACGTGATCGTCATGTGGACCGACATCTGGGCGACCTCGGTGGTCGAGGACGTCTACGGATCCCGCGGCCTCGATTACCGGATGACGGGTAGAGGAGCGGCATCTGTGTTCCGCGACGGGCGCCGGCAGGACGGCACGTGGAAGCGCGACGGCGTGCTCGACATGTTCAGCTTTTACGATCAGAACGGCGAGGCCATCGCGCTCGAACCGGGACAGTCGTGGATCCACTTCGTCTATCCGGGCTGGACCGTCACCAGCATCCCGTGATCCGCCGCGCATCCCGCCGCGCGCTGGGAGCCGCCGCTACGCTCGCGTTGGCCGTCACGGCCACGGTGTCCGGCGCGGTCCCCGGTGGTACCCCGGCGGCCGCGGCGACGTGTGCCTCGAGCGTGGGCCCCGGCATCCCGCCGCCGGCAAAGAGCGTGGGCGGCGTACCAGGCTTCCACGCGCAGTGGTACGGCCAGAGCGGCTACATGACGCTCTGCCCGGGAGATCGGTCCCTCGCGACCGTCGCGTATCACAACAACGGCAGCTACGGGTGGGTGCAGTCGCGGATGGGTCAGGCGGCGTACCTGGGCACGTGGGGACCGGAGCCGGGGCCGGATCAGCCGACGCCGCTCGGAGGCGTCAGTGTCGGCTGGCCGAGCGCGAACCGGGTCGCGCAGCAGCCCTCCGCGTACGTGGGCCCCGGCCAGATCGCGTGGTTCCAGTTCACCGTCCAGGCGCCCGGGTCGCCGGGCGTCTACGTGATGGCGCTGCGCCCGGTCATCGAGGGCGCGCAGTGGCTGGAGGACTACGGCGTCTATTGGGTCGTGACCGTACTCAATCCCGACGGCAGCCCGCCTGGGTGGAGCCAGCGACCGTCGTGCGGGGGATGCTGGCCGCTCGCCGGCGGCGCGGTCGGGACCGGACCCGTCGGCAGGCGCGCGCTCAACGTGCGCATCGACAACGCCCCAGCGGCGCGGCCGCACTCGGGCACGAGTCGCGCCGACGTGGTGTTCGAGACCCTCGTCGAGGTCGGGATCACCCGATACGAGGCGATCTTCCATTCCAAGGACCCCCCGGTCATCGGCTCCGTCCGCTCGGCGCGGCTCGTCGACCGGTACATCACGCCCATGGTCCGCGGCGCGCTCGCGTACTCCGGGGCGACGGATTACGAGACGGACCTGATCCGCGAGGATGCCGGCGCGGGACGGTACATCGACCTCAACGCGAACTATTCGTGGTCTTCGGGCGCGTACTACCGGTCCAGTCGCGACAGCGCTGGCAATCCGCGCTCGTCGCCATACGACATGTTCACGTCGTCTGACGCGCTGAGGCAGGCCACCAACGCGGCGGGCGGCGGCGGCGCGGTCGCGATCCCGAACTGGGAGATCCTCGACTTCCCGAACCACGTGAGCTGGGCGGGCGGCATGTACGGCTCGGGGTTCGCGAACGCGATCACCATCCCGTACCAGCACAACAACGAGGTGCGCTACCGCTACGACCCCGCGACGGCCACCTACGCGCGCTGGCAGAACGACGGCGGGGGAACGCTCGCGCGCGAGATCGACGCGTACGGGGGCGTCGCGATCGCCGCCCGCAACGTCGTCGTGGTCCAGACGGACGTGTGGACGACGAACATCGTCGAAGACTCGCTGGGCTCGCTCGGGCTCGACATGCGCCTGACCGGCAGCGGGCCCGCGTCCATCTTCCGCGACGGCAGGCGCCAGGACGGAACGTGGTCGCGCAAAGCGAACACTGACGCCTTCCGCTTCACCAGCCGCTACGGCGAGATCGTGCTGCTCTCACCCGGGCAGACGTGGATCCACGTTGTGCCCCTCGACTGGAGCATCCCGTCGAGCTGACCTGAACGCGGTAAGTTCTCCGCCTACCACAACGCGACGGGACGAGGATGGCGGTGGGTGCGCAGTCTGCGGTCCTTCGTGACGAGCCGCCACCCGTTCTCGGTCGCCGTCGCGTAGATCAGCCGGTCAGCCGGATCCCCGGGGAACGATGCGGGCAGACCGACCGCTGAGGCGGCGATCGCCGGCGTCACCGGTATCGTGCGCACCTGCGCCGCCAGCTGCCGGAGCCATGATGCGATGGGGATCGTCACGACGATCCGTTCGTGTTCGGCGAGCCAGGCGAGCTCGAACCACGAAATGTCGGCCACCGCGAGCTCGGCCGCTGCGCTGATCGCCTTGGTCGCGGCGGCGCTGATCCTATCCGGCTCAGCCGACCACCAGTGAACGATGTGGCTGTCCAGGACGACGGTGCCTATGGCAGGTCCCATCTCGCCCCGGTGGTCAGGAGATCCTCGTCACTCGCCGCCGTCATCGCGACGCCGGCAAGAGCTCCCTTCAGTGCGTGCGGCCCGGTCGCCGACACCAGCCGCGCGACGACGCGACCATGCTTGGTGATCTCTACCTCCTCGCCGGCGGAGACCGCGTTGAGCAAAGCGAGGATCTTCGCCTTGGCCTCCGTAGCGGTCATTTTAATGGTCATGAGGTCATCCTATCAGCGTTGAGCACTGACGCCCAATGCCGGGAAGGTCCCTATCAGCGGTCAAAAGGCTCGCGCCGTTCCTTCAGCGCGACGCGGCACACTCCGCGCGTGACCAGCTCTCGCCCGGTGTCCGTCGCGGTGATGGCCCTTGCCCACCTCGTGAATGACTCATACGCGTACCTGCTTCCTGCGCTGCTGCCGCTTCTGCTGACGCGCCTCGGCTTGACGCTCGGCCTCGCCGGGCTGTTGGTCACGATCTACCAGGTGTCGTCGTCCTTCGCCCAGCCGGTGTTCGGACACATCGCCGACCGCGGCACGAATACGCGATGGATGGCGTGGACCGGCGTGGCGTGCTCCGGGGTGGCCGCGGGGAGCCTCGGGCTAGCTCCGTCGTTCGGATGGATCGCGGCGGCGCTTCTCGCCGGCGGGCTCGGCACCGCGCTGTATCACCCGGTCAGCGCCGCGCTCGTCGCGCGCGCGGTGCCCGACGCCTCGCGCGGCCGCTGGATGAGCCTGTATATCAGCGCGGGCAACTTCGGGCTCCCGATCGGGCCGCTCGCGGTCGGAGTGGTGTTCGCCACGATCGGCTTGGGAGGCACTTGGCTGCTGGCGTTCCCGGCACTTGTCATGTCCCTCATCGTCTGGCGATCCGGTCCTCAGTGGACGTACGCGGCGCACGGCTCCGCGCAGCTGCCCCTGCGGACAGTGCTCGCCGGCAACAGGCGCATGCTCGCTCCGCTCATCGGGGTGGCGGCCGGACGGTCGTGGGCGTCGACGCTGGTCGCCTCGTTCCTTCCCATCATCGCGGTGGCGCGTGGCGCCGACGTCGTGACGTCGTCGCGGCTGCTCACGGCGTTCCTGCTCGCCGGGGCGTTCGGAGGTCTCATCGGTGGAGCGCTGGCGGACCGCGTGGGCAGAGACCGCGTCATCGTCGCGGGGCTCCTCGCCGGTGCCCCGGCGTGCGTCGCGCTCGCCCTGCAGCCGCGCGTGGACGCGGGCTTCTGGGCGGCCGCGATCGTGAGCGGCCTTCTGCTCAACGGCTCGTTCGTCGTCCTCGCGGTCCGCGGCCAGGAGAGCATGCCCGGCAACCTCGGCATGGTCAGCGGCCTGATGCTCGGGCTATCGATCGGACTCGGTGGTCTCGCGGTCGCGCCGATGGCGGCTCTCGCGGAGCGGACAGGCCTCGACACCGTGCTCTACGCGAGCGCCTTCCTGGCGCTCGCCGCCGCGCTCCTCATGACGGCGGTGCCGAAGCCGCCGCCGCGCTCGCTCCCGGCCGTCGCGCCCGCGCCGGTCGGCTGACGAATGGCCGACATCCTGAACTGGAAGGTCGACTCCACGATCTCGCGCTGCGCGCAGCCGTCGACCGCCTCGCTGACAGCGATGATGCGGCGCTGGGCCCTTGACGCGCGCCCGAGCAGCGCGCTGCGGATCCGTCCGAGGAGGAGCCGCGAGGATCGCCGTTCAGCGGCCAGCGCTGAGGCTCGAAGCGTCCGGGGGCGCGGTAGTTCAGCGGACGCTCCGAGGGCCCGCTTCCAGCCCCGGAGCGGCCGGGATGTCGCCGCCCGGTTCCGGTACCGACGACGTGAGCGGCGAAGGACCCAGCGCGTCCCGAAGGGCGAGCGCCGCGAGGCCGTTCGCGCCGTCGTCGTCGTGGCGAAAGTACGCGTACACGTCGCGGCCCGCGGCGAGCAGCGGTGCGAGTCGCCCTGTCCACGCGCCGAGGGCGGCCGCGTCGTAGCCGGCCGCGGCGCGCAGCCGCACGTACGCGAACGCGCCGGAGGCGCCGATCGTGTCGAGCGGTGACGGTGCCCTCTCGCCCTCGGCGTGGACGAGCGGAACACCCCGCGCGCCGAGCAGGTCGAGCGTCGCCGGTACGTACCACGATTCGTGGCGGAACTCGACGGCGAAGCGGACGTCGTGGGGGATCTCCGCGAGGAATCCCGCGAGGATGTCGTCGTCGCGGCGGAACGTTGGTGGCGTTTGGAACAGGATCGGCCCTAGGCGCGTCCCGAGCAGGCGAGCGCTATCGAGGAATCGCGGGGTCGTCTCGGCCGGGTTGCGGAGCCTGTCGAAGTGGGTGATGCGCTGTGACGCCTTGAGCGCGAAGAGGAAGTCCGGCGCCGTCTGTGCGAGCCATTTCGCGGCCGTGTCCGCGGTCGGCAGATGGTTGAACGTGTAGTTCACTTCGACCGTCCGAAGGCGCTCGGCGTAGTGCGCGAGGAACTTGGCAGGCTTCACCTCGGCGGGATAGAACTTCGGCCGCCAGCTCGCGTACGACCAGCCCGAGGTGCCGACGAAGGCCACGCCGGCGCGGCTACGCGACGTGTTGGCCGAGGACCGCATACGCGATGTTCGTCGCGAGCGAGTTCACCCGTTGCAGGGCCGACAGCACGTCGAGGTGGATGCTCGAGGTGTCGATCGACTCGGGAAGCCCGGCGTGCAGCCGGTGGATGTGGGACTGACGGTACTCGCGCTCCATCGTGCTGATCCGATTCTTGTGGCGGATGACCTTTTCCGCGACCTCGCGATCCTGGGTCGCCAGCGCGCCTATCACCAGTTCGAGGTTCTCGACGACCTTCGCATGTAGCTCGCGGATCTCGCTGGAGCCGGCCTCGCTGAACCGGTGGTGGCCGCGGATCTTCTTTTGCGCCAGCTCCATCAGGTTCTTGTCGATGACGTCACCGATCGCCTCGAGATCGGCGACGGTGAAGATGAGCCC
Source organism: Candidatus Limnocylindria bacterium (assembly GCA_046262615.1). Classification (GTDB taxonomy): domain Bacteria; phylum Chloroflexota; class Limnocylindria; order P2-11E; family P2-11E; genus JALYKU01. Next base: position 19,876 of record JBHEML010000013.1, on the reverse strand, counting down.
CGTCTCGCGCTCCGACTGCTCGCGCGTGAGCGACTGCTCTCGAAGCTTCGTGACGTATTGCTTGATGTCCTCTTCGAGCCGGTCGATCTGATCGTCGCGCCGGACCAGCTCCCGCATCAGCGATTCGTCGTCCCTCTCGAAGACGACGATCGTCTCCTTCAGCGAGTGCAGCACGAGGTCGGCCATGCGCATGACCTCGCGCATCGCCTGCCCCAGGGCCACGGCCGGGGTGTCGAGCACCAGCGGGTTGAGATAGATGGCCCCGACATCGGTCTGCCGGCCGCCGCGAATGAGACGTGTGACGACATCCGCGATGGGATTGGCGAACGGCAGGAAGACGAGGGCAACGATGACGTTGAACAGCGAGTGCGCGTTCGCCATCTGCCGCTGGACGTCCGGTGCGGTGCCCCGCACGAGATCGACGAACGGACCGATGAAAGGGATGAAGATGAGGACGCCGGCGAGCTTGAACATGCCGTGGGCCGCGGCGATGCGTCGCGCCTCCGCGTTGGCGCCCACCGAGGCTACGAGCGCCGTCGCCGCCGTGCCGACGTTCGCGCCGAAGATGATCGGTATCGCGCCATCCAGAGAGATGAGGCCATTCGTCCCGAGCGAGAGGGCGAGGCCGAGCGTCGCCGCGCTCGAGCGCACGACCGCCGTGAAGACCGCGGCGACCAGGAAGAGGATGAGCGGTTGTCCCACCAGCGCGCGGAAGAATTCGCTGAACAGCGCGCTCTGCTGCAGCGGTTGGGTCCCTTCAGCGATGATCCGCATGCCGAGGAACAGGAACCCGAAGCCGAGGACCGCTTGGCCGACGTAGCGCACCGTGCCGCGGCCGCCCGCGAGGAGCGCCCAGCCGGCGAAAACGACCAGCGGCGCGAGCGCCAGCAGGTTGAAGGCGAGCAGCTGCACGGTGACGGTCGTGCCGATATCCGCGCCGAGGATCACTCCGATCGTCTGGCGCAGCGTCAGCAGCCCTACCGAGGCGAACCCGACCAGCATGACCGTGGTCGCGCTCGACGACTGCAGCACCGCGGTGACGCCCGCACCGACGGCCAGCGCCCTGAAACGGTCTCCGGTCAGGGTGGACAGGATGTGCCGCAGTCGCGTCCCGGCGGCCCGCTGCAGACCTTCACCGACCAGCCGTACTCCATACAGCAGGAGCGCCGTGCCCCCGAGGATGGCGAAGAGGACGAGGTTCGCTTCGCTCAACGCGCCACGGTGAGGACGGCAGACCCGGCCGCGCCCGGGGCGAGGACGACGACGGACGCGGTGCCCTCGTTGGGCGGGGCCGCGAAGCCGATGCGCGCGTGTCCGGTGGCATCGGTGCGGGCGCTCTCGATCGCGATGACGCCGACGGAAAGGCTCACGGTGACGCCGGCTCGAGGGGTTACGGCGTCGCTCAGGACGACGTCGGCAACGACGGCCTCCCCCGGTCGCACCGAAGTGCGATCGAGCGTCACCTTCAGCGTCAGGCCAGGAGGCTGCGGCGTGATTCGGACCGTGACGGGCACGGTCAGCAGCGTCTCGTTCCCGGCGAGGTCGCGGGCGAGGACGCGTACTGACAGCGCCCCCTCGGGGGCAGCGAACGAGTCTGAGAAGGCGCCATCGGCCGCGACCGTCATGGCGCGGTCGTTGACGGTCAGCTCGAGCCGCGGCTCGGTCCGACCTTCCACCGTGACGATCGGCCCGTCGACGACATCGCCCGCGCGCGGACGCACGAGCGCGAGCGACGGCGGCGTCCGGTCGACGATGACCGTGCGCGAGGTGGCCGCAATGGTGTCTCGGCCCTGGACGAGCCGCGCGACGATCGCGTTGGCGCCGTCGCCGAGGAGGACCTCCGCCGCGAAGCGCGAGCGATCATCGATCGCGGCGGTCGTCCTCAGCTCGCCGTTCACGAGGATCTCGAGACTTCTCTCGGGCCCGAGCGCGAACGCCGGCACGTGCCCCTGGACGAGGATGCGCGGCTGACGCGTATGGTCGGGAAGCCCGTCCAGGACCGGCTCGGCCCCGGCGGTCGCCGACGCGCTGTCGGTGATGACGAGCGGCTGAAGGTCCGCGGACGTCCTGGGCGCGAACGGTTCACCGATCGAACGCACGAGCTCGCCGAAGGGTGCTTCGCCGGCCACGACCGCGACCGGAAGCACGACCGCGGCGGCGAGACCGAGCGCCAACCAGCCGAGCAGCCCGAAAGCCGCTGGCGGGGTCCGGAGCCTTCCGCCGGCCGAGCGGGCGGCCCTCCGGTAGCGATCTGCCGGGACCGGGACACGCCTGTGACCCGGACCGCCCCGAACGAGCGTCATGGTGCTCCTTTCAGGCGCCTGGTCCGGTGACGATAGGCCGAGCAAAGCGAAAGGGCGCCGGCCGTAGGCCGCCGCCCCCCGCTGGTGGGTGGGATGAGGATATGTCCGCTTTATTGCCCGCTACACGGCGGAGCAAGTGGAATGTACTCCTTCCCCATCCCGTGCTGTCAAGCCCACGGTGTACCCGGCACGGCAGCCACCATGGGAGACTTGCCGCGATGGGCACGGATCGCGCGGCGGCCCCACGGGGGCTCGAGGGCGTCGTGGCGACGACCACGGCGATCAGCTCGGTCTCGGATGGACGCCTGGTCTACCGCGGCTACGACATCGACGAGCTCGCCGGCCACGCGGAGTACGAAGAGGTCGCGCATCTGCTCCTGCGCGGCGAGCTGCCCGACAAGGACCAGCTGCGCGACTTCAAGGCGGAGCTGGTCAAGCATCGCGCGCTCTCACCGTTCCTCCGGGATCTCTTGAGCGAGATGTCGGAGAACGGCACGCCCATGGACGTCGTGCGCACCGTGGTGTCGGCCTCGGCGGTCGAAGATCCCTCGGAGGGCGACAACACCCCGGAGGCCGAATACAGCAAGGCCGTCCGCCTCACCGCGAAGATGCCGACGATCCTCGCGACGTACATCCGCCGGCGCAAGGGCGAGAAGCCGATCCCTCCCGAGCCGTCCCTCGGCCACGCGGCGAACTTCGCCCGCATGACCTGGGGCGACGAGGGTCACGCGCGGGCCGCCGATGTCCTGAACACGTGCTTCATCCTCCAGGCCGAGCACGGTCTGAATGCGTCGACCTTCGCCGCGCGCATCACCGCGGCGACGCTCGCCGACATGCACGCAGCGGTTACCGCGGGCCTCGGCGCGCTGAAAGGCCCGCTCCACGGGGGAGCGACCGACGGCACGATGCGGATGCTCGACGAGATCGGCTCGCCCGACCGCGTGAACTCGTACGTCGAGAAGATGGAGGGCCAGAAGCATCCTCGCTACCCGGGGTTCGGCCATCGCGTGTACAAGACCGTCGACCCGCGCTCGAAGCACCTGCGGAAGTTCACCTCGGACCTGGCTGCAGACGCGAAGGGTCCGAAGTATTTCGAGATACAGGAGAAGCTCGTCGAAGCGGTGAACGCGCGCCGGCACCTGCCGGTGAACGTCGACTATTACGCGGCGACCACGTACACCTACCTCGGTCTGCCCGCGGACCTCGGCACATCGCTCTTCGCGATCGGGCGCATCGCCGGCTGGTGCGCGCACATCATGGAACAGCACGCCGACAACCGGCTGATCCGTCCCGAGTCCGAGTACACCGGTCCCTCCGGAAAGCGTTGGGTCCCGCTGGCGGAGCGCTAGCCCGACACCGGCGGACCTTCCGTTGCCAGACCGGGCTGACCGCTGGCGGCTACGCCCGGCCTGGATCGCCGTGCGTCGGCGCGATGAGGAAGATCCACACATCCCACGCGATGTGGCTGATCACGAGCGCGCTCATGGGCGCGCCGAGCGCCGCGAGCGCGCTCCAGTAAAGTCCCGCGGTGGCGGCGGCCCCCATCAGCGCGAGATTGCCGGTCACAACGTGAGCGCCGCCATAGGCCGCGGTCGCGATCGCGGCCGCGGGAAACCGCCCGACCCGCGCCGCCGCTGTCCGCTGCAATAACCCGCGCCAGAAGAGCTCTTCCGCCGGCGCGATGACCGCGGCCAGGCGGAGCGCGATCTCGGGACGGGGACGCAGCGCGCGGAGCGCGTAGATGTCGCTGATCTCGGTCTCGCCGCGCGGCAGGATCCGCCGGGCCGCGCGGTCGCCGACCTGGAACACACCGTACAAGCCGGCGGCGATCGCGAGCCCCAGGCCCGCCTCGCGCACGCTCGACCGCGGACGCCGTAGTGAAGGTTCGCCAGCGACCGCGATCGAGCCGAGCACGGCCCCCGTCAGCGTCATGCGCTGCCAGAAGCGGGCGCGCGGTCCCCGGAACGTGAATGCGAAGGCCGCGTACGCCGCGACGAGTCCTGCCACCGCCAAGCGCGGCGAGGCGCTCCGGTCCGAGGTCCTGGCGACCGTCATGAGGCAGGCGCACCGTCGAGCGACGCGCCCTCGGCCCCGGCTCCGCAGCCTTCTGTCAGGCCCCGGGAGGCCGCCTGGCCCTGCGTGCGCCCGCCGCGCCTCAGCGCAGCACCGCTGAGAGAACGAGGCCGATCACCAGGAGCAGCCCGAAGACTGCGTGCAGCTGCGCCGTCTCGAGGTCGATCATCGCGATCGCGCGCTGCTGGCCGCTCGCGCCCAGCTCGGACGCACGGACCGCGCGCACGAGCAGCGGGAGCGAAAGGATCGCGAGCAGCGTCGGCAGCGGCAACGCGCCGAATGACACGGCGATGGCGAGCGCCATGTACGCGGCGACGACGAGGCCGACGTACCAGATGTGGGCGGCGCGGCGGCCGAACCGCACGGAGAAGGTGACCGCGCCCGCGCGCGCGTCCTCGCTGATGTCGCGCCACTCGTTGCCCTGGAGGATCGCCGTGACGAGCAGCCCCACCGGCACGGCGAGGATCAGCGTCCGCGGGTCGAAGAAGCCCGCGACGACGAAGTGCGCGCCGACGACCATCAGCACCCCCATGAAGAGGAACACCAGGGGCAGCCCGAGCGCCCGGTACTTGTACTCGAACGGCGGGGCCGTGTACGCGTAGCCGCCAGCCACCCCGAGAATGCCGAAGAGGGCGACGGGCCAGCCCCGGACCGAGATCAGGAAGACGCCGAGCACGGCGGCCAGCGCGAACGCCGAGAACGCGACGATGAACGCGTCGCGTTCCGAGATGCGCCCCGCGACGAGCGCGTGGCTCGCGCGCGGGGAGGTGATCGAGTCGACCCCCTTGCGCACGTCGTAGATCTCGTTGATCACGTTGGTCCCGACGTGGATCGCGACCCCTCCGCAGAGCGCGGCGAGGAAGAGTGGCCACGAGAACGCGCCGCCGATCGCGGCGAGCGCGCCCCCGGCGGCGACGGGCACGACCGAAGCCGTGAAGCTGAAGGGGCGCGCGATCTCGTAGACACCGCGGGCGCGGCGCGCGAGGCCGCGCGCGCTGCCGACGCGCTGCTCGTCAAGCGCGGCCCGGCTGCGTGCGGGCGCGGTCGCGGCGGCGCGGCCGTACGCGACGGCGGCGCGGAGGATGCCGTCGACCTGCGTGGCGTCCTGGACGATCGGCTGGAGGAGCGGGACGTCCATGCCGGCGACGCGGTACTCGGACACGCGATCCGCCACCTCGTCGCTGGTCCCGCAGAGCAGGAACGCGTCGAGAAGCTCGTCGGGGATGAGCTGCGCCGCTCCGTGAAAGTCCTCCGCGCGCCACGCCACGGCGATGCGGTCGCGCAGCTCGGACTCGAAGCAGGCCCGACGAAGGGTGACATCGGAGAGGATGCTCATCATGTAGATCACGAAGGGCTCGCGCTTCGCGCGGTTCAGTGCCTCCCGTCTGGTGACGTCGACCAGCGACAGCAGATAGCCGGATGTCTCCACCGCGCCCCCGGCGCGTCCCGCCTTGGCCTCGGCCGCGCGCAGGACGCGCAACAGCTTGCGCAGCCCGTTCAGGGACTCGGCGGGCCGCGCGAGATAGCCGTCGGCCTTCTCGCCCGCGAGCGCCATCATCGGGGAGCGGTACCCGGCGACGAAGATCGGCACGCGGTGGACGGGTGCGAACATCGGCTGGAGCGGTGGCAGTCCGGGAGCTCCCGCGGGGAGCCGCTGACCCGACCACAGCGTGCGCACGGTGTCGATCGCCGATCCCACCCGTTCCACGGCCTCACGCGGGTCGTACGGGATCCCCATCTGCCCGAGGCGGAACGGCAGCGCGCTCCCGAGGGCGAGCCTGATACGGCCCGGCGCGATCTCGTCGAGCGCGCTGACGGTCATGGCGATGAGGACCGGGTGGCGCGTGTACGGGTTCAGCGCCCCAAGTCCGACGCCGATGTCCGCGACCTCGGTCGCCACCGCGGTCGCGTACGTCACCGCGTCGCGCTCGAAGTACGAGTCGTGGAACCATACCGACTCGATCCCGAGCTCGCGCGCTCGCTCGGCCCACGCGACGGTCTCAGCGACGGATCCTCGCGAGGCGAGACCAAGACCGATCCGCCGGGCGAGCCCAGGTGTTACCAATGCGGCACCGCAAAGGCTATACTGCTGACAGAGACTTTTCCCTCCGTTCCAAGCCGGGTGCGGCCGCACATAGCGCCCCGGACCGGCCAGTCGGCAGAGACGCCTATAGAGCCCAGATCGCGGCCAGGCATACATTCCTAAGGAGCACCGACCCAGGTGGAGAACCCAGAACCGACTCCCGCATCCCAGACCGACGTCCCAGCCGCGACGAGCCTCGGCCCCCAGGAGAACGAGCCACCGCGGCAGCGCGGCAACGGCAGAGACTTCGATCGCCGCGGCCCGCGGCGCGAGCCCGGCGCGCAGCCGGCACAAGCCGCGCAGGTCGCTCAGACGACCCCGGGCGATGCGCCACGCGACCAGCCTCCGCGCGTCGAAACGCCGGCGCGCAAGTACTACACGATCACCGAGCTCAGTGAGATGAAGGGCAAGCAGCTGGTGGAGGCGGCGCGCGAGTTCGGCGTCACGGACCTCACCGGCGTCACGGACAAGCAGGAGGTCATGCTGCGCGTCCTCCAGGCGCAGACCGAGGCGCAGGGGAACATCTTCGCCCAGGGCATCCTCGAGATCGTCGAGGACGGCTTCGGATTCCTACGCCGGCGAAGTCTCCTTCCGTCGGCCGAGGACGTGTACGTGTCGTCGAGCCAGGTGCGGCGCATCGGACTGCGAACGGGCGACTTCGTGACGGGCCAGACGCGTCCGCCGAAGGACAGCGAGAAGTACTTCAGCCTCCTGCGCGTCGAAGCGGTGAACGGTGTCGATCCCGAGCTTGCGCGCCGGCGCCCCCACTTCGAGAACCTCGTGCCGGTGTTCCCCGACGAGATGTTCGACCTCGAGATCGAGAACGCGAACCTGAGCCAGCGCCTCATCAACCTCATCAACCCGCTCGGCAAGGGGCAGCGCGCTCTGATCGTGTCCCCACCGAAGGCCGGCAAGACGACGTTGCTGAAGGACATCGCCAACGGGATCATAGGCAACCACCCCGACGCGCACGTCATGGTCGTGCTCGTGGGCGAGCGTCCCGAAGAGGTGACCGACTTCCGCCGCTCCGTGAAGGCCGAGGTGTTCGCCTCCACGTTCGACGAACCGACGGAGAACCACACGCGCGTCGCCGAGCTCGCGCTCGAGCGGGCGAAGCGCCTCGTCGAGACCGGCCGCGACGTGGCGATCGTGCTCGACTCGATCACCCGGCTCGCGCGCGCGTACAACCTCGCGGTGCCGCCCTCGGGCCGCACGCTCTCCGGCGGCATGGACCCCGTCGCGCTGTATCCGCCGAAGCGCTTCTTCGGAGCGGCGCGGAACGTCGAGGGTCCGGGTTCGCTGTCGATCTTCGCGACCTGCCTCGTCGACACCGGTAGCCGCATGGACGACGTGATCTACGAGGAGTTCAAGGGCACCGGCAACTCCGAGATGATCCTCGACCGCAAGCTCCAGGAGCGCCGCACCTTCCCCGCGATCAACATCCCATCCTCGAGCACGCGCCGCGAGGAGCTGCTCCTCGCCCCCGAGGTGATGCGGCAGGTCATCCTCCTGCGGAAGATGCTCTCCGCAGTCGGTCAGATCGAGGGCACCGAGCTTCTGCTCCAGCGGCTCACAAAGACAAAGACGAACAAGGAGTTCCTCGCATCCATCGCCAAGGCGATGGAGGTCGAAAAGTAGCGGCGTAGCAGCACGCCGCCCCGCGCCGGCAAGGCCGCGCCGAAGACATTCCCGAGTACGACTCGGGAGGAGCGACCATGGTCCGCCCCGCGCTCACCGGCCTCGCGACGGCGTATTTCCGGCTGTTCGTCCTGGACGCGCTCGGCCGCGGCCCCGCGCGGCCGGCATCGCTTCTCGCAAGCGCATCCGCCGACCGCCTGCCGATAGCGAACGGCGCCTTCGGCCGCGCCCTCCAGTCGCTTATCGAAGGCGGGCACGTCGCGCCGGCTGATGGCGGAGCCGTCGCGCTGACGCCGGCGGGCGCGATGGAGCGCCTGGCGGAGCGGCAACGCTGGAGCGCAGTTCTCGGGAGCGCCGCACGTCTCCTCGGCCAGTCCGATGCGGTCGTGGGCACGGAGCCGGCGGAACGCTCGGTTCGCGCCGGCGAGCCCGCAGAGCGTGCGCTTCGCATCGCCGAGCGGGTCGAACGGCCCAGCGTCGCGCCCGCCCCTGCCTCGCCCGTGATGCCGGTCGCGGAGGCATATCTGGACCGCGTGCTCGTCGCCACGGTGCGGGAACGGATGGCGGCGGCGCGGGATGGCGGCGCGGGTTTCGCGCTCGCCCTCGGCGAGCTCGACGTTTCTCATCCCGCAGAGGGGGCGCGTCGCGCGCTCGTCCACCGCGTGGTGCGGGCGATGCTCGGGGGCGCGACGACCCTGGTGAGAGCCGACGCGACGGCATACCGCTACGGGGATCAGGGAATCGCCGTGCTGGTCGATTCAGGCGGTCAGGTGGACACCGAGGCGATCGCCGCGGTCATGGGTCAGCGGCTGGACGAGCTCCTGAGGTCCACGAGCGCCTCCGTGCGCGCCTTCAGCGGGGCGAGGTGGCGGGTCCGGACCGGCTGCGCCGCCTGGTCCGAGGGAGTGCCGACCACGCTCGCGCTCCTTCGCCGGGCGCAGGAGTCCCTGGCAACGGACGAGGAGCGGAGCGTGGCCTGAGCCGGGGCGCGGTCGCTAGGCGACCGCTCTGCGGCTGTTGAACATCCGCCAGACCAGCAGCGCGATGATGGCGCCGATGATCGAGCCGATGATCCCGGTGGTGTTCAGCTCGAACGAGCCGCCGAAGAGCAGGGCGGCCAGGGTGCCGCCGACGAAGGAGCCGATGATGCCGAGCACCAGCGTGCCCAGCCAGCCCATCGGGTCCGGTCCCGGCACCAGCGCTCGTGCGATGAAGCCCGCGATCAGGCCGATGATCAAGAATCCAATGATTCCCATGTCTACTTTCCTCCTTTCGCCAGTTGCCCCGGAACTTCATGCATCCGGCATGCCTCCGTGGCTTCCACGACCGTCCAGCCGCCGCACATAGCCTGGAACGGCCGCTTGGCCGACCAGCATGCCGCAAATCGGCACCTTTGCGAAGACTGACGCCAACGGACCTTGAGGTTGCGCAGCGAGCCGGTCGCGGCGCTGCCCTCCTAAACTCCGCGGGCATGCCGATCAGCCCCTCGGCCGCGAAGGCGGCGACGTCGAGCCTCTCAGTCGAGGAGGCGCTGGAGCGGATCCTCGCGCGAATCTCGCCGCTCCGAACGCACGAGCTGCCCCTCGCCCCCGGTCTGCTGGGCCAGACGCTCGCGGACGATGTCGCGGCCGAGCGGGACGTGCCCCCCTTCCGGAACTCCGCGATGGACGGCTACGCGGTGCGCGCGAGCGACGTAGATCACGCGCCCGTCCGGCTTCGCGTGGTCGGATCGATCCCCGCAGGCGGGGTCCCGGAACGCGCGGTCGCGCCGGGCGAGGCCGTCCGCATCATGACGGGCGCGCCGATGCCCGATGGCGCGGACACGGTGGTGCGGGTCGAGGACACCGATGACGGCGCGGATACCGTGACCGTGACCGCGACGACTCCCCGAGGGCTTTCGGTGCGCGAGGCGGGCGAGGATCTGCGAGCGGGCGAGACCGTGTTCCGCCGCGGCGCGGTCCTGCGGGCGGCCGAGATGGGAGTGCTGGCCGCGATGGGCAGAGCCCAGGTGCGCGTGATCGGGCGCCCGCGGGTCGCGATCCTGTCGACGGGTGACGAGATCGTCGAGCTCGACTCGCCGCTCGGTCCAGGCCAGGTACGCGACGCCAACCGCTACTCGATCGGAGCGGCGGTCGCCGCCGCCGGCTGCGAGCCCTGGCCTCTCGGCATCGTACGCGACACCGCGGACGCGCTGCGCGCCGCGCTCCAGGAAGCTTCCGACGCCGACTGCGTCGTCACCAGCGGCGGCGTGTCGGTCGGCGATCACGACCACGTCAAGCCCGTGGTCGAGGAGCTCGGGAGCATGGATTTCTGGTCCATTGCGATCCGCCCGGGGCGTCCGCTCGCGTTCGGCGAGCTGCGCGCCGGCGGCAGGATGACGCCCATCTTCGGCCTACCGGGAAACCCGGTGTCGGCGCTACTGACGTTCGAGCTGTTCGTCCGGCCCGCGCTCCTGCGCATGGCCGGTCGCACCCGGCTGCAACGGCCGCGCACCGAAGCCATCCTGCGCGACGCGATCGAGAAGCCGCCGCATCTGCGGTTCTTCGCCCGGGGCATCTACGACGGCTCGGCGGACGTGCGCACCACCGGGCCGCAGGGCTCCGGGATCCTGCGCTCCATGGCACTCGCCAACTGCCTCATCGACATTCCGCAGGGCGTCGCGCGCGTCGGTCCGGGCGAGCGAGTGAGCCTCATCCTCACCGAACTGCCGGAGGATCACTGATGGTTCGCTCGCCATGAAGCCGCCGGCCACGGCGCTCAGCCACGTGGACGAACGCGGCCAGGCGCGGATGGTGGATGTCGGGGCGAAGGCTGAGTCCGAGCGCCGGGCGGTCGCGCGAGGTCTGCTGCGGCTGTCGCCGGAGACGCTCGCGCTCGTCCGCGACGGGCGGACGAAGAAGGGCGACGTCCTATCCGTGGCGCGCGTCGCCGGGATCATGGGCGCGAAGCGCACGAGCGACCTGATCCCCCTGTGCCATCCCGTCGCGCTGACGCATGCGTCCGTCGAGCTCGATCTCGTACCAGAGGGCATCGCGATCGAGGCGACCGCTGCGACCACCGGCCAGACCGGCGTGGAGATGGAGGCACTCACCGCGGTGGCCCTCGCTGGCCTGACGCTGTACGACATGCTCAAGGCGGTGGAGCGCGGCGCGCGCCTCACCGACGTCCGCCTCGCGAGCAAGTCGGGCGGCGCGTCCGGGAGCTACGAAGCGGAGTGAGCGCCGCCGGAAACCGCGAAGCGCGTTGAGCGCGTCGAGGAGTTAGGAAGCGCAGTGAGCGCGACGGTGCGAGCGGTCCGTGCCGGGATCATCACGGTGAGCACGAAAGGGCACGCCGGGCTGCGCGTCGACGACAGCGGTCCCGCGATGCGCGAAGCGCTCCTCGCCGCCGGTGCGCTTGTCGTCTCTGCCGAGGTAGTGCCCGACGAGATCGAGCGGATAACGGAGGCGATCGGCAGCGCGGTGCGCGGCGGAGCGAACGTGGTGCTCACGTCAGGGGGGACGGGTCTCTCGCCGAACGACGTCACACCCGAAGCGACGCGCCGAGTGATCGAACGCGAGGCTCCCGGTATCGCGGAGGCCCTGCGGCTCAGGTCGCTCGAGAAGACTCCGCACGGCATGCTTTCGCGCGGCATCGCCGGGACCGTGGGTGGGACGCTCGTGGTCAATCTCCCGGGATCGCCTCGTGCGGTGCGCGAATCGCTGGAGGTGCTGCTGCCGGTGCTGCCGCACGCAGTGGAATTGCTGGCGGGCGAGAGCGGCGAAGCGGGGCACGCGGCCGGCCGCGGGGGCTGAGGTGCCGCCGACCGAGGTCTATCTCGAGACCGGCGCCAAGCGCGCCTTCGCGTCAGCCGCCGAGTGGCCGGGGTGGTGTCGGAGCGGCAGCGACGAAGCGGCGGCGCTCGACGCGCTGATCGCGTACGCGCCCCGCTACAGGTCGGCCATCGGCCGAGCCGGTCGCGGGCTCGCCGTCCCGAAGACCCGAACGGACCTGCACATAGCCGAGCATCTCGACGGCAACAGCACCACCGATTTCGGCGCGCCTGGCGCGATCGCGCGAGCCGAAGCGCGCGACATCGATCCGCGCGGCGTCGCGCGGCTGGCCGCGGTCATGACCGCGTGCTGGAAGCGGTTCGACGAGCTGGCCGATGCGGCCGACGGCAGGCCACTCAGAAAGGGACCGCGCGGGGGCGGACGCGACCGCGAGAAGATCCGGAAGCACGTGGCCGAAGCCGAGGGGTCCTACCTCTCGGCGCTCGGCGGCAAGGCGCCGCGTGGCGGCGCGGACGTGGACACGCAGCTGGCCGCGACCCACGAGGCGTTCCTCGCAGCCCTGTCCAGCCGCGCGAAGGGAGAACTCCCGTCACGCGGCCCGCGTGGCGGCGAACGCTGGCCCGCGCGGTACGCCGCACGCCGGGCGGCGTGGCACGTGCTCGACCACGCGTGGGAGCTCGAGGACCGGACCGAGTAGCGCTACCGGCGGTCGATGCCGAGCACGTCCCGCATGCGTATGTACCCGAACACCGCGTCGCGATCGAGCACGCCGATCAGCGTGCCGCCACGCACGACGGCCAGGACCGGCGATTCGCCGAATCTCTCGACCGCGGTGAGCAGGCGATCCTCCGGCGTGACGGTCGACAGATCGTCTGTCGGCCGCATCACCCTGTCGACAGGGGTCGATCCCCACTGCTCCTGTTCGACCTTGCGCAGATCCGCGGCGCTGACGAGCCCGAGGAAGCGCGTGCCGAAGATGACAGGTGCGGCACGCAGGTTCTGGGGAAGGAGATGGTCGCGCACGAGCGTCGCGAGCGACGTGCCGCTGGGCACCGCGGTGAACTGGGTGGACATCAGCTGCGCGACGGTGGCGCCGCCGACGGCGCCTGCGATCCGGTCCTGCTGGAGCGCGGAGCTCGCCGCGTTGAAAAGGAAGTAGCCGATGAACGCGTACCAGATTCCGAAGGTGTTGTGGAAACGGACCAGGACGACCAGCCCGAAGAGCGCGAGGAGCCCCGCGACGATCTGGCCGCCGCGGCCGGCAACGCGCGTCGCGACCGAGCGGTCCTTGCGCACCGCCCATACGGCCGAACGCAGGACGCGGCCCCCATCGAGCGGGAACCCGGGCACCATGTTGAAGAGCGCGAGCGCGATATTCACCCACCCGAGGTAATCGGCGACAGCCTGCACGGGCTGGAGGACGGGCGCCTCCGCGACCGTCGCGATCAGTACACCCAGGCCGCCGATGCACAGGCTCGTGAACGGGCCTGCCGCGGCCATGAAGAACTCTGCCTTGGCGCTTGGCGGCTCCTTCGTTAGGTTGGCCACACCGCCCAACAGGAAGAGCGTGATCGACGACACGGACATCTTGAATCGCCTGGCGACCAGCGCGTGCGCGAGCTCGTGCGCGAGCACCGAGCAGAAGAACAGCAGGGCGGCGATCGCCGCGACGATCAGCGTCTTCTGATCCGACCAGAACGGATAGCGCTCGGGGAGGATCTGGTCCGAGAGCGTAAGCAGCACCAGGCCGAAGATGACGAGCCAGGAAAGGTGAATGCGGATGTCGATGCCAAAGATGCGCGCGACGAGGAGCGAGCCGGCCATGCCCGTCAGCATATTTGGCCGCGCGGGGCGGCCGCGGAGCGGCGAATGATGACATGCCCGTTCGCTTCCGGTACAGTTGATGTGAAATAGAACGGAGTACCAACTGATAGCCGCAGCACCCGTGCTCGTTGGCGTTGCTCGTTTCGGTGAACTCACCGTCCAACCGGACATCGCGAGAGCCATCAGCGACCTTGGCTTCATGGCCCCGACGCCCGTGCAGCAGAAGGCGATCCCGATCCTCCAGGGCGGCCGGGACCTGCTAGCCCAGGCGCAGACCGGGACAGGAAAGACCGCTGCGTTCGCGATCCCGATCCTCGAGCGGGTACGGTCCGACACCAAGCTGCCGCAGGCGCTGGTGGTGGTCCCGACACGCGAGCTTGCGGTACAGGTCACGCGCGAGTTCGCGGCGCTCGGCAGGTACCGGCACGCGCACGAGATCGCCGTGTACGGCGGCGTCGGCTACGGCCAACAGGAGCGCGCGCTCAAACGCGGTGCTGCCGTTGTGGTCGGGACCCCCGGACGCCTTCTCGACCACATCGAGCGGGGCACGCTCGACCTATCGGGCCTCGAGGTCGTCATCCTCGACGAGGCCGACAGGCTCCTCGACATGGGATTCGCCCCCGAGGTCCGCCGGCTGCTGCGCCACTGCCCGACGAAGCGGCAGACTGCGCTCTTCAGCGCGACGCTCGCTGGCGCGGTGAAGGATCTGGCGCACAGTTTCACCCGCGACCCGGCGCGGGTGGTCATCCACCCCGAGCAGCAGAACCTCGAGGCGATCGAGCAGATCTACATCGAGGTCCTCGAGGAGGACAAGGTCAAGGCGTTGGAAGAGCTCCTGAAGAGGTACGAGATCGAGCAGGTGCTGATCTTCCGCCACACCAAGCGGGGCGTGGACCGGCTCCTCGAGACACTACAGCGGCGCGGCCACCGGGCCGCGGCCATCCATGGCGACATGCACCAGCGCGAGCGCGAGCGCACCCTCGACGCGTTCCGCGAGGGGAAGATCCCCCTCCTGATCGCGACGAACGTGGCGGCGCGGGGCCTGCACATCGAGGACATCAGCCACGTCATCAACTATGACCTGCCTGAGGATGCCGACACGTTCACGCACCGCGTCGGCCGGACGGGCCGGGTCGGCAAGAGCGGCGTCGCGGTGACGTTCGTCGGCGAATGGGACTTCGACCAGTTCGACATGCTGCGGAAACAGGCGAGGGTGCCGTTCCGCCGCGAGGTGCTCGACCTCTACACGTCCTAGAGCATCCGGCGGGCGACGCGCTCCCACAGCCGCGCCATCAGGTCGAGCGACTCGACATCCACGCGCTCATCGTTCCCGTGGAACATCGACACGAATTCATTGAAGGGGATGCGCTCGCTGTAGAGGCCGTAGCCGTACGCGACGACTCCCTTCCGGCGGAAGAAGCGCGCGTCCGTGGCGCCGACCAGCAGGAGCGGCACCGTGGTCGCGCCAGGCACGAGCTCGCGCGTCACGCCTGTGATGGTGTCCCAGAGCGGGCTGTCCAGCGGTGACGCGGTGGCCGGGTTGTCGCCTTCGTCGACGATCTCCACTGCATCGTGCAGATCGCCGAGCGCGTCCGCAAGCATCCTGCGCACTTCCTCCCGTTCGTGGCCCGGCAAAGTGCGGACGTCGACGGTGATCTCGACGTTGTCGGGGATCACGTTCGCCTTGGCTCCGCCGTGCATCACGGTCGGCGTGAACGTCGTCCGCGTGCCGGCGTGGACCATGCGCGCGAGCCCGAGCGGCAGATCCGGCAACGCGGCGTCGAGCGCGGATGCCTCGGTCGCGAGCGCGGGTGGTAGCCCGAGCGCCGTGACCGAGCGTCGCCAAAGCTCGTGCAGCTCCACCGGCGGCCTGTACGACCCGATCCTGGCGACGGCCTCCGCTGCTTTGGTGAGCGCATTGTCAGTGCGATACGGCATGGAGCCGTGTCCTGGGCGCCCGCGCACCCGCAGCTGAAGCCAATGCGAGCCCTTCTCGCCGCTGCTCACCGGAAGCAGCGGGCCGGCGGCCCCGGGGACCGGCAGGCGCGCTCCGCCGAACTCGGTCAGCAGGAAGTCGGTGCGCACGTCATCCCACGCGTTTTCGGTGAGCCACGCCGCGCCGTACGTCCCGAGCGCCTCCTCATCCGCCATCGCGGAGTACACGAGCGTGCCGCGAGGCCGGAACCCGTCCCGAAGAAGCGCGCGGACCGACACCGCCATGGAGGCGGTGACCGCGAGCATGTCGATCGCTCCACGTCCCCACACCTGACCGTCCACGAGCTCCCCACCGAAGGGGTCGCGCTGCCACCCCGCGGGATTCACGGGTACGACGTCGATGTGTCCCATCAGGTGCAGGCTCGGCGCGTGGGGATCGGAGCCCTCGATGCGCAGCACGAGGCTGCCGCGACCCGGATGTGGCTCGTAGCGCTTCACCTCGACGCCGGGGTGCTGCAGGTAGCTCGCGAGCGTCTCGGCGCTGCGCGTCTCATGCCCAGAGTCCGGTGTGCCGTCGTTGACGCACGCGTTGCGGATGAGCTGCTGGATGAGCTCGGTCGTCTCTCCGCCGACGTTCATGCAGGCAGCGCCGCCAGCTCCTCACGCACGACACGCGCGGCTTGCACCACGACCCTGCACTTCGCGATCGATTCCTCGACGGTGCGCGTCTTGAGGCCGCAGTCCGGATGCGGCAGCAGTCGCTCGGCGGCGACGTGGCGCAGCCCCTTGCGGATGCCCTCGGCGGCTTCGTCCACCGACTCGAGCTCGTGCCGGTGCACGTCGACGATGCCGATCGCGAGCTCCTTGCTGAAGGGATCCTTGTCGAACAGATCGAGGTACTTGTACTCGTAGTTCGCCATCGCGAGATCGAGCTGGTCCACTGGCAGCTCGAGAATACCTGGGTAGATGGCGGCGAAGTCCCCGTAGCAGATGTGGGAGATCGTCTTCGCGGTGAGGTTCGCGGTGACGATGCCCATCGCCTCGATCGCGATCTCGAGCTCCTCCGGACGCGCGTGGATCGCCGGCTCGTCGATCTGGATGTAGCGGGCCCCGGCCGCCTCGAGATCCTCGGCCTCCTGACGGACCACCTCGGCCAGCGCGAGTGCGGCCTCACGACGCGTCGGGTACGCCTCGTTGTACGACCAGTCGAGCATCGTGTACGGGCCGGTCAACATGCCCTTCACCGGCCGTTCTGTGAGCGATTGCGCGTACCTGAACCACTCCACCGTCATCGGCTTCGGCCGCGAGAGCTTTCCCGAGATGACCGGCTTGTGGTAGTAGCGGTTCCCATACGACCGAACGAGGCCGCCCTGCGTATAGCCCTCGAGGAGCTCCGCGAAGAAAGCGACCATGTCGCCGCGGTACATCTCGCCGTCCACAAGGATGTCGAGGCCGATGTCCTCTTGGGCGCGGATCCATTCCTCGGTCGCTTTGCGCTCGAGTTCAAGGACCTCGCCCGCCGAGATCTTTCCGCGCGCCTGCTGGTTGCGCGCCTTCTGCAGGTATTCGGGCTTGGCGAACGAGCCCACTGTGGTCGTCAGCAATAGGTCCGTCATGCGGCCGCCTTTCCTGAACGTGCGATGTTGACGAGCGCGTATAGCTTGTCCGTCGCGACCTTGTGGGGCAGATACTCGAGGCCCGTGGTGGGCGCGAGCCAGAGGCGTTCCGCCGGGACCAGGCGCAGCGCCTCGTCGACGAGCCCGCCCACCTCTGCCTCGCGTTCGAGCCGGGTGTTGCGTGCGTCGATCACGCCCAGGACGACCGTCTGCTTGAACGCGTCCAGGCGCTTGAGCGCAGTGGTAGCGCGGCTTCGCACGTCGAGGCCGATCTGGGCCACGGGGAACGAGGCGAGCGACTCGAGGATCCGGTCGGCCGGGAAGAAGTACGTCTGCACCGCGAGCGGGACGCCAGCGGCCGCGAGCCGGCCGTATGCCTCCCGGGCCAGCTCGATGTGCTGGGGCTGCGCGACCAGCGCAGGATCCTCGACGTCCACGAGGGTCGCCCCGGCGGCACCCAGCCCACGGAGCTCCGCGGCGATCGCATCGGCGATGGCGAGCGTGCGGTCCTCGAGCGTTCGGTAGTGGCGATCCACGGCGAGCGTCGCGAATGTCAGCGGGCCGCACACGGCAGCCTTGAGCTCCGCGCGGGCGATGCCGCGCGCTGTGGTGAAGTCGCGCACGAGCGTCGACCCGTCTGTCGTGATCTGGTCCTCGATGACTGGTTGCCGGAAGTAGGTGTTGTTGTCGTAGAAGCGCTCCAGCGCGCCCCGCGACACGCCGCCCCAAGCCCGCGCGAAGGGCGCACAGATGTCGTCCCAACGGACCTGGCCGTCGTTGATGACGTCGACGCCCACAGCGTCGATCTCTCCGATGACCCGGCGCGTCGTCGAATCGAAGACCTCGTCCAGACCGCCCGTCTCCAGTTCCTTGCGGTCGTGACGGTGGAGCGCGCGCCGCAGCTCTTGCCCCCCGGGCTGGTCGGAGATCTTCGGAAAGGCGCCGATGACCGTTGTCCTCATACCGCGACCCTCACGAACATACGACCTCTCATACGGGATGGTCGCCCACGCGGGTCGACCCCGTCTCATCTTTCCCTGCTGCCAGGGACGGAGTTGGCACCGTGGCGGGTCTCCGCCGGTCGCCGAGGCGTCGTCGGGCCGTGTCCCTCAGCCTCTCTCGATGAATGGGTGCGGTAGGCATGATGCTAGCACCTACACTTCGCCGGTCCCATGAAGGAACGGTCGATCGAGCAGACGCTGCGCGCCTTCAGCGAGGACCTCGCGTCGGAGCGTCCGGTTCCCGGCGGTGGGAGCGCGGCAGCGTACGCCGGAGCACTCGGCGCGGCGCTCGCGGCGATGATCGGGCGCATCCGGGCGAAGAAAGATGCCGACGTCGCCCCGCGGTACGTTGAGGACGCTGACGAGCTACGGGCGGCGCTTCTGCGTCTTGTCGACGACGATGCGTCGGCGTTCGGCGAATTTGCCGACGCCATGAAGCTTCCCCGTGCGACCGACCGCGAGAAGCAGGAGCGTCGGGAGAGGATGCAGGCAGCCCTGGTCGGCGCCGCTCGCGTGCCGCTGGAGACCGCGCACGCCAGCCGACGGGTGCTCGACGCGTGCGAGCGTGGAATGGCGATCGCGACGGATTCGACCGTCAGCGACCTCGGCGTCGCGGCCGTCTTGGCTTACGCCGCACTCGAGGGGGCAGCTCTGAACGTGAGGATCAACCTTGCGTCGATCAAGGATCCCGAGGCCGCCGCTTCGCTCACGGCCCAGCTCGAGCGGGCGCTCGAAGGAGCGGCCCGACAACGCGACAGCATCCTCGAGTCTGTTAACGCGAGGATCGCCCCCTGACCGCGCGGCTGCTGCATGGCAGGCCGCTCGCCGAAACGATCAACACGACCTCAAAGGCACGGGCGTCCGCCCTCGAACTGCGAGGCCTATCACCTCGGCTCGCCGTTGTCTCGGTGGGTGCCGATCCAGCCGGCAATGCGTATGCCCAGCGGCTCGCGAGGGCGGGCCGGGAACTCCGCATAGACGTTCGGCACACGGCGCTGTCGCGTGACACCGCGGAGGGGCAGCTCGTCACGGTGCTTGAAGGGCTCGCAGCGGAACGGGAGGTCAACGGCATCATCCTTTTGACGCCCCTGCCCGGCGCGCTCGACGAGGCACACATCGTCGACCACATCGCGGTCGAAAAAGACGTCGAAGGCATGCACCCCTTCAACGTCGGCTTTCTCGCGGACGGGCGTCCGCGCTTCGTTCCATCGACCGCCGATGCGATCGTCGAACTGTTGAAGTTCCACGAGATCCCGCTCCGAGGTGCGCACGCCGTGGTGATCGGGCGCAGCACGGTCATCGGCCGCCCGGCGGCGTATCTACTCTTGAAAGAGGACGCGACGGTGACGATGGCCCACAAGCAGACCACCGACCTCGGTCGCTTTACTCGCCAGGCGGACGTGGTCGTAGTCGGCGTCGGACGGGAACGCTTCCTCACCGGCGACATGCTCTCGCCCGGCGTGACCGTCGTCGACGCCGGCATCAACGTGTCGCCGGCGGGGCTGCGCGGGGACGTCGAAGCCGAGAGCGTCTCGCGGGTCGCAGGCGCCCTCAGCCCCGTCCCCGGAGGACTGGGCGCCGTGACCGTGGCCCTACTACTGAGGAATGTGTTGAGCGCTGCGGAGAAGCA
>JBHEML010000012.1:0-41464 GCA_046262615.1 Candidatus Limnocylindria bacterium | reverse complement strand
CGCTGGTGCTCATCGGTCTGACCGCCGGCCAGGGCGTGGTCTGGTACCAGGGCCAATTCCAGGCGCTGAACTTCATGACCATCTACCTGAAGCTGACGTTCACGCAGGCCTATCCCATCGTCATCTGGGCCGTCGCCCTCGGCACACCGTTCTTCCTCTTCTTCGGCTGGCTCTCAGACAGGATCGGCCGCAAGGTCATCATCCTCGCGGGCTGCCTGATCGCGGCCGTCAGCTACCTGCCGATCTATCAGGCAATGACCGCGGCCGCGCACGTCGAGCGCGACGCGACGGGCCTGATCACGAAGGCCAGTCCGGACACCGTGACGCTGATCGCGCTGGTGTGGATCCAGGTCATCTTCGTCACGATGGTCTACGGGCCGATCGCGGCGTTCCTGGTCGAATACTTCCGTGCGAAGGTGCGATACACCTCGCTGTCCATCCCATACCACTTCGGCAATGGCTGGTTCGGCGGGCTGCTTCCGTTGTTCTTCACCGCGCTCGTCGGCGCGACGTATCCGGCGGGAAGCAAGTCCTACGTGGCGTTCCTCAGCAACTTCATGGGTCTGCCGATCAAGACCGACTGGAACCTCGCGGGGATGTTCAACCCGACGAACGACCCGAACGGCAACATCTACCTGGGCCTGTCGTACACGATCATCGTCGCGCTGATGACGGTCGTCGTCGGCACGCTGTTCCTCAAGGAGCCGAAGAACGTGAAGATCTGGTCAGAGGTCGGCGGGGAGAACGAGAACCTCGTGACCGAGGCGACCCCCGCAGACTGACGCGGGCGTGTCGCGGCTTCGAAGGGGGAGGCGCGAGCCTCCCCCTTCTCTATGCTCGTCCGCTGGAACGATGCTCCCCCGATGGGCGGCCCTGCTCCTCTGCGCCGCGACCGCTCTGTCCTGTGGCGTGCAGCCGACGCTGAGCCCCCGGACGGTCCGCTATGTCGCCATCGGCGCCTCCGACAGCGTCGGCGTTGGCTCGACCGATCCGCAGAGCGGCGCGTGGCCCGTGCGCGTCGCGGCTCGGCTGCCCGCCGGCAGCGCATTCACCAACCTCGGTGTGTCCGGGTCGACGGTCTCGGCGGCGCTCCGCGACCAGCTCCCCTCCGCGATCTCCAAGGATCCCGATGTTGTGACGGTGTGGCTCGCCGTCAACGACCTCGTCCAGGGCGTCCAGCCCGAGATCTACGGTTCGCAGCTCGGCCAGCTCCTCGACGGCCTCGAGAAACGCACGCACGCCCGCGTCTTCGTCGGTGACGTGCCGGACCTGACGCAGGTGCCGGCATTCCAAGGGGCTCCGGTGTCGGCCGCGCGGATCGCTGACGGGGTCGCCGCATACAACCGCGTCATCGCTGGAGCCGTCTCCGTCCACGGCGACCGCGTCGTGCTCGTCGACCTGCACACTGGCACGGCGGACGTGGTGCGCGGCGGCGCGGTATCCGCCGACGGCTTCCATCCGAACGATCGCGGCTACGAGGCGATCGCCCAGCGCTTCGCGGAATCCCTCGCCCGTTCGGGGATCACCCTGCGCTGAGAAGGACCCCCTCGTTCGGCGCGAGCATCATCAGCGGTCCGGCTATCGTCCCGTCGCGCTCAGGGCAGGTGGAGTGGAGGACACGCGTGGCGCTCCCGGCCCAGGGCGGCGAGAACGGCCGCTCGGCGTCGGTGAAGTTAAGGGCGACCGCCAGCCTCTCGCCCTCGTGCTCGCGCATATAGGCGAAGACGCCGCGCGCGGCGGGCAGCGACCGGTACGTGCCCCATCGCAGCGCCGCGGAGCCGCGTCTGGTCCGTATCACGCGGCGGTAGAACGAGAACAGCGAGCCCGGATCGTCGCGCTGCGCGGCGACGTTCACTCGATCGGCGTTGCCGGCGATCGGCAGCCACGGCGAGCCCGTCGTGAAGCCGGCGCCCGTCGATCCTTCCCACTGCATCGGGGTGCGCTCCGGATCCCGCCCGTCGACGTCGACGACGCGCTCTCTCGGGATGGGCACGTCCGTCATGCCGATCTCCTCGCCGTAGTACACGAAGGGCGTCCCGCGCAGCGTCAGGAGCATGAGCGCGGCGGTGGCCGCATTGCGCGCCCCGTAGCGGCTCGCCGCGCGCGGACGATCGTGGTTGGAAAGCGTGAAGTCGGGCCACGCGTGAGGTGGAAGCAGCGCCTCGTAGCGTTCCACCGCTCGGCGGAAGCGCCCGGCATCCCAGGGCTGCGACAGGAACATGAAGTTGAACGAAAGCTGCAGCTCGTCGTCCTCGCCGTAGTACCGCACGAGCCTGCGCAGGTCGGTCAGGAACACTTCGCCGACGGCCATGCGGTCGCCGTACTCGTCGAGCGTCCTTCGCCACGCGCGGTGGATCTCGTGCACCTCGTCCAGGTCGACGTCGCGCCGCCGCCTCCGGCCCCCGAGCGTGACCCGCGGGTTGTCGCGCAGCGCCTCGTCGCTGAGCAGGCCGTGCGCCACGTCCACACGGAAGCCGTCGACGCCGCGATCGAGCCAGAAGCGCATCACCTGGTCCATGGCGTCGCGGACGCGCGGGTTCCACCAGTTCAGGTCCGGCTGCTGCGGCAAGAAGTGGTGCAGGTAGTACTGCCGGGTCGCTGGATCGAGCGTCCATGCCCTTCCGACGCGCGGGAACGAGCTGCGCCAGTTGTTGGGCGGTCCCCCTCCCCTTCCCGGATCCGCCCAGACGTACCAGTCGCGCCGGGGATCCGCGCGGCTGCGGCGCGCCTCGACGAACCACGGATGCTGGTCCGAGGTGTGGTTCGGGACGAGGTCGACCACGACGCGTATCCCGCGAGCGTGCGCCGCGCGGACCAGCCGGTCGAGGTCCTCGAGGGTCCCGAAGATCGGGTCGACGTCGCGATGGTCCGAGACGTCGTAACCAAAGTCCGCCATCGGCGACCGGTAGAACGGCGACAGCCAGATGGCGTCGATCCCGAGCGAGCGCTCCGTCCCGTCGTTCAGATGATCGAGCCGGGAGATGATCCCAGGGAGGTCGCCGACGCCGTCGCCGTTCGAGTCCTGATACGACCGCGGGTAGATCTGGTAGATGACGCCGTGTTTCCACCAGACCCACGCGTCCGCCACGCGCGGAAGCCTAGGGAGAGACGGTCTCAGCCGGATCGGACGCGGGCTGCTGGAGAGGCTTCTCGAGCGAGATGCGCGCGGGCAAAAGCTCGTAGCCAAGCTTGGCGTTGATCCCGCGCATCGCCTTGTTCGGCTCATCGTTCGTCGTCATGAGCGCGCGGAAGCCCGCGGCCTTCGCGCCTGCGAGCGCTTCGATCTTGAGCGCGAGGCCGATCCCGCGCTTGCGGTACGCCCGCGCCGTGCCCGTCATGACCGTGTACGCGTCGTGCTCGCCGGACTTGATCGTCATCGTCATGCCGACCAGACGCTCGCCGTGGACCGCCAGAAGTGAGAGCTGCGGCCGGTTGTTGGGATTGCCCTCCATCTTCCGGAACATCTCGTACGACCAGTGCGGCATCGGAGTGGGGAACGGCACGTCGTCCCAGCACTCGCCCTCGAGTTCGTAAAGCGCGCGGCGGAACGCCTCTTCGCCCAGTGGGCCGCGGCGGGACCGCTCGTCGGCCACCGTCACGTAGCGGATCCCGCCGCCGGCCGTCGCCTCGACGGAGTCCGACCACTGCGCGGGATCGAACGACGCGAGGTCCCGATACGCGTCGATGCGCCTGCCGATCTCCGCGTAGCCGCGGCGCAGCGCCCAATCGACGGCGAACTGCTGGTCGGAACGGACCTGCGCGAGCGCGCGCGGAGCGCCCCGGCGGCGAGACTCGGCCTCGAGCACCTCGACGAGCGCGGAGCCGATGCCCTTTCCGCGCGCCGCCGGTATGACGCTCACGCCGAGGTACAGCGATCCGTCGGGTGTCCTTACCACGCCGCCGCGGCTAAGGTCCGCCAGCGCCACCGGCGCGTCGTGCGCATCCGCGACCACGAAGCGCAGCCGGTCGGGGTCCGGTGCGATCTCCTCCCACTGACGCCATTCCTCGGCCGATCCCTGCTCCATGGGACCGAGCTCCGCGTTCCTGGCGACGACGATCGGCTCACGGTCCCGCTCCTCGAACTGGCGGGCGGAGTGACCCTCCGGCAGTCGCGCTCCGGCGGTCTCGATGGGCTCGGCGATCACACCGGTGACCATCGCCGCCACCGCTCTGCCTGTCAAATGCGCCGTCGCTACGATCGGTGCCGGCGCGCGTCGGGCGCGACGCCTGCGGGAGGTGCGTGGTGGACGAGCAACGCCGCGAGTCAGGCGGCGACCATGGAAAAGAGGGGACGCCCGACGTGGACGGCGCTGCTGCGCCAGGGCGGAGGTCCCGTGATGACGTGGGCGCCGACCAAGAGCGACGGCCCAT
Source organism: Candidatus Limnocylindria bacterium (assembly GCA_046262615.1). GTDB lineage: Bacteria > Chloroflexota > Limnocylindria > P2-11E > P2-11E > JALYKU01. The sequence goes on along the minus strand of JBHEML010000012.1, from coordinate 37,093 downwards.
GGATCCGACCCGCAAGCTCTTGAAGGTCTTCGGGGTCAAGGTCACCGACTACGAAGCGAAGACCGACGCTCTGCTCGCCGGCCGTGCCGCTGGACAGCCCGTGGAGATGTCGGTCGTCCGAGAGGTCGTCGAGCTGACGGCTGACCTCGACCGATGGCTCCGCGAGATCCAGGGTCACGTGCTCGAGCGGCAGGAGCGCGTGCTCGCTCGCCTGTTCGAAGATAAAACGCACGACCAGGCGGGGAGCACCAGCCGTGCGTATCGATCAGGTGACGATCTGTAACCGGGCTCCGGCCCGGTGAACCGGGCGCCGCCGGTCCGGCACGGCCCTTGCCCGCATACTCAGATGGAGCGCTCACAGGGCGCCCAGAGGAGGAACCAACGTGGAAGACAAGACAGAGGGCAAGATGGACGAGGCCAAGGGCAAGGTGAAGGAAGGCTTCGGCAAGGCCACCGGTGACACCTCGACCGAGATCAGCGGCAAGATGGACCAGGGCAAGGGCAAGGTCAAAGAGGGCATCGGCGAAGCCAAAGAGGACATGGAGCGCTAGCCGCCCCACGGTCGGCTAGCCGACCCACGGTCCAGAGCGATCTGGCGGCGCAGAATGGTCCCGTGAGGACCGTCTGCGCCGCCGTTCTGTGTCTGGCGCTGGCGGGCTGTTCGGCAGGGACGGCCTCGCCCCTCCCCGCGCTGCAGGCGAAAGCACCCGCCCCTGCGATCGTGGCGGCCGCCCAGGGCGAGGTCTCGCTCGAGGTCCCTGAGCTCATATGAGGCACCTGCGCGCCACAGGTCGTGGCGGGGGCACGCGGCATTCGCGGAGTGACATCCGTGCACGCGGACACGCAGCACTGGCTCCTGACGCTGCGATACGACACGGCGGTCACCGATGAGCGCGCCGTGACGACGGCGCTCGGCGAGGTCGTCGACCGCGTCAGTCGCTGAGCTCGCGCGGCGGCTCCGCGACCACCACGCCGACCCCATCGGTCATCTCCTGGGCCTCGCCTCGCTCGCCTTCCCGCGGATCGCAGGCGACTGCTTCGTGTATGTCGCCGACCGGGGGATCGCGCGAGTCGCGCTGTCGCGCCGCGGATACGCCGCGATCACCTTCGGCCATGTGATCGTCGCGACACGGGCGCCGAGCGCGGCACTTATGGCGCACGAGCGGCGCCACGTCGCGCAGTACCGGCGCATCGGCTGCGCGTTCCTTCCTGTGTACGTCGCCTGGTATCTGCGGCGCGGTCACGCCGCGCACCCGTTGGAGCGTGACGCCGCGCAAGACCCTAGGCTGTTCGCGTGACCGCGCGGCCCGACGTTTTCGACATCGCGATCCTCGGCGGCGGCCCCGGTGGGTACGTGGCGGCGCTGCACGCGGGCAATAAGGGCGCGCGCGTGGCGCTGATCGAGCGCGATCGCGTGGGCGGCACGTGCATCACCGTCGGCTGCATACCATCCAAGGCGCTGCTCGATTCGAGCCATGCCTACCACGCGGCGACGCACGGCGAGGAGCACGGGATCATGGTCCAGGGCGCGTCGTTCGACATGGTGAAGGCCGTCGCGCGCAAGGAGGCCGTGGTCGATCGGCTCGTCGGCGGCATCGAGACGCTGCTGCGTGGCCGCAAGGTCGAGCTCATCAAGGGCTCGGGCTCGCTCACCGCTCCCGGCGAGCTGAAGATCGTGTCGGCCGAGGGCGAACGGGCCGTGCGCGCGAACGCGGTGATCGTGGCGACCGGCTCGAAGGTCGGCATGCCCCCGATCAATGGTCTCGCCGAGGCGAAGCCGCTCGACAACGTCGGAGCGCTCCAGCTGAAGCAGGCGCCGCGCCGCCTGCTGGTGATCGGCGGAGGCGCGATCGGCATGGAGCTCGGCACCTTTTTCGCCGAGGTCGGATCGGAGGTGACGATCCTCGAGATGCTCCCGCAGCCGCTCGCGTACGCGGAGCCTGAGCTCGTGCGGGCGCTGATCCGGTCGCTGGACCGCCTGGGTGTCCGGATCCACGGCAGCGCGAAGGTGACGGAGGTGCGGCGAACCGGGACGGTCGTCACGGCCGTCGCCGAGATCGGGGGCAAGCAGCAGGCGTTCGAGGGAGACGAGATCCTCCTGGGTGCGGGTCGCGTCGCGGACCTCTCGGGCGTCGAGGCCGCCGGCTTCGCCACGAACCGGCTCGGCATCACGGTCGATGACCGGATGCGGACGAACCTGCAGGGCGTGTGGGCCATCGGCGACTGCACCGGCGACGAACGCTCGCCCAAGCTCGCCCACGTCGCCTCGGCGCAGGGCGAGGTCGCCGTCGAGAGCATCCTCGGCGAGGACGCGCGCATCGATTACACGGCCGTGCCGAACGTCGTGTACACGCACCCCGAGCTCGCGCAGGTCGGCCTCACCGAAGCGCAGGCGAAGGAGCGGCACGGCGACGCACGCGTGGGCCGGTTCTTCTTCCGCGGGTCGGGCCGCGCGCTCGCGCTCGGTGAATCCGATGGCCTCGTGAAGGTGGTCACGACCGGAAGCGACCAGCGGGTCGTCGGCGTTCACATCGTGGGTCCCGAGGCCAGCGAGCTCGTGGCGGAGGCGACGCTCGCTATCAGGCTCGAGGCCACGGTCGACGACATCATCGCGACCATGCACGCCCATCCGACGCTCGCCGAGACGATCCGCGAAGCCTCGCTCGTGGCGGCCGGCAGGCCGATCCACGCCCCCGCGGCCTCGCGCTCGCCCTGACCGGGGAGCGCCTGTGAACTGCGCGCGCTGCGCCGCGCCGGTCCCCGACGGCGCGCGGTTCTGCCCGAGCTGTGGCAGCCCCGTCGCGGCGGCGCGCGCCGCCGAGGGCGAGCGAAGGGTCGTGACCGTCCTGTTCTGCGATGTGAAGGGCTCGACGACGCTCGCCGAGTCGCTCGATCCCGAGGAATGGTCGGAGATCATGCACGGCGCTTTCGACGTGCTCACCGCCCCGATCGATCGGTACGAGGGCACTGTCGCGCGCCTCATGGGCGATGCCGTGCTCGCGTACTTCGGCTTCCCCCACGCCCACGAGGACGATCCCGAGCGCGCGATCCTCGCGGCGCTCGACATGAACGCGGCGTTGGTCGAATATCGCGAACGGCTGCGCGCCGAACGCGGGATCGCGGACTTCGACGTGCGCTTCGGCATCAACACCGGTCTCGCGGTGGTGAGCGACGCGGGCGGGCAGGGGATCGAATACGGCGCGATGGGCGACGCGGTCAACGTGGCCGCACGTCTGCAAACGGCCGCCCCGGCCGGCGGCATCCTCGTCGGAGACTCCACCCAGAAGCGCGTCGCCGACCGCTTCGAGCTCCGACCACTGGGCGCCCTGGATGTGAAGGGGCGCAGCGCGCCGGTGGAGGCGTTCGAGGTCATCGCGCGAGCGGTCGCACCGGAGACGCCGCGCACACCGCTGGTGGATCGGGTACGCGAGCTCGCCGAACTCCGTAATGCCGCACGCGACGTGCGCAGCGGACGCGGCCGGATCGTCGCGCTCGTCGGGGATGCGGGACTAGGCAAGAGCCGACTCATCGACGAGCTGCGTCGCGAATGGCGCGCCGAGGGGCCGGACGGGTCGCGGGGCTGGAGCGAGGCGCGCGGCCAGTCATACGGCGGCTCGCGCTCGTACCTTCTGTTCAGGCAGCACGTCCTCCGGTGGGCCGGCGCGAGCGACGGCGAGGAGCCGGAGGCCGTGCGCGTGAAGCTCGATGCCCTGATCGCTGCGCACGTGGCGGGCGGGACGCCTGCGGGCGGGGCCGCGCTCGAGCTGCTGCTGGGCCTCCGCTCTGAAGGCGATGCGACGTTGGGCGAGCGCGACGCTGACGGCGTCCGCAGGGAGCTCTTCGATCTCATCGGAGCGCTCGCTCGGGGACGCGCCGCGCAGTCGCCCGCGGTCCTGGTGTTCGACGACCTGCAATGGAGCGACCCCGCATCGGTCGAGCTGCTGACGCGGCTCTTCGCGATCGTCGACGAGGTCCCTGTCCTGTTCCTCCTCGCCTTCCGTCCCGACCGGCAGTCACCCGCGTGGCGCGCGAAGCAGGCCGCTGAGAGTGATTTCCCGCATGTCTATGCGGAGCTCGCGCTCGCCCCGCTCGAAGCGCCAGAGGCCGAGGCGGTGCTGCGTGGAGTGCTCGGCGAGGCGCAGCTTCCATCACGCGTGCGCGAGCGGGTCCTGGCGAAGGCCGAAGGCAACCCACTTTTCCTCGAGGAGATCGTCCGCTCCCTGGTGCACGAGGGCGTGATCCAGCGCACTTCGGCCGGCGAAGCGTGGCGCGTCACGCGCGACGAGGCGGAGATCCGGCTGCCCGAGACGCTGCGGGGCCTGCTCGCCGCGCGGATCGACCGCCTGGATGAAGAGGTGCGCCGCACGCTCCAGGCGGCCGCGGTGATCGGACCATCCTTCGCCTACCGCGTGCTGCGCAAGATCGAGGAGACCGAGCGTCTCGACCGCCACCTCGCGACGCTTCAGCGCGTCGAGCTGGTGCGTGAGCTCGGCCGGGACCCCGAACGGCTCTACGGCTTCCGCCACGCGCTCACCCAGGAGGCCGCCTACGGATCGATCCTGCAGCGCCGCCGGCGCCAGCTTCATCTGAGGGTCGCGGAGTCGTTGGAGGAGTTGTACGCGGATCGGAGAGACGAATACGCCGAGCAGCTTGGCCATCACTTCGCCGAGGCGGGGGACGCCCGCGCGATCGCGTACCTGAAACAGGCGGGGGATCGTGCCCTGGCACTGTTCGCCCTGGACGGCGCGATCTCGGATTACTCGCGCGCGCTGGCGTTGTCCGAGACGTTCCCTCCGAGCCCTGACCTCCTGACCGACGTGCACGTCGCCCGGGGCCGCGCCTACGAGCTCGCGAGCGACTTCGCTGCGGCGGTCGCGGAGTACGAGGAGCTCGAACGGCTCGGGAAACGAGGTGCCGACGCCGCGATGGAGCTGTCGGGACTGGCGCACCTCATCACGGTGCTCGCCACGCCGACGACCCGCCAGGATCTCCCTCGCGCCGAGGCCCTCCTCGAGCGCGCGATCCCGCTCGCGCGCGGGTCCGAGCGCGAGGATCTTCTCGCGCGCGTCCTGTGGAACCGGTTGCTCGTCGCGGCCTGGAGGGGGAACGATGAGCAGGCCATCGCCGCCGGCGAGGAGGCCGCGGTCGTCGCGCGCCGCGCGCGTATCAGCGACCTCTTGGGCTACATCCTCTCCGACCTCGCGCGCAGGTACCAGAACGCGAACCGGGCGGAGCTGGCCGAGAGCGCGATGAGCGAGGCGGCCGGTATCTTCCGCGCGTCGGGAAACAAGCCCATGCTGGCGGACCTCCTCGGCACGATGGCCTTCAGGCACTTCAGCGACGGCGACTACGACGCCGTGCTCGCCGACAGCGCGGAGGCGCGCCGGCTCAGCGACGAGACCAAGAATCTCTGGGGTCAGTCGTTCAGCGGATTCATGGTCGGCTACGTCCACACCGATCGAGGGGACTACGGGCGGGCCATCACGAGCTGGGAGGAGGCGATCGGTCTCGGCGAGCAGGCGGGATTCCTGGCCATACAGGTCGGGCCCCGGGCCGACCTCGCGTGGTGCTACCGGCTGGCTGGAGGCGACGAAAGGGCCGACTTCCACATCGCGGTCGCGCATGATGTCGCGCGGCAGAAGCTGCCGTCCTGGCTGCCCTGGATCATCGCGCTGCGCGGCAGGATGGCGATCGCGCGCGGACAGGTGGAAGAGGCGCGGGAGCTGCTCGCCCATGCCGCGAAGCTGCCGAAGGCCGGGCAGATCCCTGTCGCGGCGTTCAACGAGGCGATCGGCACGGTGGAGCTTCACCTCGCCGCAGGCGAGTACGCGGACGCGATCTCCGCTTCGCGAGCGGCGGCCGCGCGGCAGGCAGAGGTCCGCTTCCGACCATACGGGGCGGATTGGAAGTGGTACGAGGGCGAGGCGCTCCGCCTTTCGGGCGACCCCGACGCCGCGATCGCCGCGTTCGCGGAGGCCGACGTTCTCGCTCGCGGACTGGGATCCCGCCGCATGTTGTGGCGCATCCTGTGGTCAGTCGCGCAGGCGCACGCGGCGCTCGGCTCCGCCGAAGCGGCATCACGATCGCGCCTCGAGGCGCTCGGGATCATCGACCACATCGCGGGATCGCTGGACGCCGTCGGGCTCGCCGAAAAGTTCCGCGCCCTGCGCGAGGTCCGCGCCCTCACCGAGGCTGCCTTCTAGACTCGACGCAGATAACGCGCCACGGATGACGCGTCCGGCGCGCTGTCGCGAGACGGGCCGTTAGCTCAGTGGATAGAGCCTCCGGCTTCTAACCGGATTGTCGGGAGTTCGAGTCTCCCACGGCCCACCGCTCTGGCGCGACGGCTCCCGTCGACCTGGCAGCTACGGCCCCTTGCGCTGGGCAAACGCGCCTGGGCGATCGCCAGGAAGACCGAAGGCGGCGGCGACGGCGATCCCGATCAGGAGAACGGCGCTGCGCGCGATACTGTCCCGCAGCGCCCCGCCCGTCGAGGGGCGGATGCGACGGAGGAGCGCAGTGGACACGTCGTTCCTGATCGGGATCATTCTCCTGATCCATGTTCTCGGCGCCATTGTTGGCTTCGGTCCGGTGTTCGCGTTCGCGGTGCTCGGCCCGAGAGCCGGCAGGGCCGGACCGCAGGGCGGGGTCGCGATCCTGGAGTCGATGGTCGCCCTCGGGAGGCGGCTCACCCTCCCGGTCGCCGCGTTCACCCAGCCGGCCAGCGGCCTCGCGCTCATCTTCCTCGCGGGATACAACAACGCGTTCTTCAGCCATTACTGGCTCTGGGTCGCGATCCTCATCTACATCGCGAACTTCTACACGTCCGTCTTCGTCCTGACGCCGCGTCTCGAGAAGATGGTCCAGATGGCGAAGGCCGGCCCGCCCACCCCCGAATTCGTCGCGACGGCCAAGCGCGTCCAGAGGTTGGGGCCGGTCATCACGCTGGCGCTCGTCGCCATCATCACCCTCATGGTGCTGAAGCCGGGCGGCTGACCTCCCCGACCTCGCGAGCGGCGCGCCGGCCGACCCCGCCGGTGCCCTCCGCCTCTCCGCCTTCGGCGGCCGCCCCACCGCACGACGACTCCGCGCCGCGCCACGCTGTGCGCAAGCGGTCCCGTGCGGCGTCGGCCGCGACGATCGGCGCGAAAAGGTCGGTCCCCAGCCGGCCCGCGACGTCGCCGGCCAGCGCCCGGCTCATGCGCGCGGCCCAGCGGCGCCCCAGCCAGCCAGCGTGGGCGCCGAGGATCCGCGCGAGCACGTAACCCACGAGGAGCGTGGCGGCGAGGAGGACGAGCGGAACCGGCACGGGACCGATCGCGGGCAGGACCACCACGCCCACCGTCACCGGCGCGAAGAGCAGCAGCGCGAACCACAGTCCGGTGAAGAGGAGGATCCCCGTGACGGCGTACTGGAACAGTCCGAGGACCGACCACACCGGGCTGCGCGGCACCGTCATACCCGACTCGACCGCGGCGATGGCCGGGTCGACGGCGTTCCTGATGCGGGCCTGCACCGCGGCCGCGTCGGCGAGGGCAGCCATTGGCGGGCGCGCCCCGGGAGGGAGCGTGGCGAGGATCTCGACGAGCAGCGCCCGCAGCGGCTCGGCTGGCCGCGCGAGCGTCCCGCGCTCCGGCCAGCGGCGCAGGAAGGCTGCGGGGTCGGCGGCGACGCGCTTGCGGCCGCTAGCGCGGTAGATGAATGAGGTGACGTGCCCCATCGGGCCCGCGCCCCGCGGCCGGGCCGCGAGCCGCGTCGCCGCGACCGCCTGACGTTCGAATCCGCGCAGGTCCAGGATGGCGAGGACCTCGCGCATCACGTCGCCGAGCACACGCGAGCGCCGCTCCGGCGTGACGAGCGGGCCATCATTCGTCGAGACGCCGGCGCGCTCCGCGAGCTCGGTCGACGCGGCGCGCGCGTCGGAAGCCAGGCGCGCCGCGACGACGCGCTTGGCGTCGGCGGCCCCCTCGATCCACCGCCGCACCTCGAGGACGCCGTGCTCGCCCTCCGCCGCGGAAGCGAGCGCGATCTGGACCTCGGGCAGGCCATGCGCGCGCAGACGCGCCGCGAGGTCGTCGCGGAGCCTGTTGCCATCGCCGGCGTCGACGCGGTCCATCTTGTTCAGGACGATGAGCTGCCGCCCGAGGCGGGGGATCCACCGGCGGAGGTAGTCGTCATGGAGGACCGCGTCCTGGTACTTCTCCGGGTCGGTCACCCACATCACCGCGTCGACGCGCGGGAGCAGCTCGTCCACGCGCGCGCGGTGCTCGGGGGCGATCGAGTCGAGGTCCGGGAGATCGAGGATCGCGACGCCGCGCGCGCGCTCGTCGCCGTGCTCCCGTACCTGCTTCACCGCGAGCCAGTCCAGCAGCGGGGCGAGCTCGGCGCGCGACGCTCGCGGCACCCAGGCGACGGGTTCGGACGTCGTGGGGCGCCGCGCCGCGGCCGGGCTGACCTTCGAGCCCGCGAGGGCGTTCAGCAGGCTCGACTTGCCGACGCCGGTGCCGCCCGCGAGCGCCAGCACGTAGACGTCTCCCGGGAACCCGAGCCGTGCGCGCGCCGTGTCGCGCACACCCTGGGCCGCGGTGGCGTCCAGGCCGAGCGCCGACGCCGCGTCGATCGCGTCATCGAGGCGGCCCAGGCACCCCGCGAGGCTCACGGAGCCGGGTCCGCGACGCTCACGGAGCCGGGTCCGCGACGCTCACGGAGCCAGGTTCGTCCACGCTCTGACGCAGCTCGGACGCGAGACTAACCAGCGCCGCCGGATCGGCCACCACGGCGTCGAAGCGTTCGCGCTCGGAGCCAAAGCGCCCGGCGACGATCACGTCGAGCTGGGCTCGCGCCCGCTCGATCATCTGCGTCATCGCCGCCTCGCCGAACAGCGCCTGGAGGAGCTTCTGGTTCACGAAGCCGGTCGCCGCGGCCACCCCGAGCTCGGCGCCGGTGAGACCCGCGGTCTGCGAGAACACCGCGAGCATCACGGCGATGCCCACGACGTTGACGCCGACCGACGCGCCGAACGCGAGACTCTTCTTCTCCGCTCCACGCGCGCGTACGTCCTCGGCGATCCCGCGCACCCACTCGTGCAGCATCGGCTCGAGCTCGTCGGCGAACGATCCGCTCGCCGCCCACAGGGCCGCATCGCCGGCGAGCCTCTGCGTGCCCTCGCTCGTCGCGGACCAGCGCCCGGCGGTGCGCCGGGCCGCCTCCGACGCGTGGGAGAGCGCCAGGGTCACGATGTCCGACGCAGTCTCCCGCTCCACGACGCCGACGGGCGCCACCGGCGTGCCGCGGAACGCCGCGACGATCGCGCCGCGTAGACGGCCGATCCCGCTCGAGAAGAAACGCGTGATCTGGTCCGCGTTCACGAACGACTGCCACTGACGGAGGACCTCTTCGCGCAGGAAGCGGCCGCCGCGGAGCTCGCCGCGCAGCGCTCCGAGCTCATCGGCGTACGCCGCCTCCGCCTCGTGCCGCAGCCACGTCGCGCGGTCGGCCTGCCGGTCGAGGTCGGCCGCCACGCCGGCGACCAGCGGCACGAGCCCCGCGAGCGCGCCAGCCAGCGCCCGTCGCGCGAGGGCGCGGCGCGCCTCGCGGTCGCCGGCGAGTGCGTCGATGCGCGCCCGCACCGGTGCGACGGCGCCCGCCGCCAGCGCGTGGCCCTCGCGGTCCAGGTCTCCCTCGGAGATGGGCACGATGTCGACGGCGCCTTCGACGACGGCGTCCAGGCGCGCGTCGCGCGCCATGCGCTCGACGTCGGCGAGCACGTCGCGGCGATCGCTCTCGTCCGGGGGCAGCCGGTTGACGACGACGACCAGGGGCAGGCGACGCGCGCGCGCGCGATGGAGCACATCCCACGCGACGAGGTCGGCGTACCTCGAAGCGGTCGTCACGAAGATGCAGAGATCCGCCGCCTCGATGAGCGTGTCGGCGAGCGCCCGGTTCTCGCGCTCGACCGAGTCGATGTCCGGAGCGTCGACGAGGACCACTCCCGGGCGCGCCGCGCCGGTTTGCGCGAGCTCCAGACGGTCGCGCGCGATGCCCGACAGCGCCGTCCCGAGGAGAGCCGCGCCGTCCGGCTCCGTGGCGAGGACGACCGCGTCCCGCGTCGTCGGCCGGAGCACCCCGGTGGCGCTCACCCGCGCCCCCGCGAGCGCGTTGAATAGGCTCGACTTGCCCGAGCCCGTCGGACCGAGGAGGACGACCAGGAGGGGAGTGTCGAGGCTCGCGATCCGCGGCACGACGTAGGTGCGCACGTGGTCGCCAAGCTGTCGCGCGCGCTCGGCGGATGGCGCGTCGTCGCTCGGCAGCTCCGCGCGCCGAACGGCGAGCGCGGCGATGCGGCGCGCGCGCTCGACGACGGCGTCGGCGGTGGCGGAGGGCTCCTCGCTGGTCACCGCGCGGGATTGTGCAAGACGGGCACCGCCGTCACGGGCGGCGCGCTGGGGGCGCGGCTCGGGTCAGTAGCCCTCCTTGCCGCCGGGGTCGGGGCTGCCGCTGGCCGGCCGCGCCGTCGCGGCCCGTACCCCCGGGGTGAGCGTTCCCGGCCCGCCGCCGCCCGCGGTCCCGCACGCCGAAAGGCTCGCGAGCGCTCCCAGCATCGCGGCCGCCAGCACGATCGCCCGCGTCGCGCGCATCGGCCACCTCCCTGATACGGTCCGCATTCGGGGGAGTTCTCTGGACATGGGCCTCGCTGTCGTCGCAGCCATCATTGTCGTCCTGCTGGTCGCCGGCACGCTGTTCGCGTTCGCCGTCGGGCGCTCCGTGCGGCGGGTGCGTCCTGCGCTGCCGGACAACTGCGGGGACTGTCAGTTCATGATCCCGCGCGCGAAGGTCTATCGCCGCGAGACGCTCGAGGACGATGACGGCATCGTCCACTATCTCTGCCAGAAGCGGTGGATCGAGGTGGCCCCGTTCTCTCCCTGGTGCACCCTCGGCCGGAGCAGGAGCCGCGTCACGCGGACCCCTTCGTGAAGGTCGACGCCTTCGACGCCTTCGATGCGTACGTCCGCGAGCGCGAGCGGGAGCTCGTCGGAGAGCTGAAGGAGCTCGTGCGGCTCCCGAGCGTTTCGGCCGAGGGAAGAGCGATCGAGGAGACCGCCGCGCTCGTGCTGGACCGCGCCCGCCGCGCCGGCGTGAACGCCACGATCGAGCGCGAACCGGGGGGTCCGCCGACGATCATCGGCGAGACCGGCGCGGGTGACCGCGTGCTCTTGGTCTACGACCACTTCGACGTCCAGCCGCCCGACCCGCTGGCGGAATGGACGACGCCGCCCTTCGAGCCGGTGGAGCGCGGCGGATACCTGTTCGGCCGCGGCGTGTCCGACAACAAGGGCAACCTCATGGCCCGCCTCCAGGCGATCGAGGCTTACCGTGCGACGATCGGCGAGCTGCCTCTCCGGCTGCGCGTGCTCTACGAGGGCGAGGAGGAGATCGGCTCGGAGCACCTCGCGTCGTTCGTCGAGCGCCACGCCGACGCGCTCGCGGCCGACGGATGCATATGGGAGGCGGGCTACAAGGACGCCGCCGGCCGGCCGGTCATCGCGCTCGGCCTGAAGGGGATCTGCTACGTCGACCTCGTCGTGCGCGGCGCGGCGCTCGACGCGCACTCGTCGGTGGGCACGATCGTCCCGAACCCGGCGTGGCGCCTCGTGTGGGCGCTCGCGACGCTCAAGAACTCCGACGATGAGATCACGATCGACGGTTTCGTGGAGGCGGTGCGTCCCACCTCGGAGAGCGACGAGGCGCTGCTCCACGCCCTGCCGTACGACGAGGACGCGATGAAGCGGATCCACGGGATCAAAGCCTTCGTCCGGGGACTGACGGGGACGGCACTGAAGCGCAAGCACTTCTTCGAGCCCACGTGCACGATCTGCGGCCTTGTGTCCGGGTACTCAGGGGAGGGCTCGAAGACCGTGCTGCCCGCCGTCGCGCGCGCGAAGGTCGACTTTCGCTTGGTACCCGACCTCACCCCGGACCTGGTCCTGCGGCTCCTGCGCGCGCACCTCGACCGCCGTGGCTTCACCGACATCGAGATCGTGCCCTATCACGGCGAGTCGCCCTCGCGATGGCCCGCGGATTCGCTCGTCGCGCGCGCTTCCATCGCTGCGTGCCGCGCGACCTACGGGGAGGACGCGATCGTTTATCCGCTCCTCGCGGGGTCAGGGCCCATGGCGCAGGTCTGCGATCGGCTCGGCATCCCCGCCACGGGGTTCGGTTCGGGTAACGCATCGTCCGCGAACCACGCTCCGAACGAGAACATCGCGGTCGTCGACTACATCGACCACATCCGCGCGTTCGGTCGCTTCGTACATCTGTTCGCGGGCCTGCCGGTCGAGCTGGGTCCACCGCGCTAGCGTGCGGCTGTTCATCGGGCGTTACGCATCCGCAACGGCGCCGTTTCCCGCGCGCCATCCTCGGGCATGCGACCTGCGTTGCCCACGGCTGCCCACCGCGGAAAGGAGCGTGCCAACATGCCAAGAAAAGCAGGCGGCGCCATGACCGTCGCTGAGGCGGGCCGCATGGGCGGACGTCTTGTCAGCGAAAAGTACGGGCCGGGCTTCTACGAGAGGATCGGCAAGATGGGCGGATCGAGCACCGCCGAAAAGTACGGGCCGGAGTTCTTCGGCCGCATCGGGAAGAAGGGCGGCCGAGCCGTCACCGAGAAGTACGGACCGGGCCACTTCGAGCGCATCGGACGGAAGGGTGGCCAGAAGGTCGCCGATCTGATCGAACGCGCAAAGGCCATGGAAGAGAAGAGCCCCGCAGAGCGCTGACCAACTAGGCTTCCTCCGCTATGGGCACAGGTAAGAACATCGGGACGCGGGTCGTGCGAACGGCCCGCGTCCTTCCATTTGGCGACGGGGTCCCGGTGGTGCCGCCGCTCGTGCAGAGCGTCGCCTTCGACCACGCCTCCTTCGCCGCCCAGGACCGCGTCTTCGCGGGCGAGCGCGACGGGTTCGTGTACGGCCGCTACGGCACGCCGACGACAGGCGCCCTCGAGTCGGCGCTCGCCGAGTTCGAAGGGACCGCGACCGCGACCTGCTTCACCAGCGGCATGGCCGCCATCAACGCGTTCCTCTCGAGCTGTGAGGGTCCGATCGTCGCCCAGGAGGACTGCTATGGAGCGACCCGCGCGGTCCTCGAGCGGCGCGGCTCGGTGACGTTCGTCGACCCGACCGACCACGGCGCGGTCGGCGCGGCCCTCGACGCGTCCGGAGCGCGCGTGCTGTACGCCGAGATCATCTCGAATCCGCTGCTCCGCGTCGCCGACGTGGCCGCCCTCGCCACCATCGCCCACGGGCGCAAGGCGCGTCTGGTCATCGATGCGACGCTCGCCACTCCAGCCCTACTGGCTCCCGCGTCGCTCGGCGCGGACGTCGTCATCCACTCACTGACGAAGTACATCAACGGCCACGGCGACGTGATGGGCGGTTCTGTGTGCGGCTCGGAAGACCTTGGCGCCGAGATGCGCGAGCGCACGATCCTCGACGGCGCGTACCTCCCGCCCCACGATGCCTGGCTCGTCATCCGCGGGATGCGCACGCTGGGGCTGCGCATGGCGCGTCACTGCGACAGCGCGCTCGCGGTGGCCACCCACCTCGCGGGTCATCCCAAGGTCGCGCGCGTGCGCTACCCGGGTCTCGCCGGCCACGCCGAGCACGACCTCGCGTGCCGCCAGTTCGACGGCCGCTTCGGCGGCATGGTCTCCTTCGCGCTGCTGGCCGACGACGTCGCGGCGGCCGGCCGTTTCCTTGACGCGCTCGAGCTGGCGGCGTCCGCGACGACGCTCGGCGACCTTTTCACCGAGGTGATGCACCCCGCGACCGCCTCTCACCGTCGGCTCGCCCCGGGGGAGCGCGCGCGGCTCGGCATCGGCGACGGCTTCATACGTATCTCGGTCGGCATCGAGGACCCGTCCGACATCATCGGCGACCTCGACAAGGCGCTGTCGGCCGTCTAGCGAGGAGGCGCGCGATGACTCAGCGTGACACGATGCCACGCGTCCTGGAACCGGCACTGCCGCGGCTCACGGGCTGGCTGCGTCCCCTCGTCGACGTCGTGGCCCGCGTGGACTTGAGCGTCCACCGAAAGCTGCTGTTCGGCTTCCTCGCGGGTGCGCTGCTGCTCGTCGGGATGGCGGTCCTCAGCCTCGTCGTCATCGGCCGCATGAGCGATCGCGTGACCGAGCTGAGCCGCCTGCAGGAGCGGTCCAGCGACGTGCAGCAGATGCTCTACGCCGTTACCGCGCAGAGCCACTACCGGGCGATGGCCCTGCTGACGCGGGATGACAGTTACAACGGACAGATCGCTGATGCGAAGAAGCGATTCGTGGATCTGCTCGACGCGGTCGAACAGTCCGGCCCGGCAGATCGTGATTTCCTCGAGAACGTCAGGACCGTCAACGTGAAGTTCGGCGCCTCGAGCGACGCCGTGCTCGGGCTGTACCGGGGCGGCGACATCGCGGGCGCGACGCGTCTGCACCTTGCCGAGGAGCACACCGCCTCGCACCTCCTCGAGGCGGCCATGAGGAGCCTTCTCACCTCCGCCGACGCCCAGATGGCGCAGGCCCGAGCCGCCTTCGAAGCGGACCGCCGGCTTCTGACGAGCACCGTCATCGCGTTCAGCGCGGTGAGCGTGCTCGCGGCGCTGCTGCTCGGCTTCGTCCTGTCGTGGGCCTTCATCGTGCCGGTGCGGAAGATGGAACGCGCCCTGGCCGGCATCACGGCGGGCGACCTTGTCCAGCGCGTGGAGGTGCCGAACCGGGACGAATTCGGAAGGCTCGCCCGGCACCTGAACGCGACGAGCGAGCGGCTCGCGACGCTGTTCGAAGAGCAGCGCGCGCTCGCCGGACGGCTCGTGTCGCTCAACGAATCGCTGCGCAGCGCGAGCGAGGCGAAGTCCCGTTTTCTCGCCAGCGTCAGCCACGAGCTCCGCACGCCGATGAACGCCATCCTCGGGTTCACCGACGCGCTCCTCGCCGGGGTCGACGGTCCATTGAACGACGACCAGAAGGCGTCGCTCGGATGGGTGCAGCGCGGCGGCCGGGACCTCCTCGGGCTCATCAACGAGATCCTCGATCTGTCGAAGATCGAGTCCGGCAAGATCGCCATCGATCCGCAGCCGTTCGACCCGCGAGAGCTGGTCGAGTCGGTAGTCGCGCAGCACCGGTCCCTCGCGGCCCAGAAGGGGATCCGCTTCACCTCGCACGACGCGGGCGCCCCGGCCGAGGTGGTGCTCGACCGGCAACGGGTCCGGCAGATCCTGGTGAACCTCTGCGGCAACGCGCTGAAGTTCACCGAGCGCGGCGAAGTCGATGTCGAGATCGCGCCGGTCGGCACGGCGGCGTTCACCGTGACTGTGCGCGATACCGGCCCCGGGATCGCGCGCGAGCAGCACGAAGCGATCTTCGAGGAGTTCCGCCAGGCCGAAGGGGCCGTGTCCGGCACCGGACTCGGCCTCGCCATCAGTCGGCGGCTGGCGCGCCTCATGGGAGGCGAGATCACGCTCGAGAGCGAGCCCGGCCGGGGAAGCGTCTTCCACCTCGCGCTTCCTCTCGACTGCCGGGTCGTCCGCGCGACCTCGGCGGCCGGAGCGGCGACCCCCGGCGGCGGTGGCGAACGCGTGCTCCTCAGTGTCGACGACGATCCCTCCGTCGCGCCGCTGCTGGAGAAGATGATCGCCGGCGAGGGCTACCGTGTGGTCGCGTCCTCGAGCGCCGCAGCCGCGGTAGGCGACGCGCGCCGGCTGCTGCCGGCGGCGATCCTCCTGGACATCCTGATGCCTGGGCACGACGGTCGGCGCGTCCTCCGCGAGCTCAAGGAGGACCCGGTGACGAGAGACATCCCGGTGATCGTGGTGTCCGTCGTCGATGCGCCGGAAGTTCCCGCCGAGGCCGACGGACACCTCGCCAAGCCCGTACGAAAGGACCGCCTGCTGGCGGTGCTGACCCAGCATTGCGCGCAGACTCGATCGATCACACGGCTTGGCCCGTGACACTCCGGCCGGTTCGTTCTCGCCAGTCGGCGGGAATCGGCACCTCGCTGGCTGATGCCTGGAGCTGATCGATGGCGACCGTTCTCTTGGTGGAGGACACCCCCGCGAACCGCGCGCTCGCCGGCAAGCTGCTGCGCGCCGCGGGACACGAGGTGCTCCTCGCCGAGACCGCAGCGGCAGGCATCGCGATCGCGCGCGAGCGCCTCCCAGACCTCGTGCTCATGGATCTCGGCCTCCCCGACATGGACGGCTGGGCGGCGCTGCGCCAGATCCGCGGCGACGCGCGATCGAAGCAGCTTCGCGTCGTCGCGTTCACCGCGCACGCGATGGTCGGCGACCGCGAGCGCGCCCTGGCCGCAGGGTTCGACGGCTACCTGAGCAAGCCGATCGACTTCGCGACCTTCTCCGACAGCGTCCGGGCGCTGCTGCCGTGACGCGCGAACGCGCCCTGATGCTCGCGGTCGACGATGAGCCTGCCAACCTCGCCTTGCTGCGCAAGCTTCTCGGGCACCAGGGGTACGACGTCGTTGAGGCGTCCGATGGTCTCTCGGCGCTTGCGGCGATCGAACGGGAGGAGCCCGACGTCGTTTGCCTCGACGTGATGATGCCGGGGATGGACGGGATCGAGGTGTGCCGGCGGCTTCGGAGCCAGCCGGCGCGCGCGGGTCTGCCGATCCTTCTCCTCACCGCGCTCGACCGGCCCGAAGACAAGGCCCGCGGGCTGGAGGCCGGGGCGAACGATTTCCTCTCGAAACCCTTCGATGAGAGCGAGCTCGCTGCGCGGCTGCGCTCGCTGCTGCGGACGAAGGCCCTTCAGGACCGCCTGGCGGATCTGCTCGGCCGGTACGTCAGCTCGAGCGTCGCGGCGGAAGCGCTCCGGGATCCGTTCGCCGTATCGCTCGGCGGGGACCGGCGCAGCGTGAGCACGATGTTCGCCGACGTGCGCGGCTACACGGCGCTCGCCGCCGACCACGCTCCGGAGGAGACGCTCGACCTGCTCAACCGCTACCTGACCGTCGTGAGTGACACCGTCGAGGGCCACGGGGGAACGGTCGCCGACCTTCTCGGCGACGGCGTCTTCGCCTTCTTCGGCGCGCCGGTCGCGCATACCGACGATCCGGCGCGAGCGGTGCGGGCCGCTCTGGAGATCCAGGACGCGGTGATGCGGCTGGACATCCCGGCGATGCCCGGCGTGCGGCTGCAGACCGGGATCGGCATCACCAGCGGAGAGGTCATCGCGGGGAACGTCGGCTCCGAGCGGCGCATGCACTACGCCGTCGTCGGCGATCCGGTGAACGTCGCCGCGCGCCTCCAGGCGGCCGCGGGTCCGAACCAGATCCTGATCGACGAGGCCACGAACGATTCAGTGCGGGGCCAGGTCCTCGTGCAGGATCTCGGAAGCCTGCGGCTCGCCGGCAAGGGCGACTGGGTGCGCGCGTTCAACGTGCTGGCGCTCGCGGGCGCCGAGGTCTGAAGGTATTGCTGGCCGAGCACCGCGGCCGGGAATTGCATGAAGTGGGTCAGCGCCGCAGGTCGGCCAGCATCCGCAGCGCGTCGGCGTTGCCCGGCTCGAGCTCCAGCGTCCGTTCCGCGTAGGCGCGGGCAGCCGCGGGATCGCCGGCCGCGCCGGCCAGCTCGGCGGCGATCAGATTCAGTCGCACGCTGTCTTTCGACCGCAGGGCGACGTCGACGAGCTGTCGGGCGAGAGCGCGGTCGGGCTCCGCCCGGGCCGCGTCACGGACAAAGGTCTCGAAGAACGGGTCAGCGGTGCATTCCTGCACCCCGGCGACCGCGGAACGAAGTGCCAGCTCGTACTGTGCGAACGCCGTGGCCACGTCGAACAGCGCGCTGTTCGCGGGCCGGCCGCACGGATCGACGTCCACTGCGCGCTTGGCAGCGGCGACGGCCTGGCCGGCCGCGGCGGTGTCGCCCGTCTGCGTCGCCTGTCGGCTGCGCGCGAGCGCAAGGTTGACCCAGTAACGTGAACGGAAGGGCGCGCGCAGCGCAGCGGCCGCGTACGCCTCCGCCGCGGCAGCGGGATCTTGGCGGATCTCCTGCGCAAGGCCCAGCCAGTTCCAGTGGTCGGCGCGCCCCGGATCCGCGTCCACGGCCGCGCGGGCGGCGGCCACCGCGGCGTCGGCCTGACGCGCGCTCCACGCGGCCCGTGCGGCCGCTGCCGCACGGTCGGCGGAGAGCGCACTCGCTCCTGAGGCCGCGCCCGCAAGCCCGGCAGCCAGCAGCAAGGCGAACAGCGCGGGGTGCAGCGCGCGCCGCCGCGGCGCGGCCTCGCGCTCGCCGAGGCCGGCCACGGCGCCCATGGCGACCCACGGCGCCCAATCGACGCCGATCGTGCCGACCGATACCAGCGCGTTGCCCCAGTACGCCGCTCCTCCGAGAAGGACGATGCCTATCAGCGCTGGCGAGCGCCTCGCCACACGCCATGCGAGCAGGACGAAACCGCCGAGCAGCGCGATCTGCGCCGCGAGACCGACGGTTCCCGTCGTGGCGGCCGTCTGGAGCACCCAGTCGTGGGCGGATGACTGCGGGTCGCCCGCACCGTTCTCGTCGACGTGACCCTGGCGAAAATGAAGGTATCCGACGCTGAAGCTGTCGGGCCCGAAGCCGAACAGAGGTCTCTCGCGGAACATGAGAAACGCGCTTTGGTATATGGCAAGGCGCCCCGATCCCGCGTCGTCGGCAGAGTGCTGGAGCCGTTCGCCGACCGGCGTCGCGACGAGGAGGGCGAACACGGCGGTCGCGGCGATGGCCGTGCCGGCGCCGATGCGCGCGAGGCGTCCCCGGCCGCCGCCCGAAAGCCGAAGGTAGACGAAGGGCAGGGCCAGCAGCATCGCTGCGATGCCTACCAGGGTCCCGCGGGTCACCACGACCGCGGTGAGCCCGGCAGCGGCCGCGAGCATCACCAGCGCCACGAGCCGCGCAGGGAGTGCCCAACGCCCGTTGGCGAAGACGAGGAGGCCCGTTGCAGCCCCGGCGACGACGCTTTGAAAGTGGCCGAGGTAGTCCTCGTGGCCGAGGGTCGAGAACGGCCGTGTCCCCGGGTCGCGGGCCCACGGCAGCGGATCGAGACCGAGCTTCTGGGCGACCGCATACCCGAAGACGGCGAGCGTGGCGAGCAACAACGCAGCACCGAGCGCGAGCCAGTCGCTGGCGGTGCGGAAGGCGACCGCCACGGCAACGTACAGGACGGCCATGTCCACGAGAAAGGTGAGGCCGAGGTAACGGTCCTGGTCGCCGAATACCGCGGTGTAGCGCTCCGGCCCGGTAATGGCCGAGAGGACGTTGGCGAACATGAAGGCGCCGACGAGCAGGTGGAGCGGCGTGCGGGGGACGATGCCGCGACCGTGCTGGAGCAGCGCGACGAGCAGGATCGCGAGGATGGCCCATTCGATGGCGCGGCTGAAGAGAGACTTGGGAAGGTCGAAGCTCTGCGCGCCGCCCGGGTCGATCACGAGCAGGATGCCCGCGATCTTCAGCGAGACCAAAACGACGACGGCCGATCGGAGCCACGAGGACTCGAATCGGCCGCCGTCGCTGTTCGTCAATGTCGCGGTGGCGTAGGCAGGCGCGTCAACGTGCTAGGCGGCGGCCTCCGAGGATCAGCCCGGCGGCGAGCGCCGCGAGTCCGGTCGCGAGCAGTGCCAGGTTCGTCGCGCTGTCAGTCGCCGTCGACGGCAGGCTCGTCACGGTCGTGGCCGGCGTTGTCTGCTGTGCCGCGACGGCGGTCGGCGTGGTGGGTGTTGTCTGCACTCCCGCGACGGCAGTCGGCGTGGTGGGCGTTGTCTGGACGCCGGCGACGGCCGTGGGGGTCGTGACGGTGGTGACCGTAGTCGGAGTCGTCGGCGTGGTCGGCGTTGTGACCACGACAGCGACGGTGGCCTCCTCTTCGCGCTGGTTGCCCAGAGGCAGCTTCAGCGCCGCGGCGACCGATCCCTGGTCGATCTGCACCGCGAAGGTTTCCGGCATCCCAGCGGATCCCGACGAGCCGGCGGCGAAGGCGATGCTCATCGTCCCGAGGATGAAAACGAGTGCGAGAACGGGGACGATCAACGCTCGCTTGGCGATCTTCTGCATCTGCGGACTCCTTTTTTTGTACGTCCTTCGTATGCCTCCACGAGAGTGCATTCACCGTACCAGCCCGCGCCTTGGCGTACGAGCTAACAAGCGATGGGAAGTCGTCTCAAGCGAGCATGCGTATCAGCCCTCGGAGGTCCGGTTCGGCGTCCAGCGGTATCGCGTCGGGCGGCGGGGCCACGCCGCCGCGGTTGGCCCAGTACACGTCCATGCCCGCGCGGGAGGCGCCGCCGACGTCGTGCGCGGAACCCGCGACGAAGAGCACGCGGCGAGGGTCGAGCTCGAGGGCGGCGAGCGCCGCGCGGTAAGGGCGCGGGTCCGGCTTGTACGCCCCGGCTTCCTCCGCCGTCATGACCAGGTCGAATGAGCCTAGCGGCGCGGCCGCGATCCCGCCGAGCCGGCGCGAGCAGTTGGTGACGATGAAGCGCGGTACGGACTCGAGCTGCGCGAGCGTAGGAAGCGTGTCCGGCCACGGCTCGAACGCGCCCCACTCGTGCAGCAACCGGTCCGCGCGCGCGGGCTCGATCGACACATCGCTCGCGGCCTCCCGCACGATGTCCTCGAACGGGCGGTAGGGACGTCCGCGAAGGCGTTCCTGCGACGCGGCGTGCCAGCGCTGTCCGAGCGCGTGGTCGCCCGCGACCGAACCCCACAGGGCCCACGTGTTCAGCAGCGCGGTGAGCAGGTCGAATCCGACGGCGTGGTATTTCGCCACCAGGTGTGGAAGCTACTCCTGCCGTGCGCATCGCGGCGCGCAGCATCGGCGACCGCATCGGTGAAGCCGCTATAGGCTTCGGCGGGCATGGCCCGGTTCATCGTCGAGGGAGGCCACCCGCTCCACGGGGACATCACTCCCGCAGGAAACAAGAACGCGGCCCTGCCGCTGATCGCGGCGAGCCTCCTGACCGACGACCCGGTCACCCTCCGGAATCTCCCGCGCATCCGCGACGTGCGCGGCATGCTCGACATCGTCGGGGAGCTGGGGGCGACCGTCGAGGAGCTGGGCCCGCACGACGTCCGGATCTCGGCTCAGGACGCGTCGGGAGACACGATCGGCGCGGCCGCGGCCGGCGAGATCCGCGCCTCGCTCCTCTTCGCGGGTCCGCTCCTCGCGCGGCGGGGACGCGTGCAGCTCGGGCCGCCCGGCGGCGACGTAATCGGCCGGCGTCGGAACGACACGCACTTCCACGCGCTCACCGCCCTTGGTGGCGAGCTCGAGATCCTGTCTCAGGGATACCGCCTGCGCGCGCGGGCGCTCGTCGGCGCGGACATCCTGCTCGACGAGCCGAGCGTCACCGCAACCGAGAACGCACTCCTGTGCGCCGTCCTCGCTCCCGGCCGCACTGTGATCCGCAACGCGGCGAGCGAGCCCCACGTGCAGGAGCTGTCGCTGGTCCTCCTCGCAATGGGCGCCCGCATCACCGGGATCGGCACGAACACGCTCGAGGTCATCGGCGTGGAGACGCTGCGCGGCGTCGACCATCGCGTGTCCAGCGACCACGTCGAGATCGGCTCTTTCGTGGGGGCGGTCGCCATGACCCACGGCGAGGTGACGATCCACGACGCTGTGCCCCAGCACCTGCCGATGACGCGGCTCGTGTTCAAGCGCCTAGGCGTCGAGACGGAGGTGCGCGGCGATGACCTCGTCGTGCCCTCGAAGGAGCGTTACTGCATCGAGGCCGACCTTGGCGGCGCGATCCCGAAGGTGTCCGACCAGATCTGGCCAGGGTTCCCCGCCGACCTCACCAGCATCGCGACGGCGATGGCCACCCAGGCCGAAGGCACCGTGGTCATCCACGAGTGGATGTTCGGCGGGCGCATGTACTGGACGGACAGCCTTGTGTCGATGGGCGCGCGCCTGGTCCTGTGCGATCCGCACCGCGTCGTGGTGGTCGGGCCGTCGCAGCTGTATGGGACGGAGCTGCGCAGCCCCGACATCCGGGCGGGCATGGCGCTCCTCGCGGCGACGCTGTGCGCGAAGGGCACGAGCATCATCAACAACATCGACCAGATCGACCGCGGGTACGAGGCGCTCGACACGCGCTTGAACGCGCTCGGAGCGCGCATCGAGCGCGAGTCGTGACGATCGACGCCGGGCCGCTCGCGCCGCGTTCGTTCGCGACGCACCTCGAGTGCGCGCGCTGCGGGGCGCGTGAGGACGCGCGAGCCGTCGCGCAGCTCTGCGTCGCCTGCGGCGGGCCGCTGCTCGTCCGGTACGACCTCGCGCGCATCCGCGACAGCGTCCCGCGCAGCACGCTGTCCGGCAGGCAGCACTCGATGTGGCGCTACCGCGAGCTGCTGCCATTCGACGACCCGGAGCGCGTCGTCACGCTGGGCGAAGGCAACACCCCGGTGGGCCAGATGCCGACGCTCGCCGAGCGCGTCGACCTGCACCAGCTCCTCGTCAAGGACGAGGGTCTGCTGCCGACTGGCACGTTCAAGGCACGCGGTGCCGCGATGGGAGTGACGCGGGCGGTCGACCTGGGCGTGACGACGATCGCGCTGCCGACCGCGGGGAACGCTGGAGCGGCCTGGGCCGCATACGGCGCGCGCGCGGGCATCGGCGTGATCGTCGTGATGCCGGAGTCGACGCCCGACGTGATCCAGCGCGAGACCGCGGCCTACGGCGCGCGCGTGTACCTGGTCGAGGGATCCATCGCGGATGCGGGCGCTGTCGTGAAGCGCGCGTGCGCGGAGTACGGCTGGTACGACGCTTCGACGCTGAAGGAGCCGTACCGCATCGAGGGCAAGAAGACGATGGGCTTCGAGCTCGCGGAACAGCTGGGGTGGCGCCTGCCCGACGTGATCATCTATCCGACCGGCGGAGGCGTGGGCCTGATCGGAATGTGGAAGGCGTTCGAGGAGCTGCGCGCCGTCGGCTGGCTGCCCGCGGACAGCAAGCGCCCCCGTTTCGTCGCCGTGCAATCCACGGGGTGCATGCCGATCGTGCGCGCGTTCCAGGAGGGGCGTGAGGAGTCGGAGGCGTGGCCCGACCCGCGCACGTTCGCGTCGGGGATCCGCGTGCCCAAGGCGCTGGGGGACTTCCTCGTCCTGCGCGCGCTGCGCGAATCGGGCGGGACCGCGATCGCCGTGGCCGACGAGCGCATCGCCGAGATGATGCGCGTGGCGGGGGTGCTCGAGGGCATGCTCGTGTGCCCCGAGGGCGCCGCGGCGTTGGAGGCGGCGCTCCAGCTGCGGCGCCAGGGCTGGCTCGACCAGCACGACGAGGTCGTGGTGTTCAACACGGGGACCGGACTCAAGTACGCCGAATCGCTCCAGGGCGAGCCGCCCGTTCGCCTCGCCAGGGGCGAATCGCTGCCGCGCGTTTCGCCGCTTGCCGACGCCGACTTTCAGTTCGAGCACCCGGTCGCGATCGGCGAGCGCGATGTGCGGCTGGCCGGTGACGAGGAATGAGCGGGACCCCCGTGGCGATCGCGCCAGACATCCTCGCGCTGATCGGCAACACGCCGCTCGTGCGGCTTTCGCGGATCGGCCGCGACCTCCGCGCGACGCTCGCCGGAAAGCTGGAGCATCTGAATCCCGGCGGGTCGGTGAAGGACAGGATCGGGCTCGCGATGATCCAGGACGCGGAGCGGCGGGGGCTGCTCCGGCCCGGCGGCACGATCGTCGAGCCGACGAGCGGCAACACCGGAGTCGGACTCGCGATCGCCGCCGCGATCAAGGGCTATCGCCTGGTTTGCACGATGCCCGACAAGATGAGCCAGGAGAAGCGGGACTTGCTGCGCGCGTACGGCGCCGAGGTCGTCATCTGCCCGACCGCCGTCGCGCCGGACTCGCCGCAGTCCTACTACAAGGTCGCGGAGCGCCTCGCGAGCGAGCTACCCGGAGGCTTCACGCCGAACCAGTACTACAACGCCAACAACCCGGAGGCGCACTACCGCACGACCGGACCGGAGATATGGGAACAGACGGAGGGCCGCATCACGCACTTCGTCGTCGGCGTCGGCACTGGAGGGACGGTCACGGGCGCGGGCCGGTATCTGAAGGAGCGCGAGCCCAGCGTCGTGATCGTCGGCGCGGACCCCGAGGGCTCGATCTACACGGGCGCCATGCACCCGTACAAGACCGAAGGCATCGGCGAGGACTTCTACCCGGGCACGTTCGATCGCGCGCTGGTCGACCGCTGGGTGCGCGTCTCCGACCGCGACAGTCTGCTGACCGCGCGCCGCGTCACACGCGAGGAAGGGATCCTCGTCGGCGGCTCCGCCGGCACGGCGGTGTGGGCGGCGCTTCGGGTCGCGGCGGATCTCGACGAGTCGGCGCTCGTGGTGGTGCTCATCCCCGATTCCGGCAGGTCATACCTCTCGAAGATCTACAACGACGAGTGGATGCGGCAGAACGGCTTCCTCGGCCGTTTCGAGCTGCCCGTGAAGGTCGGCGACGTGCTGCGGCAGCGCGAGACCGCGACGCCCGAGCTCGTCGTCGTCTCGCGAAGCGAGACGGTGCGCGAGGCGATCGAGAAGATGCAGCGCTTCGGCATCTCGCAGATCCCGGTGACGGCGAATGGCGCGGCGTCATCGGTCGGTGACATCGTCGGCAGCGTGCAGGAGCGGACGATGCTCGACCGCGTGTTCCGCGAACCGGCGCTCGTCGACGCCCGCGTCGAGCAGCTCATGGAGGCCGCGTTCCCGGTGGTCCAGGCGAGCGACGACATCGAGCGCCTGTACGCCGAGCTGTCCGGCGGAGCGCCCGCGCTCCTCGCGGCCTCGGACGACAGGCCGCTCGCGATCGTGACGACCGCCGACCTCCTCGAGTTCTTCGCGCGCGGGCGCGCGCGCTCTTGAAGAGCCCGCCGCCCCGGAAGCACGGGTTCGAGACCCTCGCGATCCACGCAGGTCAGGAGCCCGACCCCGGTACAGGGGCCGTCGTGGTGCCGATCTACCAGACGAGCACGTACGCGCAGGAAGCCGTCGGAAAGCACCGGGGATACGAGTACTCGCGCACCGGCAATCCCACGCGCACCGCGCTCGAAACGTGCCTGGCCGCGCTCGAGTCCGCGCGCTGGGCGCTCGCGTTCGCCTCGGGCATGGCCGCGACGGACGCGATCGCGCATCTGCTGCGGACGGGCGATCACATCGTCATGGGCGACGACGTCTACGGCGGCACGCACCGGCTGTTCGCCCGCGTCTTCGATCGCGCCGGCATCGCGGTCTCGGCGGTCGATATGCGCCGTCCGGCCGCCGTCCGGCGCGCGCTGCGAAAGCGCACGCGCCTGGTGTGGATGGAGAGCCCGACCAATCCGATGATGAAGGTCGTCGACGTCACCGACATCGCCGACATCGCGCGCGCCGGCGGCGCGATCTCCGTCGTCGACAACACCTTCGCGAGCCCGTACCTGCAGCGTCCGCTGCTCCTCGGCGCCGACCTCGTGCTCCACTCGACGACGAAGTACATCGGCGGCCATTCCGATGTCGTTGGCGGCGCGATAGCCGGCAACGCGGAGGAGCTGCGCGAACGACTCGCCTTCGTCCAGAACGCAGCGGGCGGTGTTCCCGGAGCGTTCGACGCGTGGCTCGTCCTGCGCGGCGCGAAGACCCTCGCCGTTCGCATGGAGCGGCACTCGGTGAACGGCAACGCGATCGCGGAGTGGCTCGCCGAGCATCCGCGAGTGACGAAGGTGAACTACCCCGGTCTGCCCGCGCACCCGGGCCACGAGCTCGCGCGCCGCCAGATGCGCGCCTTCGGAGGGATGCTCTCGTTCGAGCTCCGCGGCGGCGAGGCGGCCGCCAGGCGGATGGCGGCGAGGACGCGCATCTTCGCGCTCGGCGAATCGCTCGGCGGTGTCGAGTCGCTCATCGAGGTGCCGCTGGCCATGACGCACGGGTCGGTCCGCGGCACCAAGCTCGCGCCGCCGGCCGGGCTCGTCCGGCTGTCGGTCGGCATCGAGTCGATCGACGACCTCGTCTCCGACCTCGCGCAGGCGATCGGCTGACATCCTCCACTCGTAGCCTCGCTCACGCCGCCGACCTAACGACCGCCGACGGACCTGCGCTTAGGACATGCAGGAGCGACGACGTCCTCGCGCGCATTCGTGCGCGCAGCATCGGCGCTGTTGCTGGGTTGTGGGCCGGCATGCACCGGCAAAGCGCCCTCGCGCACCGGCATGGCGGCCCCGCGCCGACATACTTGATGGGTGAACGTCGGCATCGCGTTCGGCGCGGGCATGCTCTCGTTCCTGTCGCCGTGCGTGCTGCCGCTGGTCCCCGCGTTCCTCGTGAACATCGCCGGCGAGGCCGCCCTTTCGGGTCATGACCGGGGTCGCACGGTCTCGCACGCGCTCGCTTTCGTGCTCGGCTTCAGCGCCGTGTTCACGCTGCTCTGGGTGGCCATCGCCCTCGTCGGCGCGCTTGCAGGGGAGCTCGTGTACTGGCTCCAGCGCGCCGGAGGCCTCCTGCTGGTGGTTCTCGGCATGCACATGCTCGGGCTCATCACGGTGCCCGTCCTCGCGCGGCGCCTCGATCTGCGGCTCGAGGGCAGGACGGCCGGTCATCCGCGCTCCTTCCTCATCGGGACCGCGTTCGGCGTCGGCTTCACCCCGTGCGTCGGGCCGTACCTCGCGCTGATCCTCAACCTGCTGCTCGGGACCGACCTCGGTTCGGGCGCGATCCTGCTGCTGGCGTACGCGCTCGGCCTCGGCGTGCCGTTCCTGCTCGTCGCGGCCGGCCTCGGACAGGCGCGCGCCGTTGTGCGCGCGCTCGGCCGCCACATGCGGGCGCTGAACCTGGCGGGCGGTACGCTCGTCGTCGGAATGGGTCTGCTGTTGCTCTCCGGCCAGTTCACGCGCCTGGCGCAGCTGTTCAACTTCCTTCCGCTACTCGGATGAGGCCGGCGCGCCGCGGGTCCGCGTGGGTGCCAGGTCGGCCGGGTCCAGCGCGCGATCGAACGCCGGTCGTGCGCAGGTGACCGAAGGCGATCGGCCATCCGCGGACGCGCTGGTGATCGGCGCCGTCGCGATCGGCGAGCCGCGGACGCGCCGGTGATCTACCACTTCGCGATCGGCCAGCCGCGGACGCGCCGGTGATCGACGCCGTGGCGCAGCGTCCGAGGGTTCCCCGCCGGATCGCGGCGGTCACCGTCGCCGCGATCGCCCTCGCGTCGGTGCTCGCGCTGCTGTGGCCGTCGCTCCCGTTCACGAGGACCGAGCGGCTTGGGGTCGGGCCCACCGGGATCGGTGTCATCACCCGACAGGTGGACGTGCCCGAGTCGGCCGCGCGCATCGGCTCACTCGCGCCGGACTTCGAGTGGACGGCCCCGCCGGGCAAGGCAGTCCGGCTCTCCGACCTCCGCGGGAAGGGGGTGGTGATCAACTTCTGGGCGACGTGGTGCGGACCGTGCCGCATGGTGGCCCCCGTCCTCGAGGAGATCGCCTCGGAGTCGGAGACGCTGAAGATCGCCAAGCTCGACGTCGACGCCAACCCGATCACGGCCGGACGGTTCGGCGTGCGCGCCATCCCGACCATGATCCTGTTCAAGGAGGGCAAGGAAGCGCAGCGCCTCGTGGGCTACATGCCCAAGGAGCGGCTCCTCCAGCAGATCGCGCAGCACACCCACAAGGCCGCCTGACCCCAAACGCGGTGAGGGCCAGCTGCCCTCGCCGCGAGCGCGCGGTGGGTGCGCCTCACGTGTGAGGTTC
The DNA here is from genome assembly GCA_046262615.1 of Candidatus Limnocylindria bacterium. Taxonomy (GTDB): domain Bacteria; phylum Chloroflexota; class Limnocylindria; order P2-11E; family P2-11E; genus JALYKU01. The sequence continues at coordinate 9,351 of JBHEML010000012.1, read as the reverse complement.
GCTCATCGCGTCGGCGTAGGCCGCCACGAGCATCGCGACGAATCGTGCGCCCGCCCTCGTGTCCGCTCGAGCGATTCGCCAGCCAGCCCACGCGCCCGTGCTGAGCACGAATGCCGATCGTCGCCGAGGGCCTCGAGCATCGTCTTCGATCCCACATCCGCACCGCCGCGCTCGCCGTGATCGCATTGTTCGTTCGATAGCCGACCCCGAGCCCGTACACTGGCCCTCGTTCGGCGACCCCATGAGAGTGCATCTGGCCCGGTGGCTGGCGCGGTCTTCAAAACCGTTGACGGGGCGTAGCACGCTCCGTGGTGGGTCCGACTCCCATGCACTCTCGCAGTGAGACCGCACGAGCGGTGGCCCGGGCGCCCCAGGGGGAGCGCACGCGCCGGCAGACGCAGCTCCGCCGATCAGCTCGGATGATGGTTCGACCTGCACTTCGCAGGGTGTCGCCATAGCCCGCGCCGAGGCCGCACCGCCGGCCTTCGATCCCGCGGCGCCGACGGAGCCGCGTCGCACATCCGCGCTTGCGGCTCTTCGTTACCGCGAGTACCGGCTCTTCTGGTTCGGCATGCTGGTGTCGAACACCGGCACGTGGATGCAGATGTTCGGCCAGGGCTACCTGGTGGTACAGCTCGCGATCCGCGACGGCGTGCCGCAGCTCGCGCCGCTGTACCTCGGATTGGTCGGCCTCGCGCGGGCGGTCCCAGGGCTGACGCTGGGCCTGTTCGGCGGTGCCGTCGCCGACCGCGCCGACCGAAGGCGCCTGCTGATGGTGACGCAAACCTCCGCCGCGGGGACCGCTGGGATCCTCGCCGCGCTCACGATCGCGGGCCAGATCACCATCGTGGAGATCGTGCTCCTCGGCGCGATCAGCTCGATGATCTTCGCCTTCGACGCACCGACTCGTCAGGCGATGGTGCCGCGGCTCGTTCCTGAGCGTGACCTGATGAGCGCCATCGGGCTCAACTCCGCGGCGTTCAACGGCCCGCAGATCTTCGGCCCGGTGATCGGCGGCTTCATCTTCGTGCCGTTCGCCTCGCCGACAACGGGGGCGGGCGTGCTGTTCGGCGTCAACGCTCTTTCATACCTGGCCGTCGTCGCGGCGCTGCTCGCGATGGGACCGATCGCCAACGCGCAGCGGCGCGGCGATCTCAGCGTGCTCGAGTCGATCCGCGAAGGGCTCGGCTACATCCGGCGCGAGCCGGTCCTGCGCTGGGTCGTCATCCTTTCCGCCGCCGTGGCCCTCCTCGGCCGCCCATATCTCCAACTCCTGCCCGCGGTCGCGCACGACCGCCTGCACGTCGGCGCGGTCGAGCTGTCGTGGCTGCTCGGTGCGGCCGGGGTCGGCTCGCTCGCGGGAGCGATCGCCACCGCCGCCAGCGGCAACATGCGCCGCCGCGGGTTGCTGCTGGTCGGCGCGGGGATCGTCCTCGGCCTGCTTCTGGCGATCTTCACCATGCAGCGCGAGCTTCCCGGCGCGCTCGTCGTCCTGGTGCTCTTCGGATTCGTGACGATGCTCTTCATGGGCGTCGTACAGACGCTTCTCCAGACGCGCTCGCCCGACCATCTGCGCGGCCGTGTCATGAGCGTGCAGACGATGCTGTTCATGGGGTTCATGCCGCTCGGGACGATGCTGCTCGGCTCGCTCGGCACCGCCGTTGGCCTCGACCGGGCGCTTTTCGCCGCGGGCATCGTCGTGGCGGCGGTCGCGCTGTTCGCGGCGATCCGCGTCGCGCCGCTGCGTGGCGCCATGGCCGAGCCCGGAGCGCGGCGGCGCCCGAGGGCGACGCCCGCCAGGACGAGCTAGCGGCGCGAGGCTGGCCGTTTGGACGGTAAGCCCGGGACATCACGCCGCTTGTGCCCGTACGCGCCGTGTCTCGGCCGAGCGTTGCGGCGATGCCGTCAGGCTGAGTGCTAAGCGGTCCGGGTCAGGCCGAGTGCTGGGGCGCGGTACGCAGTGGGCCGCGGCGCGGACGAGCGGGCGCGGGCGCCGGGTCGTGGGCCTTCGCCGCCGACGCGGCGGCCTTGTCCTCGGGTGCGCGCCGGAGCGCGAAGCAGTGGGCGCAGACCAGCTCCTCGGAGCCCGCGAGGAGGATGTATGCATCGTCCCCGCAGTCGACGCACTGGCCCGGTGCGATCCGTAGTCGTTCGCGTCTCACGGCGACCCCCTTGGTGTAATGGGCGCGGCATGCATGAATACGGCCACGCATGCCGGAAGGTCATCCCCGACCCCACGCCCGGCATTGGGAGGGTGACTGAAGCCTTTGGACCCGCTGTCGCTGCCAACGCGTTGTCCGTTTGGAGTCTTCGCCAGAGGCTTGACAACTTCCCCGCAGCTTCATACGGTATAGAACATACGTTCTAGTCCGGAGGTGGACCGGGCTGGGCGGGCAGGCGCGCGAGGGGAGTGAGCGTGGGCGGTTCGGCGGTCGATCTGCGCCTGGCGAGGGCGATCTCGCATGCCCGGACGCGGTTCGGCGCCGCCGCGATCGTCACCGGGGGCGTGCTCGAGCGCCGCCGCGCGGAGCGCCGTTTCGCGACGGGTACGTCGCTCGATGCGGTGCTCGGTGGGGGCATGGCGCCGGGCGAGCCGCTCGCGCTGGTCGGGCGCGGCAGCTGCGGCAAGATCACGGTCGCGCTGCGCCTGGCCGCCGCGTCGCAGCAGGACGGCGGCATGGTCGCGTGGATCGATCCGTCCGCGTCGCTCGACGCCGTGGCCGCGCTGCGCGCGGGCGTCGATCTCGATCGGTTCATTGTCGTCCGCCCCGCATCGCGCGACGACGCGCTGCTCGCGGGCGCGGCCGCGCTGCGCAGCGATGGCTTCCGCCTGGTCGCCTTCGACGCCGGGCCTCGCTCGATCGCGGGCGCGGCGCGCGCCGCGACAGGCCTCGACGTCGACGACGCCGCGCCGCTCGTGCCGATCGTCCACGGGTCGATCGCGGCGCTGCTCGTCATCGCCGAGACGCGGGGGCGGCGGACCGCGCTGCCATCTCTTGTCGTCGAGCGCGTCGCCTGGGACGAGCGCTTCGGCCGCACCAGCGGCTGGACGTTCTCGGTGAGCCGGGGTGGCGCGCACGCGCTGTTCCATACCTCCGCGTTCTCGCCCGGCCTCACCGACCTCGGCACCCGCGAACAGCTCCGGGTGGCCGCGGGGTGACGCCGCGAATCGGCGTCGTGCACGTGCGCGACGCCGGCATCGGCGCGCACGCCGCGATCCTCGAGCTGCTGCACGCGAGCCTGCCGCGCGTCGGGGTGCTCGACCAGGGAACGTTCGCCTGCGACCTGCGCGGAACCGCGCGCCTCATCGGAGCGCCCGCGGCGTGGGGCGAGCGCACGGTCTCTGCGGCGCGGCGCATGGACGTCGAGTGCTCGATCGGCATCGCGAGCGCGCCATTCGTGGCGCGCGTGCTCGCCGAGCGCGCGTCGCCGGGCGCCGTCTCCGAGCTCGCGGCTGGCGCCGAGCGCGCGTTCCTCGCGCCGCTTCGGGTGACCGTGCTGCCGCTCGAGGGCGCGGTGATCGAAGAGCTCGCGCTGCTCGGTATCCGGCACGTCGGCGAATTCGCGGATCTTCCGGCGGGCGCGGTGCTCGATCGCTTCGGCCGCGCGGCCGCGGTCGCGCACGCGCTCGCCCACGGCGACGAAGCGCCGCTCGTCCACGCGTCTCCGCCACGCCGCCGCATCCGCGCGCAGCGCGCGTGGGACGACCCCGTGCGCCTGCGCGAACAGCTCGTATTCGCGCTGCGCGCGGTGGTCGACGAGATCGCCGCCGCGCTCGTGCGCGACGGCCTCGCGGCGCTGCGCCTCGGGTTGCGCCTCGACCGCGCCGAGCGCGGCCCGCTGCGCTTCGAGCGCCTGATCCTCCCGCCCTCCGCGAACGCGGCCGCGCTGCTGCGCTCGCTTCGCTGGGCGCTCGAGGAGTGGCAGCCCGAAGGCGAATTCACCGGTTGCGCGCTCGAGGCGACCGAGGTCGAGCCGGCGCGGGGGAGGCAGATCGGGCTCTTCGCTCCGGACGGGGCGCGGCTCGAGGAGGCGCTCGCGGTCGCGCGCCACCTGCGCTCGCGGCTCGGCCCGGGCCGCGTGCTGCGCGCGGAGGTCGTCGATGTCGACGCGCGTCTGCCCGAGCGCGCCGCCCTGCTGACGGAGGTGACGTCGTGACGCGCCTGTTCGCGGAGCCTCTACCCGCGCGGCTCGAGTACCACGAGGGTGAGCTGCACTCGCTGCGCATCGGGACCGCGCGCCTGGTCGTCGTCGAGGTGGTGCGCCGCTGGCGCGTCGAGGCCGAGTGGTGGGCCGACCACGTCGCGCGCGACTACATGACGGTGCGCACCGCCGACGGCACGCTGTGCGACATCTACGGCGATCGCCGCAGCGGCGCGTGGTGGCTTCAGCGGATCATGGATTGAGACCAGAAGCCGGACAGAAGCGAGGCGCGACCCCAAGAACGGCTGCGTCTTTCGTGCTTCGCCCGCTCATCCAAGCGCCGCAGTTGGTCGAGTGTCGACCTGGATCCGCACCGATGACACCTCGAGCCCGCTATACGCCACGGTCGGGTCGAGGCGGTGTCGTGGCTGCGTCCTGACCGGCCGTGTACGTGGAGCTGCACTGTCACTCGCACTACTCGTTCCTCGACGGCGCGTCGGGCGTCGAGGACCTCGCCGATGCGGCGCTCGGCGCCGGGATGGACGCGCTCGCGCTCACCGACACCAATGGCCTCTACGGTGCCGTCCGCTTCTGGAACGCGGCGCGCGAACGCGGGCTCCGCGCGATCTTTGGCTGCGAGATGCGCCTGGTCGACCCCGACGGCGAGAGCCTGGTGCTCATCGCGCAGGACCGCGCCGGATGGACGAGCCTCTGCCGCATCGTCAGCGCCGCGCAGCTCGCCGGCGAGAAGACCAAGCCCCGCGCGACGCTCGGGCTCATCAGCGAGAACTCCGAGGGCCTCGTCGCGCTGTGCGGCGGCGCGGCGCGCCGCTCGATCGGGGCGGGCGACGAGGACGGCGCGCGCGAGGCGATCGCCCGTCTCGCCGCCATCTTCGGCGAGCGGCTGTACGTCGAGCTCGTCGACAACTGGACGCCGAGCGCGCTCCCTGCGTGCGACGCGCTCGGGGCGCTCGCCGCGGAGCAGGGTGTCGGCACGGTCGTCACGAACGACGTCCGCTACGCCCGGCCCGAGGGCCGCCGCCTGCACGATGTCCTGCGCTGCATCGACGCTGGCGTCACGCTCGACGAGGCCGGCGACCTCCTGCCACCGAACGGCGAACGCTGGCTGAAGCCGGAGGCGCTGCTGCGCGAGCGCCTCGGCCATCACCCCGAGGCGTTCGCGAACGCGCGCCGGATCGCCGAGTCCTGCGATCTCGACCTCGGGTTCGCCTCGCAGCGGCTCCCGGGCTTCGCCGTGCCGGCCGAGCACACCGCTTTCTCCTACCTGTACGCGCTCTGCCAGGAGGGCGCCCGCGCGAAGTACGGCCGCATCACGCCCGCCGTCTCGAAGCAGCTCGCGCACGAGCTCGACGTTATAAACCGCGCCGGCCTGTCGGAGTTCTTCCTCATCAACTGGGACATCGTCAGGTTCTGCCGGGAGCAGCGGATCCCCGCGCAGGGTCGCGGCTCGGCGGCCGACTCGATCGTCGCGTACGTGCTCGACATCACGAAGGTCGACCCGATCGCCCACGATCTGCTGTTCGAGCGGTTCCTCACCGAGGACTCGCGGACGATGCCCGACATCGACTTGGACATCGCGACGAACGACCGCGAGGACGTCATCCAGTACGTGTACGGCAAGTACGGAGAGCGGTACGCGGCGATGGTGTGCAACGTCGTGACGTACCGCGCGCGGTCGGCGTCGCGCGAGGTGGCGAAGGCGCTCGGATTCCGCGACGAGACGATCGACCGGATGGCCAAGGGCATCGACGTGTACCGCGTGGCCGAGCTCGCGGCGACGTTCGAGAGCCGCGAGCTCGCGCGCACGGACGCGGCCGACCTCGCCGACGAGCTCGACGAGCGCGAGCGCGAACGACTGCCGGTGTTCCGCGAGATCGTCGCCGCGATCGCCGACTTCCCGCGGCATCTTTCGATCCACAACGGCGGGATGCTCATCACCGCGCTTCCGCTGGTCGACACCGTGCCTATCGAGCGCGCGACGATGCCCGGGCGCAACGTCGTGCAGTTCGACAAGCGCGACGTCGAGGACCTCGGCCTCATCAAGATGGACCTACTCGGCCTGCGCACGCTGTCGCTGATCAAGGACGCGACCCTGATGATCGAGGAGCGGCACGGCGCGCGGCTCGACCTCGGGACGCTGCCGCTGGACGATCCTGCCGTCTACGACCTCCTGTGCGAGGTCGACACCATCGGCCTATTCCAGGTCGAAAGCCGCGCGCAGGCGCAGGCGTTGCCGCGCGTGCGGCCGCGCTGCTTCGCGGACGTGGTCGTGGAAGTCGCGATCATCCGTCCCGGACCCCTCCAGGGGAACATGGTCAACCCGTACATCCACCGCCGGCAGGGACGCGAGCCCGTCACCTACGCGCATCCCTCGCTCGAGCCGGTCCTGAAGGAGACCCTCGGCGTAATCCTCTTCCAGGAGCAGATCCTGCGGGTCGCGATGGCCGTCGCCGGCTTCAGTCCGTCGGCCGCCGACCGTCTGCGCCGCGCGATGAGCCGGGCGCGCTCGGCCGAGGACATGGAGCGCCTGCGCGAGCCGTTCGTGCAGGGGGCGCGGAGGAGCGGCGTCGACGCGTCAACGGCGAACGAGATCTTTCGCCAGATCGCCGCGTTCGCCGAGTTCGGGTTCTGCAAGAGCCACGCGGCCGCGTTCGCGCTGACCGCGTACCACACCGCGCACCTGAAGCTGTACTACCCCGCCGAGTTCACGGTCGCGCTGCTGAACAACCAGCCGATGGGCTTCTACAGCCCGGCCGTCATCGCGGGCGACGCGAAGCGCCATGGCATCCGCGTCCTCCCCGTCGACGTCAACGTGTCCGCGGCGAAGGCCGCGGTCGAAGCTCCGGACTCTGCCGACGCGCTGGCGGACGGCGCCGGGCTCCAGGATCACTCGCGGACGATCTCGAAGCACCGCATCTGCCGGGAGCACGTGCGGCTCGGCCTCGAGGCGGTACACGGCCTCGGCGCGGCCGAGGCCGAGGCGATCGTCGCCGAGCGTGCCGCGGGAGGGCCATTCGCCTCGTTCGACGACCTCGCGCGCCGCGTCGCGCTCAAGGAGGAGGCCTTGCGCAACCTCGCGCTGGTCGGTGGATTCGATCGCTTCGGCGAGCCTCGGCGGGCGCTGTTGTGGCGCGCGCGGGACGCGCACCGCGCGTCTCCGGCGTTCACGCGACGCGAGCTGCCGCTCGGGGGCGCCGCACCGCCCGCGCTGCCGGTGCTGTCGGAGCGCGAGCGGACGGCGCTCGATTACCGGCTCACCGGGATCCCGACCGGTCCCCAGGTAATGGGGTACTACCGCGAGGAGCTGCAACGTCGCGGTGTGCTGCGAGCCGTCGACCTCGCCGACCGTGCCCACGGCTCGGCGGCGATCGTCGCGGGCGTCGTGGTCGTGAAGCAGCATCCGGGGACCGCGAAGGGCCACGTCTTCCTGTCGCTCGAGGACGAGACGGGCCTGGTGAACATCATCATCCGTCCCGCGACGTACCAGCGGTACAAGCGCGTGCTCGACGCGCATTCGGCGGTCGTGATCTCGGGCGCCCTTCAGACGGTAGACGGTGTCATCTCGGTGCTCGCGCGCCGGATCGAGGGGCTCGACGTCTTCGTGCGGATCGTCACACGATCGTGGCACTGAGGAGCGGCTGCTACTTGACCGTCACCGTGCCCAGCATGCTCGGGTGACGCTCGCAGAAGTACACGAACGTGCCCGCCTTGTCGAAGGTGAACGTGAAGGTCTTGCCGGGGGCGATGACGGAGACGAAGGTCGTCTCCTTCGCGTCCGGCTTGCCCGCCGTCACGGTGTGCTCGGCGGCGTCCCTGTTCGTCCAGGTGACCTTTGTGCCCACGGCCACGTCGAGCGTCACCGGCTTAAACGCGAAACCCTCCGCCGACACGTCGGCGGCCTGCGCCGCGGCGGGCGCAGGGGCAGCCGTCCCGACCGCAGGTGCCAGACTCGCGGGCGGTGCCGCGCCCGACGAGCAGGCGATGGCGAGGGTCACCACGGCCGCGAGGAGGCTGAGGTGTGCCACGCCCCGCACATGGACGTCCGGTGCTCTCATCCGAGTGGTGTACGGGGCGCGCCCGCCGCGGGATCACAAAAGCGAAGAGCGCCCCCCGTAGGAGGCGCTCTTGGCAAAAGGAGGGTGGGGATGGCCATGTCAGGCGGGCCACGACTGACCGCGGACCGTTCCGCAGCGCCGGTAAGGGCCGGTCCCTAAGGTGCGCTCTGCAGGGCTTACGACCACCGCCAGCTGGCGGATCACCTACGGCAAAGAGGGCCGCTGGGCTCGCCGACAACTTCACCAGCGCCGACTGCCCGTCTATCGCCTCCCGGCTGCAGCGGGGACTCCTTGCGCCTTCACGTCGGCTTGTCCGCCACGACCGTGCACAGGCGGAGTCGTGTCGGTCCTGGTGTCCTCGTGCCGATCCGCCAAGCGCCGGCTTTGAAGGTGAAGCCTCGGCTGCCGTCTCGCTCGCCTTACCGCCGGCCGACGGCTCCCGGCGGGCGAAGCGCACGCCGCGGAGGTCGCCGCCCCGAACAGCCCAGGGCGAAGGTGATCGTGGCCCTAGAAGCAGAGTCGCGCGAGCACCAGGTCATGTTCAGTGGCAGGAGGTCCTTGCTTCGCACCCGGGAGTCCCTCAAATGTGGCGACCCCGGATACAGCGGGACCCCGGCCCTGCCGGGGTCCCGCTTCGCCTGCGTTACCGGGCGTCGGTGGTCATCATCTCGCCCCGCGGCGACATGAAGCCGATGTAGATGCCAAGCGCGCCGAGCGCGAGGTGGATGAGGTTGTCGACGATGGTGTACGGGTGCTGCAGCAGACCGAAGAGCTTTGGGTCCACGAAGCCGACGATGCCGACGAGCAGGTAGACCGCTCCGATCGCGCCCACGACGGTTCGTGCGGGGCTGCTGTTGCGCATCGCGAAGCCAACGTATGCCATGACAGCGCCCGTTCCAAGGTGAACGATGTTCTCGACCGCGTCGATGTTGAGAAGCCCGAGCAGCGGTGACTGGGTGACGAGCAGGAAGCCAACGACGCCGAGAAGTAGCAGGACTATGCCGATGACCTGTGCGTATTGCCTGACCAAGTTCTTTCTCCTCTATTTCTTGTTCGTTGCTCAAGATGAGATGGGATCGGCGGAGTGTACCTACATGGCTGACCTCCGGACCAGTGTTTCGAGGCATAAGCG
>JBHEML010000011.1:0-42832 GCA_046262615.1 Candidatus Limnocylindria bacterium | reverse complement strand
CACCTGAGGTCAGCACCTTGATCTGATCGGCGCCCGCGCGCAGCAGCTCGCGCGTGCCGCGGCGAACGGCGTCCACGCCGTCGACGACGGCCATCGGACGCTCCGCGTCCACGGGGAGGCGCATGACCACCCCCATCGGCATGAGCTGATCGCCGTGCCCGCCCGTCTGGGAGAGCGCGCCGACCGACAGTCGCATCCGCGGCCCCGGGAACAGGCCGCGGTCCACGGCGAGCCTGACCCCACGGGGCGTCCCGCCCCCATCGCGCACGGTCGTGATGCCCGCTTCCAGCGTCGCGCGCGCGTTGAACAGGGCTTGGGCGGTCACCAGGCTCGACGGGGTGAGCAGCTTCTCCTGCGCGTTGAAGGTCGTGATCCCCAGGTGCACGTGGCTGTCGATCAGTCCGGGGAGGATCGTCAGTTCGGAGGCGTCGATCACCTCCGCGTCTCGCGGACGCTCTCCGGCGATACGTTCGATGCGGCCGTCGGCGATGATGACCCAGGCTGGCCGCACCGGATCGCCGCCGGTGCCGTCGATGACCGCACCCGCGCGGATCGCGGTCGTCACGGGCCGCTCCGACGACGCATCTCTGGAAACATATCACGTAACATTCTAGGATGCGCCTGCTCCTGCCGGACCTGCTCCTCGATGCGACGCGTCCGCAGCCGGGCCAGGCGCTCGCGATCGACGGTGGGCTCATCGTGGGACGTGGCGCGTTGCGGGCCCTGACGGCGGCGCATCCGGATGCTCCGGTCGAGCGGCTGGACGGGTGCGCGCTCATGCCCGGGACCGTCAACGCCCACTCGCACTCCTTTCAATCGGCGCTCCGCGGGGTCAGCGCCGACCGGCCGTTCGATGAGTGGCGCGAAGCGCTCTATCGGACGACCCCGTCCCTCACCGTGGAGGACATCCACGTCACGGCGCTCCACGCCTTTGCGGAGATGCTGCTGTCCGGCATCACGACGGTCGTCGACTTCTTCTATCTGCATCACGGATCGAACGACGGGTCGCTCGCGGTCGTCGAGGCGGCACGGAAGCTCGGCCTGCGCCTCGTGCTCGCGCGGTGCCTCTACGACGGCCCGCAGGCGCCGGCCGCGTTCCGCGAGACCGTCGAGGAGGCCATTCGAAATTGCCAACAGCTGGCCGCACAGCTGCAGGGCAACGACCTCGCGACGGTGATCCCGGCTCCGCACAGCCCGCACGCCGCGTCGCCCGAGCTGATCGCGGCGGGCGCGCGGCTGGCGCGTGACTGGGGCACCCCGTGGCACCTGCACGCGGCGGAGTCGGCGGCCGAGACCGCATTCACCCGCTCCCGCTACGGCCGCACGCCGCTCGGCTGGCTCGACCAGGCTGCGCTGCTCGACGAGCGGCTCTGGGTCGTGCACGGCGTCCACGTGTCGCCGGACGAGATCTCCCGGTTCGCGGCTGCGGGCGCCGGACTGATCCACTGCCCGAGTGCGAACCTCGCGCTCGGCGATGGCCTCTGCCCGATCTCCGCGTACGCGACGGCAGGGGTCCCGATCGCGCTGGGCTGCGACAGCGCGTCGTCGGCCGGCCGGCTCTCGGTCTTCAGTGAGATGCGGCTGGCCGCGCTCCTGCAAAAAGGTCTCGCGCGGTCAGCTGACGCAATCGACGCGGGCACCGTGCTGGCGATGGGCACAGCCGGTGGCGCCCTGGCCGCCGGTCTTCCCGTCGGGAGCCTCGCCCCCGGCTCACGCTCCGATCTGGTCGCGCTGGACCTGGGCGACCTGTCGCTGCTGCCGGCGGCCGACCTGCGCAGCAATGTCGTCTACGCGATGCGCTCCGAAGCGATCCGCCATGTCCTGGTGAACGGCGACTTCGTGGTCCGGGATCGAGCGCTGGTCAAGGTGACCCTCGAGACGATCCGTGCGGGCATCGAGACGGTCGCGGATCGTCACCGCGCACGGTGATCGTTCAGATCCCCCACTTCGCGCGATCGGCGGCCTCGGACCCGGTCCAGTACGCGACCCGCTCGGTCATCCCCATCGCGTCGATGTAGCTCTGGCCGGCGACCATCCGCGCGTGCCGCTCCTCCTCCAGAGCGGCATGCGCCTCGGTCAGCTCGATGACCCGTTCGGCGTCGGCGCGTGGCACCACGACGACCCCGTCGTCGTCACCCAGGATGAGATCCCCCGGCTGCACCGGAATGCCTCCGCATTGGATCGGGATATTGATCGCCCCCGGCCCCGCACCCGGCCAGAGCGGCATAGCGATCGAGCGGGCGAACACCGGCCAGCCCTTCGCGCGCAGGATCGACGCATCGCGCACCCCGCCGTCCACGACGATCCCGGCCGCACCGGCCCGCTCCAGGTACCAGGCGATGCGATCGCCCATGCAGCAGAACTCCTTGATGCCGGCCGCATCAACGACGATGACCTCGCCCGGACGGACCACATCCGACGATTTCAGGACGAAGAGCGCATCGGCGGCTCGGGTCCACACCGTCACCGCGGGCCCGCAGACCTTCATCCCCGATGCGATCGGCTTGATCTCGTGATGGACGGCCCCGTGGCGGCCCATCGCGTCATACGCATGCACCGGCGGGTGGGCCCTGAAGCGCTCGATGAGCGCTGCTGGCAGGGGCTCGGGCGCCGCGAGGATCTTCCCGAACTGAGCGTGCCGCTCCATGGTGCCGCCTCCGTCGCCGAACTCTCGCCCGCCCGTCCGCGTGCCCGCCTGAGGTCACGACCAGTCCAGCACGACCTTTCCGCACTCACCCGAGCGCACGACTGCGAACGCCTCCTCGAACTGCGCCGCCCCGAACCGGTGAGTGATGACCGCACCGATGTCGAGGCCGCTCTGGAGCATCGAGCCCATCCGATACCAGGTCTCGAACATCTCCCGGCCGTAAATGCCCTTGATCGTCAGGCCGCGGAAGATGACCTGGTTCCAGTCGATCGGCACGTCTTCGTTGGGGATCCCGAGGAGCGCGATGCGACCGCCGTGGTTCATGGTCGCGAGCATCGAACGGAGCGCCGTCGGGCTTCCGGACATCTCGAGCCCGATGTCGAACCCTTCCAGCATGCCGAGCTCCTTCATGACGCCGCCGAAGGTGGTCGATGTCGGGTCCACCGCGAGCGTCGCGCCGAGCGTCCTCGCGAGGTCCAGCCGGTACGGATTAAGGTCGCTGACGACGACGTAGCGGGCGCCCACGAACTGGCTCACCGCCGCGGCCATCACCCCGATCGGTCCGGCGCCGGTGACGAGCACGTCCTCGCCGGCGAGCTCGAAGGACAGCGCGCTGTGGATCGCGTTGCCAAGCGGGTCGAGGCATGAGCCGATCTCGTCCGGCATGTCGGCGGGCAGGACGTACGCGTTCGTCGCCGGCACCGTCACCTCGTCGGCGAACGCCCCGGGCCGCTGGACCCCGATCCCCTCGGTGTTGCGGCACAGGTGGCGGCGGCCGGCACGGCAGTTCCGGCAGTGGCCGCAGGTCACGTGGCCCTCGACCGCGACCCGCTGTCCGATCTCGAATCCGCGTACGAGGTCACCGATCTCGACGATCGAGCCCATGAACTCGTGGCCGACGACCAGCCCGATCGGCACGTTGGAACGCGACCAGGGATCCCACTTCCAGATGTGCAGATCGGTGCCGCAGATCGAGGTGTAACGGACGCGGATCCGGAGATCGTTGGGGCCGGTCAGGGGAGCCGGCACATCGTCGAGCCAGAGCCCGGCCTCCGGTCTGCTCTTCACCAGCGCGCGCATCAGCTGACGCCGAGCTCCCGTCCGGCAGTCGCGAACGCCTCGAGCGCGCGGTCGACGTGCGCGGTCTCGTGGGCGGCCGAGAGCTGCACGCGAATGCGCGCCTCCCCGCGCGGCACGACAGGGAACGAGAATGCGACGGCGTAGATCCCGAGCTCGAGAAGCCGGTCGGCCATCCTCGTCGCGAGCGCCGCGTCGCCCAGCATGACCGGGACGATCGGATGCTCGCCCGGGATGATCCGGAAGCCGCGCAGCGCCATCCCCTCGCGGAAGCGATCCGCGTTCGCCCAGAGGCGCTCTCGCTCGAGGCCGGAGCGCTCGATCAGATCCAGCACCGCGATCGACGTCGCGGTGATGACGGGTGCGAGGCTGTTGGAGAACAGGTAGGGCCGGGACCGCTGCCGCATGAGCTCGACGATCTCCTTGCGCCCGGAGATATAGCCGCCGGAGGCGCCACCGAGCGCCTTGCCGAGCGTGCCCGTGATGACGTCGACCCGGCCGACCACACCGCAGGCCTCGTGGGATCCGCGGCCGCTCGCGCCCATGACGCCGACCCCGTGCGAGTCGTCGACCATGACGAGCGCGCTCGAACGGTCCGCGAGATCGCAGATGCCGCGGAGATCCGCCACGACGCCATCCATCGAGAACACCCCGTCGGTCGCGATGACCTTGAAGCGGGCTCCCGATGCCGCCGCGAGCTGACGCTCGAGATCGGCGAGGTCGTTGTTCGCGTACCGATAACGCGCCGCCTTGGACAGTCGCACACCGTCGATGATGCTGGCGTGATTGAGCGCATCGCTGATGATCGCGTCCCCTTCGCCCATGAGCGTCTCGAAGAGACCCCCGTTCGCGTCGAAGCACGAGCCATAAAGAATCGTGTCCTCGGTGCCGAGGAAACGCGTCAGGCGATCCTCGAGCTCGTTGTGGATCTCCTGCGTGCCACAAATGAACCGGACCGAAGAGAGCCCATAGCCCCAGCGATCGAGGGCCCGGTGGGCCGCTGCCACCACCTCGGGGTGATTGGAGAGCCCCAGGTAGTTGTTCGCGCAGAAGTTGAGGACCTCGCCGCCCGGGCGAGCCACGATCACGGCCCCCTGGGCCGAGGCGATGACGCGTTCGCGCTTCAGCAGCCCGGCATCACGGATGCCGTCCAGCTGCGCGCGGAGGTGGTCCGTCAGCGCGGCGGTCCGCATGCCACGTAACATGTTACATTGGCACCGGTCGACGCGCGAGCTCGCCCCGCAACGTTGGCTTCTCGGGCGACGTCGCCGACCCGATCGTGTTCCTTACTTTCAGATGCGGCGGGGCACATGACAGGCGAGCAGCTTTTCATCGACCGCGGCGAGGGCGGCTTCTAGGAGGCGACCGTCACCCCATCCGCACCCGCGGCAGCCACGTTCCCCGCCGGGCTTCGTACGCGGCGATCGCCTCGGCATGTCCGAGGCTGAGGTCGATCTCATCCTGCCCGGCGAGGAGCCGCGCCCGGGAGGAGTCGTCGAGAACGAACATCGCTCGGTAGCGGAGGGCGGGCACCTCGACAACGCGAGCGTCCACGTCGACGGTTGCCTCGATCGAAGGATCCGCCGCGACGGCCGCGAGGATCCGGGCCACATCGACCTCGGGGAGGGTCGCGGTGACCAAGCCGATGGAAAGGCAGTTCGAGCGGAAGATGTCGGCGAAGCTCGGCGCGACGATCGCGCGGAAGCCGCGATCCTCGAGAGCCCAAGCGGCGTGCTCCCGCGAGCTGCCGCAACCGAAGTTCGCGCCGGTGACGAGGATGGTCGCCCCTGTGAAGCGTGGATCGTTCAGCACGAAATTCGGATCGGCGGACCAGGCTTCGAACAGCCCGGCACCGTACCCGGTGCGGACGATGCTCTTGAGCCAGTCGCTGGCGATGATCTGGTCGGTGTCGACGTCGCGCCGGTCCAGCGGCATGGCCCGGCCGGTCACCCGGGCGACCGCTCTCATTCGAGCGTCATAGCACGTCGATGTCGGCGGGCCCGGCGAGATGTCCGGCGATCGCTGTCGCCGCGGCGACAGCCGGGGAGACGAGGTGCGTGCGGGCGCCGGGGCCCTGGCGTCCCTCGTAGTTCCGGTTCGAGGTGGAGGCGACGCGCGCGCCCGGCGCGGCAACGTCGTCGTTCATCCCGAGGCACATCGAGCAACCGGCCATGCGCCACTCGAAGCCGGCCTCGCGAAAGACGCGGTCGAGACCCTCCGCCTCGGCCTGCGAGCGAACGGCCATCGATCCCGGGACTGCGAGGGCGCGGAGCCCTGCGCGCACATGGCGTCCCCGGAGCACCGCCGCCGCGGCGCGCAGGTCCTCGATGCGCCCGTTCGTACAGGAACCGAGGAAGACTGCGTCGACTGCGATCTCGCGGATCGTAGTGCCCGCCCGCAGATCCATGTACGCCAGAGCCCGCTGGGCGCCTTCGCGGCTCGCGCCGTCGGTGAATGACTCGGGGTCGGGCACCGTTCCGTCGAGGGGCACCGCCTGGGCCGGATTCGTTCCCCAGGTGACATAAGGCCGAAGCGCCCGCGCGTCGATCCGCACCTCGGCGTCGAAACGCGCATCCGGGTCCGTCGGCAACGCGCGCCACCGGTCGAGGGCGCGTTCCCATGCGGTACCGGCAGGCGCGTATGGCCGCACCTCGAGGTCGGCGAAGGTCACATCGTCGGGCGCGATGATCCCAGCGCGCGCGCCCGCCTCGATCGACATGTTGCACACCGTCATGCGGCCTTCCATGGAGAGCCCGCGGATCGCCTCACCGCGGTACTCGATGATGTGCCCGACGCCGCCGCCGGTCCCGATGCGCGCGATGACGCCGAGGATGAGGTCCTTGGCGCTGACATCGGCTGGTGCCCGGCCTTCAAGCGTTATCGCCATCGTTCTGGGCCGGGCGCGCGAGATCGTCTGCGTCGCGAGCACCTGCTCGACCTCGCTCGTGCCTATGCCGAAGGCGATCGCCCCGAAGGCTCCATGCGTCGAGGTGTGGCTGTCGCCGCACACGATCACCATGCCCGGCTGCGTCAGTCCCAGCTGGGGCCCGATGACGTGCACGATGCCCTGCCGCGCATCGCCCGTCGCATGGAGCCGGATACCGAACTCGGCGCAGTTGCGGACGAGAGCCTCGATCTGCCGCGCCGAGACGGGATCGGTGATCGCGGTCCCGATGGTCGGGATGTTGTGGTCCATGGTCGCGAGCGTGAGATCCGGCCGCCGCACCCTGCGTCCGGCGAGGCGGAGTCCCTCGAACGCCTGCGGCGAGGTGACCTCGTGGACGAGATGCATGTCGACGTACAACAGTTCGGGCTCGGCGGGGGCACGGTGAACGACGTGATCGTCCCAGACCTTTTCCGCGAGCGTCCGGCCCATCGGCTCAGCCCTCGGGCCGCACGTGGATGTGCTGCTCCGCGGGAAAGCCCGAGCGCCGCACGAGCGCGAGCACCTGCTGGGCGTGCACCACGTCGCGCGTGTCGACGATGACGCCGAGGCCGACCCGGCCGAGGTTCGTGTACGGGCCGAAGCAGTGGATGCCGATGCGGAGGTGTCCGCCGCATGAGCCGGCGCCAGGGCAGGCGACGCGCTCCAGCTCGAGCAGCGCCGCACCGGTCATCTTCGCGGCGTTGTGAGCGCCGACCGCCTCGAACACGTCGCCGATCGTGACGTCACGGCCTCGAAGCGACCCGGGAGGATCGACCCGCCGTAGAGCATGAGCCCGGGCACGTCCAGTCTCGCCAGGGCCATGACGCACCCGGGGATCGTCTTGTCGCAGCCCGCGATGGCGACCAGCACGTCGAGCTGGTGGCCACGGACGACGAGCTCGATGCTGTCCGCGACGAATTCGCACGACACGAGCGAGGCCTTCATGCCCTCGGTCCCCAGTGGCGATGCCGTTCGAGACGGCGATCGTGTTGCACTCCACAGGCGTCCCGCCGGCTTCGCGGATGCCCTCCTTCACCCACTCGGCGATGCGCCGGAGGTGGATCGTGCACGGCATGATCTCGATCCAGCTGTGAGCGACCCCGACCAGTGGACGGGCGAAGTCGGCGTCCGTGTATCCGGCGCCGTGCATCATCGCGCGCGCAGGCGCCCGGTTCGGGCCGTCCCAGCATCACGCGGCTGCGCGGACGCGGCGCCGTTCTCACGCGACGTGCTGGGTGTGGAGGTGCGGTTCGGGCACCCGCGCGACGGCGCTACCGTGCACCCGAGTGAATGCGCCGATGACGGCGATCAGGGACGCCGCGAGCACGCTCTCATGCACGCCGACCCCCCAGCGCACGGTGCCACTCGCGTCACGCGCCTCGACGTAGGCGACCGCGCTCGCGTCGGCGCCGGCGCGCAGGGCGTGCTCGCTGAAGTCGAGCACCTCGAATGACACGTCGAACTCGGTCCGCAGCGCGCCCACCAGCGCGGCGACGGGCCCGTTTCCCGTGCCACGGATCGCCCGGTCGCGCCCGTGCACCTGCAGCCGCGCGGAGACCGTGGTGCCCGCCTGCGCGGTGGCCGTGTCGAACGCCACGAGCTGGAGGGACGGGCGCTCGGGCAGATACTCCGCCGCAAAGGCCGCCCACATCTGCGCGGGAGTGATCTCGGTGCCGGTGTCCTCCGTGATCGACTGGATGCGCGAGGAGAACTCGATCTGCAGCCGCCTCGGAAGGTCGAAGCCATGCTCCGCTTTCATGACGTACGCGACGCCACCCTTACCGGACTGGCTGTTCACGCGGATGACGGCCTCGTACGTCCGGCCGACGTGCTTCGGGTCTATCGGCAGGTACGGGACGTCCCACACGGCGTAGTCCGCCGTCTGCGCGTCGAGCGCCTTCTTGATCGCGTCCTGGTGCGAGCCCGAGAAGGCGGTGTACACGAGGTCGCCGACGTATGGGTGGCGTGGATGGACGGGAAGGCGGTTCGCATGCTCGGCGACCCGCCGCAGCGCGTCGATATCGCTGATGTCCAGTCGTGGGTCGACGCCCTGGCTGAACATGTTCAGTGCGAGGGTCACGAGGTCGACGTTGCCGGTCCGCTCCCCGTTACCGAACAGCGTGCCCTCGATGCGCTCCGCGCCCGCCAGCATCCCGAGCTCCGCGGCCGCGACAGCGGTGCCGCGGTCGTTGTGCGGGTGCAAGGAGAGGACGATCGCATCTCGCCGCGGCACGGTGCGTCCGAACCACTCGATCACGTCGGCGTAGACGTTGGGCGTGTAGGTCTCGACCGTGGCCGGGAGATTGAGGATCATTGTCTTGTCCGGCGCGGGCTCGACCACGTCCATGACCGCGGCGCAGATGTCGATCGCGTAGTCGGGCTCGGTCCCGGTGAAGCTCTCCGGCGAGTACTCGTAGCGGACGGTCGTCGCGCCCACCGTACGCTCGAGTCGCTTGCAGACTCGCGCGGCATCGACGGCGACCTTCGTGATCCCCGGCTTGTCCTGGCGGAACACGACGCGCCGCTGGCAGGCCGACGTCGAGTTGTAGAAATGCACGATCGCGCGCGGCGCGCCCGCGATCGATCGGTACGTGCGCTCGATGAGCTCCGGTCGGCACTGCGTCAGCACCTGGATGGTGACGTCCTCGGGGATGAGGTCGCCTTCGATCAGCTCGCGGATGAAGTCATAGTCGGGGCGCGACGCGGCCGGGAAGCCGACCTCGATCTCCTTGAACCCCATTCCCACCAGGGTCTCCCAGAGACGCAGCTTGCGGGCGGGATCCATGGGATCGACGAGCGCCTGGTTCCCGTCGCGGAGGTCGACGGAGCACCAGAGGGGCGCGCGGTCGATCGTGCGGTGGGGCCACCCGCGGTCCGGAAGCCCTCCGGGAAGCGGCCGGAACGGCCGGTAACTTCCGAAGGGCATGGGCGCGGGGGCCGCTGGACCGGGAGGCACGGTCAGATCCACATCGGCAGGTCGGAATCCGGCTGGCGGTAGGCCTCGACGCACATCGTCATGAGCTGGATATCGCTCAGCTCCTCGGGCACGAAGCCGTCGCGCGTGACGAGCGCGTGGGCGTGGCCGAGCTGCTCATCGCCGAACGGCATGCCAAGGCGCACGAGCCGCTCGCGGAAGTGCATCGTCAGGTCCATCACGCCACCACCGTGGCCTCGCGCTTCGGCTCGGCGTCGGCGGAAGGCTCGCCGAATTCGCGCTTCGGCAGCCACGGCATCATCGCCCGCAGCGAGCGGCCGACGCGCTCGATCTGTGAATCGCGCTCTCGGGCGCGCGTGGCGAGGAGCTCCGGCGCCCCCTTTCGCGCCTCGGCGATCCAGCGCCTTGCGAACGTGCCGTCCCGCACCTCCGCCAGAAGGTCGCGCATCGTCTGACGCACCCGCGAGTCGATGACCCGCTTTCCGGAGACGTAGTCCCCGTACTCGGCGGTGTCGCTGACCGAGTACCGCATGTACGAGAGGCCGCCCTCGTACATGAGATCGACGATGAGCTTCATCTCGTTCAGGCACTCGAAGTACGCGATCTCCGGCTGATAGCCCGCCTCGACCAGCGTGTCGAAGCCGGCCTTGACGAGCTCGGAGATGCCGCCGCAGAGCACCGCCTGCTCGCCGAACAGATCGGTCTCGACCTCTTCGGCGAAGGTCGTCTCGATGACGCCCGCGCGGGTCGAGCCCACCGCCCGCGCGTACGCGAGCGCGGTGCGTTTCGCCTGACCGCTCGCGTCCCGGTGCACCGCGACGAGCGCCGGAACGCCCTTTCCCTCGGCGAACAGCTCGCGCATCCGGTGGCCCGGAGCCTTCGGCGCGATCAGCACCACGTCCACGTCCGGCGAGGCCTCGATCTCCTTGAAGTGCACGGAGAACGCGTGGGCGACCACGATGGTCCTTCCAGGTCCGAGGCAGGACCGGATCGCGTCGTGCACGGCGCGGTGCTTCGTGTCCGGGACCAGGATCGCCACGACGTCCGCGCCAGCGGCTGCGTCCGCGGTCTCCCGCACGTCGAAGCCGTCGCGCTCCGCCGCCGCGCGGCTCTTGCTGCCCGCGGCCAGGCCGATCACGACCTCGCACCCGCTGTCGCGAAGGTTCTGCGCGTGGGCGTGTCCCTGGCTTCCGTAGCCGATGACGGCGATGGTCTTTCCCGCGAGCGCCTGCGGATCCGCGTCCCCGTCGTAGTAGATCGTCGCCATCTTCTGCCTCCTCACTGGCTTCCGGGTCGCGCGTCGCACAGCCGCGCGACGCGCACGTCGACGAGCGTGCTGAACTGCCTGAGCGCCAGCGCCGCCTCCTGCGGCATCGCGCCGGCGAGGATGCGGACGGACCACTGTCCATCCTCTCCCGTGTCCGCGCGGAACGAGCTCACGCCGAGGCCGCGCCGTCTCACCACCGAGAGAACGCGCTCGATCGCTCCCGGAACCGCGGCGACAGTGAGCTCGAAGGTGTGCTGCGGATCCGTCACCGCGCCGGCTCCTCGATGAGATCCGCGTTCGCGCCGCCCGGGGGAACGATGGGCCAGACATTGGCCTCGCGCTCGATGCGGATGTCAAGGACGACCGGCCCCCGGTGGGACTTCGCGCGGGACAGCGCCGGGCCGAGATCGCGCCGGCGGTCCACGCGGATGCCGAGGGCGTCGTACGCGTCGGCGAGCTTCACGTAGTCCGGGCTGCTGATCGGAGTCTGCGAGATCCGACCGTCGTGGAAGAGCTGCTGCCACTGGCGGACCATGCCGAGGTAGCCGTTGTTCAGGATCGCCAGCTTGACGGGGGTTCCTTCCTGCACGGCGGTCCCGAGCTCCTGGATCGTCATCTGCGCGCCGCCGTCCCCCGCGATGGCCCAGACCTCCGACGAGGGTCGGCCGATCTGGGCGCCGATGGCCGCCGGCAGGGCGTAGCCCATGGCGCCCAGGCCACCCGAGGTGAGGAGGCGATCGGGTTCGGTCAGGCGGAGGTGCTGCGCCGCCCACATCTGGTGCTGGCCGACATCGGCGACGAAGTACGCGTCGTCGTCCGCGGCCTCGCGTATCGCCCGGACCACCAGTCGCGGGGGAAGCTCGACGCGGTCCTCGTATTCCGCCACGCGCGGCCGCGCTCGTTCCGCCGTCGCGCGCGCGCGCCACTCGGGGCGCGAGACGCGAGCGATTCGCTGACGGAGCGACAGCATGGCCTCGGCGGAATCGGCAACGACCCCCACCGTGGTGGGGACGTTCTTGCCGATCTGGGAGGGGTCGATGTCGACATGGATGATCTCCGCGGCGGGCGCGAACGCGCTGATCTTGCCGGTCACCCGGTCGTCGAACCGCAGACCGACGCCGATGAGCACGTCGGCCTCGTTGACCATCCGGTTGGCGTTCGCGCTGCCGTGCATTCCCAGCATGCCCGACGAGAGGGCGTGATCCTCCGGGAACGCGCCGATACCGAGCAGCGTCGTGACGACCGGCGCGTCGATCCACTCGGCGAGAGCGAGAAGCTGCGCGTGAGCTCGACCGAGACGTACGCCATGTCCGGCGACGATCACCGGGCGCTGCGCCCGCCCGATGACCTCCGCCGCCCGGTCGAGCTCCCGCGGATCGGCAGCGACGGCTCCGGCACCGGCGACGGTAGGCGACCGGTCCTCCGCGAGCGTGCGCAGCTGCACGTCCTTGGGGATGTCGACGAGGACCGGACCGGGGCGGCCGGCGCGGGCGACGGCGAACGCCCGGTGGATCGTCGGCTCGATCTCCTCGACGCTCCGGACCAGGTACGAGTGCTTCGTGATGGGGCCGGTCATGCCGAGCACGTCGGTCTCCTGAAATGCGTCGCGGCCCATGAGCGGCGTGGCCACCTGGCCTGTGATCGCGACGACGGGGACGCTGTCCATGTACGCGCAGGCGAGTCCCGTGACGAGGTTCGTCGCGCCGGGCCCCGATGTCGCCATGCACACTCCCACCCGGCCGGTGGCGCGCGCGTAGCCATCGGCCATGTGCGCGGCGCCCTGCTCGTGCCGTACGAGCACGTGGTGGATACGCGGATGGTCCGGTAGAGCGTCGTAGACCGGCAGGCATGCCCCACCCGGGTAGCCGAACACGACGTCCGCGCCGGCGTGCTCGAGCGCGCGCCAGACGACGTCGGCGCCACGGGCCCGAGCCTGATCCAGCCCGGATCTAGATGTCGCTATGAGCGTCGCCATGCCCACCTCCCGTGCGGAACGCGGATAACGAAGAAGGCCTCCCGTTCCCGGGAGGCCTTCCTGATTCCGATGTGATGTGCCCGCTAGCCTCCCAGCCGCCTCCGATCGCCCTCAATAAGGACGAGGCCAAGAATGGAGAGGACGAGGACGCGCTGCATCTGGACGGGACCATCCCCCATGGGCGTACCCGTCGTCAATCGTCGCAACAAAGTCGGTGCACGTTGCACAGCCGGGCGGACGCGGTCAGGACGCGAGCTGCTCGAGCGCGGTCTGTCCGAGCACCGCAAGGTAGAGGGCCGTGCGCTGGTCCACGTCCTCAAGGTCCGCCCCGGTCAGCTCGCCGATCCGCTTCAGGCGCTGCCGCACGGTGTTGCGGTGCAGGAACAGAGCGCGGGCGACGCTGCTCACGTTGCCATGCGCGCGCAGGAACTCCTCCAATGTGCGCAGCTCATCGCGCTGTGCGCGTTCCGCCAGCGGGCCGAGGACCCCCCTGCAGAACGCGCGGATCTCCTCCGTTGGGCGGCCGAGGACGAAACAATACGGGCCGAGGTCACCGAACGCGGTCACCCGGCCGTGCCCGTTCAGCGCGCGGCCAAGCCGCACGGCCTGCTCCGCATGCAGCGCGACGAGCCGGAGAGGGCGCTCGCGGTCGCGCGGCCCGCCGAGGCCGACCGACAGCGTGGGGTCGGCGAGGAGCGCGGCGACTCGGACGCGCACGGCATCCGCGGCGGCACGAGGATCGATCCCATCGGCCAACCGGTGGAGCGCGATCACGGTCGGGCCGCGCACGGCGACGACGCGCGCGTCCGAGGGCAGCGCCGCCTGCACCGATCCCTGCAGCGCGCGCGCGGCAGCCCCGGCCGCGCCCAGGAACGCGAGCGCGTACGTCCCCGCCGGGCCGTTCTCCGGCCCGGTCGGCCACTCGGGCCGCGAGTCCATCGCCGTGCCGCTTCCTCTCCGCGCCCTGAGAACAAGAAAGACCTCCCATCCCTGGGAGGTCCTCTGTGTCGCCGCGCTCGGTCTTCGCTATGCCGCCTTCGACCTCCCCGCGTTGGACCGGCTCCGGGTGGGGAGCTCGGTGACGACAAGGAGAATGGGGGCCGAACGCATCACGCGAACGGTATCACCACCTCGCGATGCCGCGAAGCGGCGGGCGATCAAGCTCACCAAAGGTGCGCCGAGGCCGACGAGAAGACGGGCGGCCGGCGCTCGCGCGGCTCGCTACGACAGCACGACCCCTCCACCGAGTTCCAGGCCTGGCCGGTGATGGCCGCGGCCCGCTCCCCAGGCGAGGAACCGCGCGGCGTAGGCGATCCCCGCCGGGTCGAGCCGGCGCCAGAGCGGCGTGAGGCCTGCCTCGAGGTCCGAGGGCGCGATGCCGCGCTTCACGACGATCTGCGATGATCTGCGATGCGCTCCCACCAGCGGCCGGATTCGTTGATGGCCGAGATGTCGGCCGTCAGCATGAGACCCGGCACGTCCCACCATGGGCTGTCGGCGGGATCGGCTCCGACGACGCCACGTCGAGGACGGCGCCACGGATCACTCCTCGGCGCAGAGCGTCGATGAGAGCGTCCTCGTCGAGGACCCGGCCGCGCGCCACGTTGATGAGGACGGCGCGCGCGGGCAGGGCGGCCAGAGCGGCGCGGTCGACGATCCGATCGGTGGCGGGAGTCGAGGGCAGCGTGAGCACCGCTTCGACATCAGCATTACCGGCGACCGCGCCGCGCGCGAGCGCGTCGCCGAGATCGAGGACGAAGGTGGTCGGCGCTGGCGGCCTCGAGCGCCTCGATCGCAAGCTCGCGAAGTTCGCCGGCGTTCGACGGGCCACGTCCACGCCCCCGCGAAGAAGCCCCCGCCGTCGATCCGTGGAGGCTGAGGCGACAGCCGCGAGGCCGGACCGCCGACCCCCGGCGTCCCAGTTCGCGACGAGCCTGATTTCTGCGCCCACCTGGCCGCGCGTCCGCCCGTCAGCTTGATATCCGCGACTGTGGAGCGCCACGCCGCTGTGTTCCGCGTGCGGGGTCTAGCGGTCCTCGGCATCGGTAGTTGCCCGCGGATCAGGTCCGCTGCCGAGCTCGCGCTCGATGCCCTTCGCCAGGTCACTGATGTGCGATCCCATCATCACACCAATGAGCGGGTCTAGGAGCTTCATCGGGCCGCCGGGGAACGCCTCGGCGACGAGCCGGACGCGCGTTCCCGTCGAGGCCGGCTCGAGCTCGAATGTCATGCGGCCATCCATCGTCTTGGACTGGTACCGCAGGCGCGTCGGCGGCTCGTAGATGGACAGCCACTGCTCCACCTCGCCGATGCGCTTGTAGCGGCCTGAGAAGCGCGCGTTCGGTCCGATGGGACCGGCGCTCAGCTTGTGGACCTCGATGCCCCAGGGATTCCAACGGGGCTCGTTCTCGACGTCGGCGAGATAGTCGAATGTCTCCTGCGGCGATCGCGGGACCATGAACGACCGCTCTAGACGCATCTTCGTGGCCTCCGGAACCGGTTACTTCAGCCGCTAAACTATCGGGTGGGTGACCAATGTCAACGGCGCGTGAGCCGCGCTTCGCGCTCCTGGGTCACATGCGCTCGATCGAGCTCGCCGTCCACCGGGAGATGCTGCGGCGTATCCGAGACGCGGGATACGAGGGCCTGGGGATCCCCCACGTCGCATTCATGGCGCACATGACGGTCGAGGGTCGGCGTCTTGGGGAGTTCGCCGAACTCATGCAGGTGACCATCTCAGCCGCCAGCCAGCTCGCGACCTCGCTCGAACGACTCGGGCTCGTCGAACGTGTCGCGGACTCGCGCGACGGACGTGCGGTCCTGGTGCGCGCGACCGGTCGTGCGGACGCCGGATTCCGCGCCGCGCGCGAGCGCCTCGCCGAGATCGAGGACGAGTGGGTGAAGGTGGTCGGCGCTGGCGGTCTCGAGCGCCTTGACCGCACGCTCGCGAAGATGGCCGGCGTTCGACGGGCCACGTCCACGCCCCGGCCGAAGAAGGCCCGCCCTCGATCCGTGGAGGCTGAGGGCCACGGCCGCGAGGGCCGGACCGCCTAGGCCCGGCGTCCCAGGTTCGCGAGGGGCCTGAATTCTTCTCTGCACGTCCTCAGACGCGGTACAGCTGGCCGAGGAACCGCGCCACGTCAGTCGGCAGGTCGGCGTTGCTGAAGGGCGCGGTCGGCGCCGGACGACTGAGGCGCCGCCGGAGGATTCCGGGGCGAACTATGGGTGTGCGGCGGATCCCTCCAGCACGCGCTTGAGGTGGTCGAGTGTCGCGACCTCCCTGGGCATCGTCCGCCCGACCATCGGGGCGAGCAGCTTTTCCCTGATCCCCTTCGGCTGCCAATCGAGAGCGAACGTCACCTGTGTCCCGCCGCCCACGGGCGTGAAGTCGTAACGACCTTCGGGCCGCGCGGGGCCGGCGGTGACCTTGAAGGCGATGCGCCGATCGGGGATCACCTCCGTCAGTTCGTAGTCGGCGGCAGCCCGCAAGCTGAACTCAGAGTTCTGCCCGGTGGTAAGTAGCCAGGTTGGGGCAGCACAGAGTCGGGCGCGCGCTGTTCGCGCGCTCGATTAGATGTTGGCCGCGACGCGCTCGCCGCGCGCCGCGTCGCGCGTCGCATCCACCGCGCGCTCCTCTACTCCGTACAGCCGGCGCTTGCGGAGCGAGGCGTACTCGATCGCGGCGTGTAGCAGCATCTGCGTCACGATGACCGCGGTGAAGAACGAGACCGCGACACCGATCCCGAGCGTCAGCGCGAATCCCTTGACCGTCCCGGTCCCGAAGTAGAAGAGGATGCCCGCCGTCAGGATCGTGGCCGCGTTGGAGTACGCGATCGAGGGGAAGGCGCGGCGCCGGCCCTCCTCCACCGCGGCGCGCAGGGACTTGCCCGCACGCAGCTCCTCCTTCAGACGCTCGAAGGTGAGGACGTTCGCGTCGACCGCCATGCCTATGGAAAGGATGAATCCGGCGACGCCCGCGAGCGTGAGCGTCACGGGGATCAGCCGGAACAGCGCGTACGTGAGCGCCGTGTAGTACAGCAGGGCGAGGACGGCGATCGCGCCCGGCAGGCGGTAGTACACGAGCATGAAAAGCGCGACCAGGAACAGCCCGATGCCACCCGCCAGGATGCTGCGGTTCACCGAGTCGCGCCCGAGCGTGGGCTCGACGCGCGTCGACTGGATGACCTCGAGCGGCACAGGCAGCGCGCCAGAGTTGAGCAGCAGGCTCAGCTCTTTGGCGGATTGCGGCGTGAAGTTGCCTTCGATCACCCCACTGCCCGTGGTGAAGACCTCTCGGATCTGCGGCTGCGATACGACGCGACCATCGAGCGTGATCTGCACCTGTTGTGAGGTGAAGTCCTTCGACAGCTGCACCCAGCGCGATGCGTCGGGCTCGTCGAAGTCGAAGTGAACAACGGGCACATTCGACGGGCTCTGGAACTGCACGAACGTCGGCTTCAAATGCGCGCCGGTGAGCTGCGGGTCAAGGGACTTGAACTCGCCGGGCTTGTCCTTGTCGGGGACCTTGAACTCGAGGAACGCCTGCCGCGTCGCGAGGTCCTTCGCCTGCTGGATGTCCGCGACGCCTGGCAACTCGACCAGGATCTTGTCCTGCCCGAGGCCCTGGATCACGGGCTCGGACACGCCGAGGGCGTTGATGCGACGATCGATCACCCTCTGGGCCTGGGTGTTGAGCGTGTCCACGGGTACGGCGTTCGGGTTCGCGAGCTTCTCCGTCTGGAGCCGTAGGATCAGCTGCGTCCCACCCTGAAGATCGAGCCCGAGGTGCGTCTTGATCTCGTTGTAGTAGGAGTTGTCGCCAAGCCTCAGGCAGATGCCTGGGCAGTCGGCGCCGAACGGGAACGAGATCTGGTGTTTGGGGATGTCGACGAAGACCGCGAAAAGCGCGATCAGGCCGACGATCCACGGCGCGAGACGCATCGCGGCTTAGGTTAGGCCCATTTTTCGGAGTTGCCGGCTTCGTCGGTGGGCTTCTCCCAGCCTTCGGCTTCGGCGCGCGCGCGGTGTTCCTCGCTGTGCAGGCGCTCACGGGCCTCCCGCGCCTCGCGGTCGAACGCCGTCTCGTCGGGTTCCGTGACCGCCTCCTCCGACGACGCGGGGGCGGCGGGCTCGAGCGATGGCTCGACCAACTGCGTATCGGCAGCCTGGGCCGTCGTGGCGCCAGGAGCGTCAGCGCCGCTGGCCGCGTTCGTCTGGACGGCGGTCGTGGCGGCCACGGGCGCGGCCCGCGAGATCGCCGATGTCGCTTCGACGGCCGGGATCGCGACGGTCGGATCGACCGTGGGGATGGCGGACGTTTCGTGTATCGCGGTCGCCGCCTCCCCCGCCGGGATCGAGGAGTCCGCCTCGACCGCGGGGATGGCGATCTCACCGGCCGCTGCCGCAGCGGCAGGTGACGCCTCGGTCGCACCGGACGAAGCCCCCGCGTCGACGGCCGGACGCTCCGAGCTCGCCTCCGTCGCGCCCGCGGAGTCGCCGCTGCTCGCGGCAGAGCTGGTCGCCGGGTCCGCCGTCGGGACGGCTGGATCGCTCGTGGTCGCGGCAGCGCCATGCGCTGCCGGGTCCGCCGGCGTGACCTCGGGTAGGGCCGCGGCGCCCGGGACGGTCGCCTGGGTCATGCGTTCCGCGAGCTTGTCGGCATTCAAAAACTCCTCGCGCAGCTCGTCGCTCGTCCGGCGGAAGTCCGCCAGCGCCCGTCCGACGTCGCGGGCGAGCTTGGGCATGCGCTCGGGTCCCAGGACGACGAGCGCGACGAGCAGGAGGAGGAGCAGCTCCCCCGTTCCGATGCCGAACATCAGCCCACCGGGGCGTGCGAGCGCGCGGCGTTCGCCTCGTCCCGCAACGCGGCGGCGGCTAGCGCCGCGGCCGCCTCGAAGTCGGCCTCCGCCGACGCGTAGAGCACCGATCGGGAGGCCGAAAGGAGCACGCCCCCTCCCTGCGCGTCCAGGCCCGCCCTGAGCCCCGCCTCGACGTCGCCGCCCTGCGCGCCGATCCCCGGCATGAGGAAGAGCCGATCCGGAAGCATCGCCCGCAGGCGTCGCGCCTCCGCCGGGTATGTGGCACCGACGACGAATCCGCAGCGATCCGACGGGAAGCGCTCCGCGGCGCGTTCGGCGACGATCTCGTAGAGCGGCCGGCCCGCCACCTCGAGGTCCTGGAAGTCGCGCGCGCCGGGGTTGCTCGTGCGCGCGACGACGAACGCGAAACCGCTCTCGGCGAATGGGGCGATGCTGTCGAGGCCGAGATACGGCGCGACCGTGACGGCGTCGACGCGCAGGCGTTCGAAGATCGCATGCGCGTACGCGGCGGACGAATTCGGCACGTCGCCGCGCTTGGCATCGAGCAGCACGGGGATGTCGTCCGGGATGGCCTGTAGCAGAAGCGTGAGCACGTCCATCCCGGCCGGCCCATAGCGCTCGAAGAAGGCAACGTTCGGCTTGTAGATGCACGCGATGTCGCTGGTCGCGCGCACGATGCGCCGCAGGAAGCGCAGCGCCGCCTGCGGGCCGTTGCCGAGCGCTTCCGGGATGCGGTCCGGCTCGGGGTCGAGTCCGATGCAGATGATGCTGTCGCGGGCGCGCGACGATGCGGCGAGCTTGCTGAGGAAGGACATTCTCGTGGCTATCATAGGTGCGTTCTCAGTTGTCAAAGGAGGCACCGATGCTCTGGTCCCGACGTGGGCCGCTGGCCCTCGCGCTCGCTGCGGCGCTCATCCTCGGCGCGTGCAGCACCGCCGGAACAGGCGGAACGGCCGGCGCGAGCGGCTCGCCCAAGGCGAGCGGCGCGCGTCTTGGTTCGTTCGACCGCCCGATCGTGCTCGCGATCACGCCATCCGCGGAAGTGGCGAAGCTCACCACGACCGGCAACGCGATCGCGTCGGCGCTCGCGACGGCAACGGGCCTTCGCTGGAAGGTCATCGTCCCCACGAGCTACGCGGCGGAGATCGAGTCGGTGTGCGCGGGACAGACGGACATCGCGTTCATCGCGCCGCTCCAGATGACGTTGCTCCTCGATAAGGACTGTGGCAGCCCGATCCTCGCGGCGCTGCGCAACGACGAGACCGGCAAGCTGTCGCCGACCTACAACTCGCAGATCGTCGTACGCACGGATAGCGGCATCACCGACCTCGGCGGCCTCAAGGGCAAGCGGTTCGCGTTCGTGGACGCGATATCGACGTCCGGCTATCTGTTCCCGAGCCTGGTCGTCAAGCAGAAGACCGGACAGGAGCCGAAGACGTTCTTCAGCCAGACGATCTTCGCCGGCGGCCACCCGCAGTCGATCCTCGCCCTCTACAACGGTCAGGTCGACGGCGCCGCGTCGTTCGTCGACGCGCGCGTGAAGGTCCCCGGCGGCACGGACGTCGCCGCAGGGATGCCGGCGGATGTCCTCGCGAAGACGAAGGTCATCGACAAGGCGGGACCGATCCCGAACGACGGCATCGCGCTGCGAAAGGACTTCCCCGCCGACGTCGCGGCGCAGGTGAAGAAGGCGCTCCTGGA
Source organism: Candidatus Limnocylindria bacterium (assembly GCA_046262615.1). Taxonomy (GTDB): domain Bacteria; phylum Chloroflexota; class Limnocylindria; order P2-11E; family P2-11E; genus JALYKU01. The sequence continues at coordinate 22,485 of JBHEML010000011.1, read as the reverse complement.
TTACGCCGGGACCGATGGCGGCAAGGGGAACCTCAAGACGCTGTTCGCGTGGGACGGCATCCAGGAGGTGCAGGCCAACTTCTACGACTCCGTGCGCGACGCCGCGAAGCTCGCAGGTATCGACGTCGCCGGGGAGGCCGCGAAGACGCCGCGTCCCGCGGCGACGCCGTCACCGAGCCCGAGCAAGTCGCCGTAAACGGGGGGAACGGTCCAGGCATGACGAGGAGGCTTCCCGGAAGGGGAGCCTCCTTCTTTGTATGCTCGCGCCGATGCCCGCGTTCCTCTCCATCAGCGACCTGACGAAGGTCTACGCGGGCGGGACGCGTGCCCTGGACGGGATATCGCTCGACATCCAGCGTGGCGAATTCGTGGTCCTCATCGGCTTGTCGGGCTCGGGGAAGTCGACGCTGCTCCGTTGCATCAACAGGCTCGTCGATCCGACCTCGGGGTGGGTGTTCTTCGATGGCATCGACGTCACGGCCGCCGGTCCGGCGGAGCTGCGGCGAGTCCGGCGCCGGATCGGCATGATCTTTCAGCAGTTCAACCTGGTGAAGCGCAGCTCCGTATTCGCGAATGTGCTCTCCGGCAGGCTCGGCTGGCGCTCCTCGTGGCGGACGATCGCGTCGCGCCCAGGCCGCGAGGACGTCGGCATGGCGTTCCAGAACCTCGTGCGCGTGGGCATCCTCGACAAGTCCTACTCGCGCGCCGACGCGCTCTCCGGCGGGCAGCAGCAGCGCGTGGGGATCGCGCGCGCGCTCATGCAGCAGCCGGAGCTGATGCTGGCGGACGAGCCGGTGGCGAGCCTCGATCCGGCGACCAGCCACTCCGTCATGAAGTACCTCGAGGAGATCAACAAGAAGGACGGGATCACCGTCATCTGCTCGCTGCATTTCCTGTCGCTCGCGCGCCGGTACGGGACGCGCGTCGTCGCGCTCAAGGCGGGCAAGGTCGCCTTCGACGGATTGCCCATAGAGATCGACGAGGCTCGATTCAGGGAGATCTACGGCGAGGACGCGGTCGAGGTCGAGATCGGTCCCGGGCGCACGGCCGCGGAGGCGAAGGACTCGGTTGACGCGCCCGCGTACGACCCGCGCATCCCGGCGGATCGCTAGGGGTGGCCGAGTACTTCACCGCGCGCGGCCTGCCGGTCCCGCTGGAGCTGCGGCGCACCCCGCTCACGGACTGGCGCCGCTGGGCCGGGATCGCGGCGGCGCTGCTCGTCCTGTACTTCGGCGTGCAGCTGCTCCAGATCGACGTCTCGCGCGCGAACCCCGAGTACGCGAGCGGCGTGATCAGCAAGCTGCTCCAGTGGGACTTCTCGATCTTGACCCCGCAGAACGAGTTCGAGACGTTCTGGGATACCGCCGAGGGACTGATGATCGTGACGATCTTCCTGGGCATCGTCGCGACCGCGCTCGCGATGGTCGTCGCGCTTCCCCTCGCGTTCCTCGGCGCGCGCAACATCATGACCGGCAACCCGCTGACGTCCGCCATCTACGCGGTGGTCCGCGTCATCTTCACGATCGTTCGGTCGATCGACGTGCTCATCGTGGTCATCGTCTTCGCCGTGATCTTCGGGCTCGGCAGCGCCGCCGGCGTCTTCGGCCTGGCGTTCCACAACATCGGCGTGCTGGGCAAGCTCTACTCGGAGGCGATCGAGGGCATCGATCCGGGCCCGGGGGAGGCGATCACGGCGACCGGCGCGACGCGCTTCCAGGTGGTCTGGACAGCGGTGCTGCCGCAGATCGTTAACCCATTCACGTCGTTTTCGATCTACCGCCTGGACGCGAACGTTCGGCTCGCGCCCGTGCTCGGTTTCGTCGGCGGTGGCGGGATCGGCCAGTCGCTCTTCCAGTCGATCAACCTGTTCCAGTACCAGAAGGCGGGACTCATCATCTTCATGATCATCGTCACGGTCGCCACGATGGACTTCGCCTCGGCTCAGGTGCGCAAGCGCCTGATCTGACCGGCGGAGGCCGACTCAACTTCCCCAGCTAGGGCGATCCTCGCCGTTCACGCCCTCGCCGTGCGTCAGCTTCATCGGCGCCTTGGGTGCGCCACCCGCCAGGGCCTCGCCCAGTTCCATCGTCCACAAGTCGATCACCTGCTTCTCTTCTCGGAGGAACGCCACGGATGCCCCGTCGGGCGAGAAGACGCCGTGCCAGCTCGCGCCGCCGGTGGTGAGCGCGATGTCGCGCGCGGTCGCGAGTTCGACGGCGTGCACGTCGTTGCTCTTGCCGGTCCGGAGGGTATACACGAGCCACTTCCCGTCCCGCGAAAACGACGGCGCGTAGGCATCGCCCTCGGGGATCTTGACCCGCGTGGCGGACTTCCCGTCGGCGGTCACGAGCAGGAGACCCGGCGGCTCGTTCTGGCTCGTGTACGTCGTCACCACGATCGTCTTCCCGTCAGGTGACCACGCGGGATCGGCGAGGCGTGAACCGCTGGAGAGCGTCGCGATACGTCGCGTCTGTAGGTCGAGCACCTCGAGCTCGCTGTTGCCCGTGCCGTCTCCGGAGTCCTCGACGAACGCGAGCTGCCGGCCACTCGTCGAGAGCGCCGGGCCGAGAAGCCACGACACTTCGTGGAAGCCGTTCCCGGCGCGCGTTAGGCCGCTGAGGAGCATCTCCTCACTTCCCCCTCCCGCCGGCTTGCGGATGATGTTCGTGAAACCGAGCGAGGCCGATGTGACCTGCCCGTCGACGACGCGCCGTCCGTCGACCGATTCCGACCGCGCGAAGACCACCTGCGCGCCGTCGGCCGACAGGCTCGGCTGGAGCGCCCTGCCCTCCGACGTCTGTGCGCGGTAGCTCCCACCGCGCATCACGAAGACATCGCCGCGGATCACGAAGGCGATGGTGCCGGGGATGACCTTGGGTGCCTGGATCGGACCCGACGCGAGCGTCGGTGTCGGCGTCGGGGTGCCGCTCAAGCTCACCGCCGGCGCGACGCGCACGCCGAGGAGCAGGTACGTGAGCAGGAGGATCGCCGCGAGCCCGCCGAAGATGAGCTCGCGCGGACGGAGCACGATCACGGGTCGCACGCGCTCGCCCGGGTGCTCTGAACCCACCTCCGGCGGGTCGTCCGGGGGTTCGGTGCTCACTTCGCCTGCCCGGTCCTCACTTCGCGTGCCCGGCGCTCACTTCGCGTGCCCCAGCTCGCGCAGTGCCGCGCGCGCGACGCCGGCCTCGTCCCAGGGGCGCTTTGTCTCGCCGACGATGATCGAGCGCTCGTGTCCCTTGCCCGCGAGGAGGACGGTGTCCCCCGGCCGGGCACGGAGCACGGCCTCGCGCACCGCCGCCTCGCGATCGTCGATGACGAGGTAGTCGTCCCCTGGCCGCTTCCCGGCATCCTTCGCCCCGGCCTCGATCTCGGCGAGGATCGCCGCGGGGTCCTCGAGCCGCGGGTCCTCCTGCGTGATCACGAACAGGTCCGCGTAGCGCGCCGCGACCTGCGCGAGCCGTGGACGCTTCGCCCTGTCGCGCTCGCCGGCGCTGCCGAACACAGCGATGAGCCGCCCCGTCGTCAGCGGCCGCAGAAGCGCCAGCACCTTGTCGAGCGACTCGGGCGTGTGGGCGTAGTCCACAACCACGCTGAACGGTTGCCCGCACTCGATGCGCTCCATGCGGCCGCTCACCGCTTTCGCGCGCGACAACGCGACGCTGATGCGGTCGAGGTCGATGCCCGCGGCGATCCCGACCGCGGCGGCGGCGAGGGCGTTGTGCACGTTGAAGCGGCCGACGAGCGGAAGCGTCAGGTCTGTGCGCTGCGGTCCGGTCGCAATGCGGATCCGCGACCCGCTCGCGTCCGCGGACATGACGGTGCCCTGCACGTCGGCGAGAGCGTCGATCCCGTAGGTGAGGACCCGCGCATCGCCGGCGCGAGCCGCGAGGTATTGCCACCGTGTGTCGTCAGCGTTGAGGACCGCCGTCTTCGCGACCCCCTTGTCCGGACCCCCCAGCAGGTCCGCGAACAGGATGGCCTTCGCTTCGAGGTAGCGCTGGAGCGTGCCGTGGAAGTCGAGGTGCTCCGCCGACAGGTTCGTGAACACGGCGATATCGATCCGGCAGTTTCGCAGCTTGTGGAGCGCGAGCGCGTGGGACGTCGCCTCCAGCACTCCCCAGGTGCCGCCGGCGACGAGCAGCTCCGCGAAGAATTCCTGGACCTCGACCGCCTCCTGGGTGGTCTGGCGGCTCTCGTTCGCCCAGCTCGTCCCAGCGAGCTTGAAGTCGACGGTCGTCGCGAACCCGGTGCGCGCGCCGCCGGCCTCGAGCACGTCGGAGACGAGGTGCACGGTCGTGGTCTTGCCGTCAGTGCCCGTGACGGCGGCGACCTTCAGCCGTTCGGTCGGGTGGTCGAAGAGCTCGGCCGCGAGATCGGCGAGCGCGATGCGAGCGTCGCTCGTGACCACGACGGGAACGGGGAGCGGGAGTGGCCGCTCGGCGACGACCGCGACGGCGCCGCGAGCCGCCGCGTCGGCGGCGTATTCGTGGCCGTCTCGGTGGAACCCCGGGATCGCGACGAACAGCGATCCCGGCACCGCGCGGCGCGAGTCGTACACCAGGGCCCGCACGTCGGCGTCCCCCACACCGGTCGCGTCCAGGCGGGCTCCGTGCAGCAGCGCCGCGAGCTTCACGGAACGCTCACCGGTGGCCCGGCCCGCGGAGGACCGGGAGCGCCGCGCGCGGCCCATACGCGTCGCCGGTGACGCGAGCTTCGACTGGGAGCGCCGCGCGCGTCACCCACGTGCTCCTCGCCGGCGAACAAGCCCCCGCGCGGCCTGGAGCGAGCGCGTGTACGCGGGCTCGATGACGAGGTATGCGCGGTATGGGATGCGCCGCGGGACGGCGTCATGTGCGCCGGCCCAGCGCACGCGCGTGCCGCCGAAGCCCTTCTTGAACATGTACGGGCCGTGCATCGGGTCGTCCCTCCGTTCCGGATCGAGAGGGATGCCGCCGAAGTCGTAACGCGCCGCGCCGCGGACGCGCGCGGCGGTGATGCACTCCCACTGGAGAAGGTACGACGCGAACGTCCGCCGCCCGATCTCGTTCGACGCCCCGTACATGTACAGCTCCCGTTCGCCGCAGCGCCAGGTCATCGCTGCCGCCGCGGGAGCTCCTTCGACCGATGCGAGTCGGAGCGTCGCGAGGCCCGCGCCGATCAGCGAACGCCACACCGATCTGTAGTACTCCCATGCCCGCGTGATGAATCGCGCTCGGCGACCCGTCTCGGCGTAGAGCTCGTAGAAGCAGCGCAGGTCCGCGTCGCTCGTCGCCTCGCGCACCACGACGCGGCGCTTGGACGCCTGGCGCACGCTCCACCGCGTGTCCTTGTCGAAGCCCGCCATCAGCGCGTCGGGGCCGGCGGCGAGGTCCAGCTGCAGTGTCGCGAGCACCGGTTGGATGTCCTGCCGCGAACGCTCGAAGCCGGCCGAGCGCAGCGCGTCCTCCGCGTACGCAGGGCTGGAGCTCCGGATCCACCTTCACGAACAGCGCGCCGCGATCCCGCCCGAGGCGCGCGAGCGCGACGAGAGCGCGCCCGAGACCCTCGACGTCGCCAGGCGCGGCGATGGGGCCGCGGGGGACGTATGCGAGCCGCTGGCCGAGCGGCAGGTCGCGCCAGAGGACCAGCGCGACCGGCAGCGGATCGCCGAACGCAAGGTACTCGGGGCGCCATCCGCCCGCCGCCCGGATGCCGCCCCACGCGCTCGATTGCAGCACGTGTCCCGCCGGCGATCGCGCCGCGGCGTCATCCCACCAGGTCGGCGCCCCGTGGTGCTTCACGCCGACCGCGCGAGGCGGCGGCGCGCGCCGAGCTGCCACAGCGGGAACAGCGCCCGGCGCACCGGCGTCTCGAGCGCGCCGATCCACTCCGCGACCTCGCCGCCGAAGCCGAGCTTGAAGTTCTCGACCCCGGCGAGCGGCGCTTGGGCCATCGGGCTCGAAGCACCTGAGCTCGGGGCCGCACCGAGGTCGGCCGAGTCGCTGACCGCGAGGCCGTCCACATCACTGGCGGCAGCGCCGGCCCCACCGCTGCCGCGCATATCGCCGACACCATTGCGCACGGCCTGAAAGTGTCGGGCCTGCCTCCCCGTCTGACTTTGCGATGTCGTCGCGAGTGGCCGATCGGCGAGCCCCCACATGTCGTAGCGGCGCACGCCCAGGCCGCGCATCAGCAGCAGCGAGCGCCACTTCAGCAGGTAGAACGGCCGCGCGTCGGCGTGGGCGCCGCTCCAGCCGCCGAACATCTCCCAGGCGCGCTCGCCCGAACGCACCACGAGTAGGGCGCCATCGTCCTCGCCGCCGAGCCTTGCCATGAGGAGGTGAGCGCGCCCGGGGAACGCTCGCAGGAGCCGCTCGAAATAGTCACGGTCGTGGATCCCGAACCGATCACGCGCCGCCACTGCACGCAGCACCGCGAGGAACCGGTCGATATCGGAGGTCTCCTCGGTCACGACGCCGGCGCGCTCGGCCTTGTGCACGTACTGGCGCGTCTTTCGGCGCATCGCCGCGAGGAGCACGTCTGGCTCGAGCGACAGGTCCATCAAGAGCGTGCGGCGCGGCTGGACGAAGATCGGCGAGCGCGCGACGCCGCCGCCCGCGAGCGAGCGCACCGTGTCCGCGGCGTCGGGAATCTCGGGGTCGCAGAGAAGGCTCGCGCAGCGGGTCACTGCGAGCGCGCGGCGAAGTGCGCCGAGGGCCAACGCCAGCCGCGCCGGGTCGACGAGCGGACCGCGCGGCGCGTACGCGACACTGAGGCCGAGCGGAAGACTGCGGGAGAGCACCTGGCATACGCCGACCGGGTCGCCGTCCTCGGCCAGCGTGAAGCGGGTCGCGTGCCAGCCGGTCGCGGCCTTGAGCGTCGCCCAGCCGCTCTGCTGAAGGATGTGGTCGCGACCGGTCGCCATCACGAGCGCGTCCCATTCGGCGTCGGTGACGCTCGCGGGGATCGCGTTGACGCTCAGGCGGGCTCGCCGGCGCCGACCGGCGCGGGGACTTTATCGGGAACCGGAACGGCGACCGCGCCGTCGGTGGGCTTCGTCGCAGCGCTCAGTTCCCGCGCGGTGAAGGTGCACTCGGGGTAGCGCTCGCACCCGAAGAACACGGACTTCCCTCGACCCCGCCGCCGCACCAGCTCGCCCTTGCCGCACAGGGGACACACGACGCCTGTCTTCTGGACGTTCTTCTTGATGTAGCGACAATCGGGATACCCGGTGCAGGCGATGAATGGGCCGAAACGGCCGCGCTTGCGCGCGAGCGGCTTGCCGCACTCCGGGCACATCTCGCCCTCGATGATCTCGGGCCCCTGCTGCTCCTGACCCTCGAGCGGCTCGGAGTAATCGCAGGCGCCCGGCGGCAGCGGCTGGCCCTTCTTGCCCTTCGCGAAGCCCGTGCATGAGTAGAACCGTCCGTACCGGCCGAGCTTGATCACGACCGGCCGTCCGCATTTCGGGCACACCCGATCGGTCGCCTCCTCCGTCACGTCGGACTTCTTGACGCTCAGCGTCTTCTCGTCGACGCGGGCGGAAAAGGGCTCGAAGAACGCGCGCACGATCGGCACCCACTCGACCTCGCCGCTCGCGATCTTGTCGAGGTCCTCCTCCATGCGCGCGGTGAAGCCGAGGTCGACGATGTCCGGGAAGTGCTCGCGCAGGAAGTCGGTGACGACGAAGCCGACGTCCTCCGGCACGAGCGCCCGAGCCTCGCGGCGCACGTAGCGGCGGTCGATCAACGTCGAGATCGTCGGTGCGTAGGTCGAAGGGCGACCGATGCCGTGCTCCTCGAGTGTCTTCACCAGCGACGCCTCGGTGTACCGCGGCGGGGGCTGCGTGAAATGCTGCGTCGCGTCGAGGCCGAGCACGCGCAGCTCCTCGCCTTCGGCGAGCTCCGGGAGCGGGACGAGCTCGCGCTCGGGGTCCTCAGTCCCCTCCTGGTACACGCGCAGGTAGCCATCGAACAGCAGCCTGCGGCCGTTCGCGCGGAGGAGATAGCCGTCGGCGTTCACGTCGACGCGGATCTGCTCGTACCGCGCGGGCTGCATCTGCGACGCGACCGCGCGCTGCCATATCAGCGTGTAGAGACGGAGCTGGTCCGGCCGCAGGTAGCGCCGCACGCTCGCGGGCGTGCGCGAGAGATCCGTCGGCCGGATCGCCTCGTGCGCCTCCTGCGCGCCCTTGCTCCGCGTCTTGAAATGGCGCGGCCGCTCGAGCGCGTAGGCCGGGCCGAACTCGCGCGCGATCACGTCGCGCGCCTGGCGCAGCGCGCCCTCGGCCACGTGGAGCGAGTCCGTGCGCATATAGGTGATGAGCCCGACCTGGCCCGCGGCGCCCACGGACACGCCCTCGTAGAGCTGCTGGGCGAGCACCATCGTCCGCTTCACCGGGTAGCCGAGCTTGCGCGAGGCATCCTGCTGGAGCGTGGAGGTCGTGAAGGGCGGAGCCGCATTCCGCGAGGTCTCGCGCTTTTCGACGCTCGCGACCCGGCACACCGCGTCAGCGAGCGCCGCCCGGTGCCGGTCGGCGTCCTCGCCCGTCTTTATCGCGAGCTTCTTGCCCTTGTGCTGGAGGACCTCGGCCGTGAACGACTCGCCCGCGCGGTTCGCGAGGATCGCCTCGATCGTCCAGTACTCCTCCTTGACGAAGGCCTGGATCTCCCGTTCCCGGTCGACGACGATCCGCAGCGCGACCGACTGGACCCGACCCGCGGAGAGCCCGTAGCGGATCTTCTTCCAGAGGAGCGGCGACATCGTGTAGCCGACGAGTCGATCGACGACGCGCCGGGCCTGCTGCGCGTTCACGAGGTCCTGGTCGATCTCGCGCGGTCGGCGGAATGCCTCGGCGATCGCGTCGGGGGTGATCTCGTGAAAGGTGACCCGGCGGAGCTTCGCCTTGGGGACATCCATGAGCTCCGCGAGGTGCCACGAGATCGCCTCGCCCTCGCGGTCCAGGTCCGTCGCGAGCCACACGTGGTCTGCGAGCCGGGCGCCGCTTCGCAGGCTCCGGGCGCGAGCCTCGGAGTCTGGCGGCACGATGTAGTCCGGCGCGAACGTCTTGAGGTCGATGCCGAGCTTCGACTTCGGCAGGTCGCGGATGTGGCCGAACGACGCCTCCACGTTGTAGCCGTCGCCGAGCATCCGCTCGAGCGTCCGCGCTTTCGTCGGGGATTCGACGACGACGAGGTCGCGGCCGCGCGAGCTGCGCCGGGGCCGTGGCGCCGGGCCACCGGATGAGCGAGCGGCGGGACGCCCGCCGGCCGCTTTGCGGGCCCGCTGGCGCGTCGGACGCGGCGACGCGGGTGGTGCTGGCGTGGCTTCTGTTGCTATCGGTCTTCCCTTTTCACCTAGAGAAAAGCGCCCTCACCGGGCGCCATCCACTGACAATGCTAACCGCGCTGGCTAGGGGGCCCCTCAGAGGAGCTCCTCGCGGCCTTCGCGCTGGAGACGGTCGACGACCCCCTTGACCTCCTCGGAGCGCTCCTTTGAGGCGATGAGAAGGACGTCGTCCGTCTCCACCACGACGAGGTCGCGGACGCCGATCGTGACGACCGTCTTCCCCGGCACGGAGAGGTAGCTGCCCGCGGAGTCGACGTCGATGTGCTCGCCCGCCGACCAGTTGCCCCGGCCCGCGACGATCTCGGCGAGCCGCTCCCAGGAGCCGACGTCCCGCCAGCCGATCTCCGCCGGCACCACCGCGACGTTCCGGGCGCGCTCGGCTATGCCGTAGTCGATGGTCGTCCGGTCTGTTTCTTCCCAGACCTCGGCCAGCACCGACTCGTACCGCGGGGTCCCGACGGCCTGCGCAAGTGCGTCGATCGCCCGCGCGGTCCTGGGAAGGTGCTCGCGGAACGCCCGGAGGATCTCGGAGACGCGCCAGACGAACATGCCGGCGTTCCAGAAGTGGCCTCCGGCGGCGAGCATCGCCTGCGCCTCCTCGCGACGTGGTTTCTCCATGAACCGCTCGACGCGGTGGACCGGCAGCGGCGCATCGAGAGGGATCGCTGCGCCCGCGCGGATGTATCCGAACCCCGTATCCGGCGACGTCGGCGTGATGCCGAGGGTGACGAGGAACCCTGCCTCTGCCGCGACCGTCGCCGTTATGAGGACGGTGCGGAAGGCCTCCGCGTCGGCGATCGCGTGGTCCGACGGCAGGACGGCCACCACCGCGTCGGGATCGAATGCCTCGAGCGCCGCCATCGCGAGGGCGATGGCGGCGGCGTTGCCCCGCGGGTACGGCTCGACGACGAGGTGGTCGGGCGGAAGCTTCGGCAGCTGTTCGTGGATCAGCGCGCGGTGCTCAGGTGGCGCCACGACGAAGACGCGCTCCGCGGGGACGAGGCCCGCGACCCGGTCGGCGGTCGCCTGGAGCAGCGTTCGCGGGCCGAGCAGGTCAAGGAACTGTTTCGGCCGCCTGCGGCGGGAGCGCGGCCAGAGGCGGGTCCCCGCTCCGCCGCTCAGGATGAGCGCGTAGAGCCTAGGGACGGCCGGGGCCCCTCGCGATCGCCGTCAAGCTCCGAAGTAGTCGAGGCGCATGGCGGAGCGCACGTCGTGCAGGGTCCGCCGCGCTTCATCCCGCGCGCGCTCGCTTCCCCCGAGGAGGATGTCGTCAACGAGCCGCGGGTCATCGGCGTAGCGGGCGCGCCGCTCGCGCATCGGCTCGAGGAAGCGCTCGATCGCGGCCGCGAGGCTGCGCTTCACCTCAACATCTCCCACCTTGCCCGTGCGGTAGCGGGCCTTGAGGTCGTCGACCTCCGCTGCGTCGCCATTGAAGGCGTCGTGGTAGATGAAGACCGGGTTGCCTTCGACCCGCCCGGGGTCGGTCGGCCGGATCCGATTCGGATCGGTGTACATCGACATGACCTTGCGCTGGACGGTGGCGCTGTCGTCGGACAGGTTCACCGCGTTGCCGAGGCTCTTGCCCATCTTGTCGCGGCCGTCGATCCCTGGAAGAAGTCCGACGTCCGGGATCAGCGATTCGGGGACCGGGAAGACCTGGCCGAAAAGCTCGTTGAAGCGGCGCGCGATCTCGCGCGTGATCTCGACGTGCGACTCGTTGTCACGCCCGACCGGAACGAGGTTTCCCTTGACGGACAGGATGTCCGCGGCCTGGAGGATCGGGTAACCGAGCAGGCCGTACGTGGGCTGCGCCAGGCCGTGGTCGCGCAGCGCGTCCTTGAGCGTCGGGATGCGCTGAACGCGGGGGACGGACACCAGCATGCTGAAGTACAGATGCAGTTGCGGGATCTCCGGGACGAGCGACTGGAGGAAGTAGGTGACCTTCCCCGGATCCACGCCGGCTGCGAGGTTGTCCAGGACGTCGTCGCGGATGTTGCGCTCTATCTCCTCGAGCGCTCCGAGGCGCGTCGTGAGCATGTGGTAGTCGGCGATGAGCAGGAAGGTCTCGTACTGGTCCTGGAGCCGCACGCGGTTCGCGAGCGTGCCGACGTAGTGACCGAGGTGCAGCTTGCCCGTCGGCCGGTCGCCGGTCAGGATGCGCTGGCGGGTGGCGCCCGCGGTCGCGCGCGATGGCGCCGCGGTCACCTGGGCGGTCATATCGGCATGCTAGGGGAACGCCCGGCGCGCGCCGCCTCGCTCCTGATGGCCGTCCGGAGGCAGTCGACGCGGCGTTGGCAGGTTTGCGGCTCACGGCCCTTCCGCGTCCCGACGCTTGGCGAAGGACGCCGCGAATTGATCGGCGACTAGCCGGGCGACCTCGGCGTAGCGACCCCTGAAGAAGTGGTCCGTCCCAGTTAGCTCGGCGACGCGGGTGGCGGGCACCGCGGCGCGCAGTTCGGCCGCGGTGCCGAATTCGTCGCCGTCGGCGGCGACGACCAGTGTGCCGGGCGGGACCGGCGGCAGCGGCTCGGCGGACAGGTTCACCGACCGGAGCCCGAGCCCTACGAGCGCGACCGACTCGGCGCTCCCGCCACGCTCGAGCCAGCGCAGCGTCATGCGCGCGCCGAAGCTGTACCCGCATACCCCGAGCGGGAGGCCTGGGGCGAGCGACCGGGCGTGGCTTGCCGCCGCGGCAACGTCGTCCGGCTCCTCGCGTCCCGCGGTCCATTCGCCGGCGCTGCCGCCGACGCCGCGGAAGTTGAAGCGCAGCGCGTACCAGCCGCGCTCGGCGCAGGCGCGCGCGATGGTCGCGATCAACGGGTTGCGCATCGTGCCCCCGTGGGTCGGAAGCGCGTGGGCGACGACGGCGATCGCGCGCGGCTCCGTGTCTGGGATGCGCAGCGTGCCCTCGAGGCGGCCGTCGATCCGCTGCGGGTCTTCCCTCACGCGCGGGGTGGATGGCCCGCCGGAACCGGCGGCATCGGGTGTTGTATAGCCTCTGGATGATGCGCCGGATGGCGTGGCTCGCGGTCGCCATGCTGTCCGCCGCCGCCTGCCAACCCGCGCCCGCGGCCCCGTCGGCCGCGCCGGCATCCGCGACGCTCGCCGCGGCGACACCTTCGCCGACCCTGGCTCCCACGCCGAGCCCCGCCCCCACCCCGGTCGCCGCTGAGTGCGGTCAGAAGGTCGCGGCCAGCTTCATCCTCGCGAACGACATGAAGTGCCCGGGCGACGCGCTGGTCGTCGTGGCCGACGGCGTGGTCGTGGACCTCGGCGGGCACACCCTCAGCGGCCCCGGTATGGGGCCGCAGACGTGGCCGGCGCCGCAGCTCGACAGCGTCGGCGTGCGGGTCGAGAAACATACGAACATCGTGGTCCGAAGCGGCAAGACGACGGACTTCTCGACGGGCGTCTATCTCGAAGGGACCACCGCGAGCGTGATAGAGGACGTCTCGAGCGAGCACAACCGCTACGGCCTGTACATCCACAACTCCGACGGGAACACGATCCGGCGCTCCACCGTCGCCGTGAACATCTACGGCCTGCACCTTCAGAACTCGAACGACAATCTCGTGCAGGGCAACGACCTCGTCCGCCAGACGTACAACAGCCCAGGCGGCTATGGCATCTACCTGTACTCGAGCAAACGCAACCGGGTGATCGAGAACAACATCGAGAACAACATCAACTGGGGGATCTGGTTCAGCGAGGCGAGCGGGAACCTCGTGTTCCACAACAACGTCGACGGCAACCGCCCGCAGGTGAGCGACAACACCGAGGGCAACACGTGGCACGACGCAGGCACGAAGGAAGGCAACTACTGGGGCGACTATCCCGGCAGCGATGGGGATGGCGACCACGTTGGCGATTCCCCGTACACCATCCTGGGGCCGGCGGACGTCGTGGACCCTTACCCATTCGTCGAGAAGGACGGGTGGAAGAAAAAGACCAGCGCGACGGTCGATCATTACCAGGTGCCCGCGGCGCGGCCGCCCCGCAGCGTGACCCTCGTCGCGCTCGCCGGCGGCAACGTCGTCACCGCCAAGCCCGCCGACCGCTCCGCGACAACGGCGATCGTGGGTGCGGACCAGATCGCCCTCGGCACCAACGAGCACACGCTCTACTCCGCGAAGGACCAGCAGGTCATCGTCAGCGACCTCGCGACCCGGCAGTCGGGGGCGGCCTTTCACGTCGACGTCGACGGGATCGTCGCCGCGAACCGGGACGGCGAATCGGTGGTCGTGGTCGGGAAGACCGGCGCCGAGCAGTTCAACGTGCGCGAGGGTCAGGCAGAATTCTTCGCCTACAGCAGCGACCCGCATGGCCTCGCCCCGTCCTACAAGCACAACCACATCTTCGTCGCGACCCCGCGCGGCATCGACCTCCTGTATCTCAACCTCGGTGGGCGCACGCCATACACGATCCCGCTCGACGGACCGGCGGGCGCGATGGCGATGAACGGCTCGGGGACGCGCATCTACACCGTCGCGAAGGGCACCGGCACGATCGACATCGTCGACACCGAGCAGTACGCGGTCGTCGAGCGCATCCCGCTCGGGGCGGACGCGACCGCACTCGCCGTGTCGCCGAGCGAGGCCGTGCTGTACGCGGGGACGGCCAACGGCGTCGTCGCGATCGATATCCGGACAAAGGCGGTGCGGCAGCGGGCGCAGGTCCTCGGCGCGGTCGCTGACCTCGCGATCTCGCCCAACGGGGACGAGGTCTATGTCGCGCTGACCGGCCTCGAGCATGGCATCGCCGTCCTCACGGCGGAGCTCGGCCTCATCAACATCGTGCAGCTCGACGCGGATCCCGTGCGGGTACTCGCCGCTTCGTACTGACCAGCCGCCCGCCCACAATGCGAAGATGCTCCTTCGCTCCGCCGTCGCGCTGACCTGCGCGCTGCTCCTCGCAAGCTGCGCTCCCGGCCCCGCGGCGGCCACCTCGCCCACGCCGCGCGCGGCCGGGACCGTTGGCGGCGCACCGCCTCCCACCGGCAGTGGGGCGCCGGCCCCGACTCCAAGCCCCGCGCCGACCAAAGCGCCGCAGGTCCCGACGCTCACGCCCAGCGTCGTCCAGAGCGGGCTGCGGATCCCGTGGGACATCGCCTTCGCGCCGGACGGCCGGATGTTCGTCACCGAACGCGCGGGCAACATCCTGATCTTCGCGAACGGCGAGCCGAACGCGCCTCGCGTCGGCCACACATCGCTGACTAACATGCGCGCGGTCGACGAGGCGGGGCTGATGGGGATCGCACTCGATCCCGACTTCGCGACGAACGGGTTCGCGTACGTGTGCGCCTCGCGCGTCGATGAAGGCGAGTGGCGGAACCAGGTGCTGCGCTATCGCGCGTCGGGCAACTCGCTCGAGTTCGACCGCTACGTCATCCAGCGTGGCATCCGCGCGAGCAACATCCACGACGGCTGCCGAGTGCGCTTCGGGCCCGACGGAAAGCTCTGGGTCTCGATGGGCGACGCCGCGGTGGGCCGCTCCGCGCAGGACCCGAATGCGCTGAACGGCCGCCTGCTGCGCGTGAATGCCGACGGCTCGATCCCCGCCGACAACCCGATCCTGCCCGGCGCTTCCGCGCGCACCGCCGCGTACACGATGGGTGACCGCAACCCACAGGGCATCGCGTTCGAGCCGGGGACCGGCCGCGTCTTCGAGATCGAACACGGCGAGGACACGCACGACGAGATCAACCTCGTCGAGCCGGGCGCGAACTACGGCTGGCCGATCGTCGAGGGGTCGGCTCCCGGGCGCGGGTTCAAGGACCCGCTCTGGTCCTCCGGTAAGGATGGAACGCTCGCCACGTCGGGCGGAGTGTTCGTGACCGGGACGGCCTGGGGCACCTGGTCGGGCTCGCTCATGATCTGCACGCTCAAGGAATCCGACCTGCGCCGCTTCACCGTCGATGGCACGACGGTCGAGCCCGCGGAGGTGCTGTTCGACAACAGGTACGGACGCCTGCGCAGCCCGGTCCTGGCGCCGGACGGCTCGCTGTACTTCACGACGAGCAACGGTTCGGGCGACAGGATCATCCGCGTGGTGCCGACACAGCCCTGAGCCGGTTATCCTCGTGATGGCTCTCGTGCGCGCCGTCGGATGGCTCCTGGGCTACGGCTCGGGATCCGCGGAGTCCCGTCTGATCGCGGCGTACCGCGCCACCGAATCGTGGTCCACGCCGCTCGCCCTCGCGCCGACCTCCAGGGGCGGCGCGACGCGCGGGAGCGCGACTACTAACCGAGAGTCGACTTCCGGGCCCGCTCCCGCGGCCCGACGCACCGGCGGCGGGTCTGCCACCACATCCACCGCCGGCCGCTCGCCGCGCCTTCGGTCCCTAGTGGCGTGCTAGCCTTAACTTGGTCGCTAACCTGTTTAGCGTTCGCGGCCGGGGGCAATGCGGGGGATGAACTGCCAGAGGAGCGCGCGAGGTTCCATTCGCGCGCCGTCGTGGCGATGCTCGTCATCGCGGTGGTCTGCATGGCCATCGCGTTCCAGGGGCGACCCGCACGCGCGGCCGGTCCGCCGCAAAAGCAACCGCACGGCATCGGAAACCTCGATTCGCGGCTGAACCAGGCGGTGCAGCGCTCGGAGAGGCAGGGCCCAGCCTCGGCCCGCGATCTGGGGGCTGGCACGCGGGTCGCCACGGACGGCTCGACCGTCGAGGTGGAGATCGACGCGCCGCCTGGCCGGCAGGGCGGCCTCGCCTCCGTCATCCGGCGCCACGGCGGCACTGTCCGCGGCTCGTACCTCGATCTTCTTGACGCTCGGGTTCCGCTCTCGGCACTCGCGGGCATCGCCGCCGAGTCAGGCGACGCGTACATCCACGCTCCGACCGAATACTTCGCCGACGTCGCGGTCAGCGAAGCCGTCGTCTCGACGAACGCCCAAGCTTGGCAGACCGCCGGGCTCACCGGCTCGGGGGTGAAGATCGCCGTCATCGACGGAGGCTTCGCCGGCCTCGCCGCCCGACAGCTGGCGGGAGACCTGCCACCTGGGATGCCGCAGGTCGACTACTGCGACGGCGCGTTCGCTACGGCGACGCAGCACGGGACTGCCGTCGCCGAGCTGATCCACAAGATGGCGCCGAGCGCGCAACTGCTGCTGGTCTGCACGACCGGCACGGTCAGCCTCGGCCTGGCAAAGGACTACGCGAAGGCACAGGGCGTCGACATCATCAATTTCTCGCGCGGTTCGACCGCCGGCCGCGGCGACGGAACGAGCGTCAGCGAGCGCATCGTCGCCGACGCGCGCGCGAGCGGGATCCTCTGGGTGAACGCGGCCGGGAACTACGGCCGCAAGCACTGGTCCGGGGTCTTCCGCGACGACGGCAACGGATTCAACGTCTTCGAGAACGGGAACGATCGGAACGGGCTGCGGATCGCGACCGGCGCGACCTCGTGCGTGACGATGAAGTGGGATTCCTGGCCGACGACGTCCCTCGACTACGACCTGTACCTCGTGCGGGACGCCGACTCCGCGGTCGTCGCGGGGTCGGTCGGCACTCAGACCGGGACGCAGCCGCCGCTGGAAGAGCTGTGCTACACGAACGCCTCGGCGAATGAATACCACTCGCTGTACATCGCCCACCACTCGGGCACCGGCTCGCCGCGGATCGACGTTTCGATCGACCTGAGCGGCATTCTTCAACTCTCGAACCCGGCCGGGAGCATCACCCTGCCCGCGACCTCGCCGGCATCGTTCTCGGTCGGCGCGATGTGCTGGCAGGCGCGAACGATCGCTGCTTACAGCTCGCAGGGACCGACGATCGACGGCCGCACGAAGCCCGATATCGCGGGGCCCAGCAGCGTGTCCACCGGGACATACGGCGCCTTCACCGGCTGCGACGACGGGAGCGGATTCCCGGGCACCTCATCCGCGGCGCCGAATGTCGCGGGTGCGGCGGCGCTGGTAAAGCAGGCGAACCCCAGCTTCACCGCGACGCAGCTCGAGACGTTCCTGGAATCGCGCGCCCTAGACCTCGGCCCACCGGGCAAAGACGACGTGTTCGGATTCGGAGCGCTCGCGCTCGGCACGGCGCCAGTGGCGGCGCCGCAGCCGTGCATCGCGCCGCTCGGCGGCACCCCGACGATGACCAACTACCTGCCGAACATCACCAAGTTCTTCGGCGGGATCACGGGGTTCCAGACGCCCTTCATCGTCCAGAACACCGGGAGTGCCGCGACCAACCTCGAGGTCACCTTCTACCGCTTCAGCGACGGGAGCTGCGTGACGCGGCGGACGGTCGGCGCGCTCGCCCCCGGGCGCAGCTTCGCCGACGTCCCCAACAACGACACCGACCTCCCCGGGAACACCCAGTTCTCGGTCGTCGTGCGCAGCTTCGGGTCGAGCATCGTCTCGGTCGTGAACGAGCACCAGGGGACGGGCGAGCGCGCCGAGGCGCTCAGCTACGACGGCTTCTCGCAGGGCTCCACCGGCGTCTCGCTGCCGAACATCGTGCGGCGCTTCTACGGCTACCACACCCCCTTCATCATGCAGAACCTCGGGACGGCGACGACGACCGTGACGGCGCGCTTCGTCTCCTTCGACGGGAGCGTCCCCCAGGTCTTCGCCGGGCGGACGATCGCCCCCGGGCAGTCGAAGTTCGTCGAGCCCAACTCCGACGACGCGGCCCTCGGCGCCCCCGGGCTGGTCAACGGCAAGCAGTACGCGGTCACCCTCACCAGCGACCAGCCGATCGCCGTCGTCGTGAACACCCACCTCGACGACCCCTCGATCGACCACCCCGTCGCGTACGCGACCGACGGTGTCGTCGGCGGGGCGGCGACGCTCTACGGCCCCTACGCCGCCAAGAACGCCCAGGGGATCGGGAGGATCTCGACCGTCGTCGTCCAGAACACCGGCGCTACCGCGGTGACCCCGAGCCTTTCCTTCCGCGCGCTCGGCGGCGCGGGCGCACAGCAGACCTTCGTCTCGACCTCCGCGATCGCCCCCGGGGCGTCGTGGGCCTTCGACCCGCGCTTCATCGGGGGCGCCGCCTCGCCCGACCCGGGCACGCTCTGCGGCCCCGCGGCGAGCGCGGTCTGCCTCGGCGACGGCGAGTACAGCTTCGTCGCGAGCGCCTCGGGTCCGATCGCCGCGGCGGTGAACGTGATCAGCCCGCTGACGGCGATGGGCTACACCGCCTCGGCCTCCCCCGCGGCGAAGTACTTCCTCCCGAACGTCACCCGGACCCTCGGGGGGCCCGCCGGCTGGACGACGCCGATCCTCCTGCAGAGCGCCTCGGCGGCCGGGGCACAGCTCCAGTGGTACCGCTTCAGCGACGGGGCGCTGATCCTCACCCAGACCGTCGCGATCCCCGCGGGGACGGGGGTGCGGATCGACCCCCTGGCGCAGTCCGCGCTCAGCGACGACACGCAGTACGCCGTCGTCGTCACGGGGACCGGCGGGACCGTCGCGGCGATCGTCGTCGAGCTCGCCCAGGGAGGCGACAACGCGATGATCTACGAGGGCTTCGCCGCGCCGTAGCGGATGAGGGACCTGCTTCGCGGCCGGGGTCGCCGCACCATCGCGGCGGCCCTGGCCTTCGCTCTCACCGCCGCCCTCGTCTTCGGGCTCGTGGCCCGCCAGGGCAGCGAGCGCACGCGCCAGGACATCGCCACCGCGGATGCGACGCCGGCCCCCGCGGTGATCTTCCCCGTGAGCCCGACGTCCTCGACGGCGGCAGGGTCGCCCGCCGTCTCCCCTGCGGCGAGCGCGTCCGCGTCGCCGCAGACCGAGGCGACGCCGCTACCGGAGGCCACGCAGGACGTGAACCCGCCGCCGGCGTCATCCATCCCGCTCGCGAAGCCGACCGTCCCACCGGCCACGCCGACCCCACCGCCCCAGGACGGCTCGTGGCGCGTCGAAGGGGTCGTGGTCGACGCGCAGGGCAACCCGGTGCAGGGCGTGTGCGTCGCCGTCGGCCCGCACGGGTGCCAGTCGGTGAATCCCAAGACCGACGCGCGCGGGGTCTACTGGGTGGACCTGCCGCAGGTCACCGTGAACTGGGACTTTCACTTCATCAAGGACGGCTACGTCACCGCGGACCGGAGGATCACCCCCACCGGGCCGATCGTGCTGAATGTGGAAATTCGCAGTTGAGTGGGGCTGGCCACGGCGACTAGGCTTCCGAAGTGAGCTCGTCCGGTGCGGCGGGATCGCTCTCGCGCAACCTCGCCGCGGTCATGCACGATGCGACCGAAGCGCCTCCATTCGACATCAACACGCTCCCCGACGTGCAGCTGATCGCCCTCGCGCGCCATTCGCGCCACGCGGCCCTCGAGAGTCTTTACGCGACGTACAAGGGACGCATCTACGGGTTCCTTCTTCGCGTGCTCGGTGATTCGGAAGCGGCCGATGACATCACCCAGGACACGTTCACGAAGGCGTACGGGGCGCTGGGCCAGCTCACGAGCGAGCAGAAGGTGCTGCCGTGGCTCTACCGGATCGCGAACAACGCCGCGCTCGACGCCATTCGACGCAAGCGCCGTTTCCTGTGGCTTGGCCTTGGCAAGCTCGAGGGCACGCGGGATGAGCCCAAGACCTCCGACGAGCACGGACGCGTCCCGGAGCGCGAGCACCTGCAGGCCGTGCTGCGCACCCTTCCGCCGGAGCAGGCGATCGCGCTGCTGTTACATGCGCGAGAGGGCTATTCGTACAAGGAGATCGCGGAGATCCAGGGCGTGTCCATGACCGCGGTGCGCAGCCGGATCGCGCGCGGCAGGGCGGCGTTCATCAAGCGGTACGCGACAAACTAGTTCCTCCGTTCGTCCAGAGCCTGTGACGGCACGCCGCGCGCACGTCCCGTTCGACCACCTCTCGGCACTCGTCGACGGTGAGCTCGACGCCGCCCACGAGCGCGGGGCGCGCGCTCATCTCGAAGAGTGCGCAGCGTGTTCGGCCGAGGTCGCCCGCCTCGATGGCGTCGACGAGGTGATCGGCGCGGCTTCGGACCCCGAATGCATGGCAGCGCTCGAGTTCATCTCCGGCCACGCCGATGGCGAGCTGGGGAGCGCAGGCGCGGCCTTGGCGGAGACGCACCTGCGCACCTGCGAGGCGTGTCGCGCGGAGCAGGGCGCGTGGACGGCCCTCGATGCGACCCTTCGGGCACTCCCAGCCGTACTTCCCCCGACGAGGACGGATGCCGCGATCGCGGCCCTGGTCGAGCGCGGCCTACGCGCTCCGCGACTCGTGCGGACAGGGCCCCTGGCGCTGCGCGCCGCGCTCGCGGTCATGACCGCCGTGGCGATCACGCTCATCGGTCCCTTCGCCCGCGAGGTCGAAGTTCCCGACGGTGGTGAGCCTGCCGCCTCTGTTCAGGCGCCCTTCTTCGCGAGCCAGTACGCGGTCTTCAATCCGCGCACGAACACGCTGTATCTCGCCCAGCCTTCCATCGGGAGGGTCGCCGCGCTCGACGCGACGACGCGAGCGCAGCTCGCCAGCATCGACGTCGGCGGCCGGCCCACGGCGCTCGCCCTCGACCAGGCGGCGAACACCATCCTGGTGATGGACGCATCGAAGAAGACCGTCACCGAGATCGACGGAGCGCGCAACACCGTCGGCATCACCATTGCCTTGGCCATCGAGGGCACACCGACGGCGATCCACGTCGACTCGGCGAATGGGAAGATCCTTGTCAGCGGGACGGCTCCCTCCGTCCCTACGCCGTCGTCGCTCAGCCAGGGCGCGACGCTCGCCCCGCCGCCACACGGTTTCGTTGCGGTCCTGAACGGCGGGACCAAGCGGCTTGAGTCCCAGCGTCCCGTGTCGGAAGCGCCCCGGGCGGTCGTGCTGAATCTCGCGGGGACGCGTGCCCTGCTGGTGGCCGCTGATGCGACGACGCTGGTCGACGCGGCGACGTACCGCGCCATCGACAGGCTTCCCGGGGGTGTCGGCGCGGCGTTCTCCGCGACGGGCGACTCGATCGCGATCCTCTCGGAGCGCGAGGGAGCCGCTCGCGTCAGCCTCACCTCGGGCGGCGATCCGGGTTTTGCCGACGTCGCAGGCAGGCCCGTAGCGCTCATCGCCCTGACGGATGGTGAGTTCGCCGTGCTCGCCGACGCGGGATCGGGAAAGGGCACGATCGCTGTCCTGAGTCCCGACGGGCTTGTCACCTCGACCATCGAGATCGCGCTCACCGGGCGGAACCTCATCTACGATCCGGCCGCGCGCCGTTTCTCCGTGGCCGGGGAGAGCGTCGTATCGGCGGCACGCCCCGAGGCGCCGGTCAGCGTCCTCGCCCCGGCGGGCGTCGGAAGCCCGGCCGCATCCGCAAGCGCGGCGCCGCAGGCGCCGCCGGGTGCGCGGACGACGGCCCAACCGAGCGCGAGCGCCGTCCCAGGCGCGACCGCTGCGCCCGGAGCGAGCGCCTCGCCGGCCGCTGGCGTGCCGCCGAGCGGCAGCCCGTCGGTGGCGCCCTCGCAGCCTTCGCCCTCGGCGCCCGCGGCGAACCCCGCTCCACCGCGGCCTCCCGCGGCAGCCTCGCGACTCGCTGCCGGTCTGCTCGCTGAGGCGCCGTGGGCGTGGGCCGATACCTACCGTGTCGCATTGCCGGATGGCCGCCGGCCGGTCGTCGTCGGGGGGAACGGGGCCCGCCTGTGGTTCGTAGACCAGAGGGGAGGTCTGTCGTCGATCGATACCTCGACGGGCGGCGTTCTGACCTTCGCCCAGCTGCCGCCCGACGCCCACGTGAGGTGGGTCGTCGTGGGACCGACCTTCGTCCACCTGATCGACACGGCCGGCTCGCGGATCTTTTCCCTGGACCTCGTTCGGGAGCGGATGAGCGAGTTCAGCCTCGGCTCCCTCCGCAGTGTCGTCGCCGCCGCGGTGACCAGTGACGACCGCCTCTGGCTGGCGAGCGGCGAAGCGACGCAGCTTGTGTCATTCGACCCCCGCACCCGGGTGCTGAACGCTGTGGACATCCGGAGCCACCAGGTGACCGCGTTGTTCGGCGATGCCGCGGGCCGCCTGTGGTTCGCCGAGGAAGCGCGAAAGGAAGTCGGCTACGTCGACGCGACGGGGGGGATCGTCGCCGCGGTCGTCCCAAGGCACGGCCGGGCTACCGCGCTCATCGCCGATGCCGCCGGTGTCGCGTGGCTGGGAACGGACTCTGGCGAGCTGCTCGCGATGGACAAGGGCTCGGTGGTGCAA
>JBHEML010000010.1:0-58323 GCA_046262615.1 Candidatus Limnocylindria bacterium | reverse complement strand
GTCAATAGACTGCCCGTCTTGACGCGCCACCTGCTCACCGGAACCGAACTGGTCGGCGACGAGGTGCTCGCGCTCTATCGCGCGATCCTGCGGCAACATGCGGCGGCGCTGCCCCGCATTGCCTGATCGCTACGACCTGCCCGAGCGCGCGATGGCGATCTTCGCGCATCCTGACGACGCAGAATTCGGGTGCTCCGGCACCCTCGCGCTCTGGGCGCAGCAGGGCGTGCATCTCACGTACTGCCTCTTGACGAGCGGGGACAAGGGCACCCACGACCCGAAGATGAGCGCGCGGCGCATCGCCGCCATCCGGGAGCGCGAGCAGAGGGCGGCCGGAGCGGCGATCGGCGTCCAGGACTTCGTCTTCCTCCGCCATCACGATGGCGAGCTCGAGACGACGATGGAGCTGCGAGGAGAGGTGTGTCGGGCGATCCGGGAACAGCGGCCGGACGTGGTGTTCACGCAGGATCCGTGGCGGCCGTATCAGATCCATCCGGATCACCGGGTCGCCGGCTGGGAAGCGCTCGACGGCGTCATCGCCGCCCGCGACCACCTGTTCTTTCCGGAGCAGCTCGGACGCAAACTGAAGCACCATCGGGTGAAACGCGTGCTCCTCTTCGGGTCGGCGGAGCCCAACACCTGGTTCGACATCTCCACCACCATCGACAAGAAGCTCGAGGCGCTCGCGGCCCACAAGAGCCAAGTCGGCGAATTCGCGTCCCTCGCCGAGCGCATGCGCGGCTTCGCCGCCGCCACCGGCCGCGCCTGGGGGCTTCCCGCCGCCGAAGCATTCCGCTATCTAGAGCTCGCGTAAGCGAGGCCGGGCTTCGCCCGGCCGAGCCGTCCCGGCCCCACCGAGCGGAGCAGGCGAAGCCAGCGAAGTGAGATGGGATCAGCGGCCGCGCTAATGCTTGAAGTGGCGCCTTCCGGTGAAGAGCATCGCCATGCGGTAGCGATTAGCGGTGTCGATCATCATCTGGTCGCGTAGCGATCCGCCGGGCTGGATGATCGCCGTGACACCGGCGCGCGCTGCCACCTCGATGCCGTCCGGGAACGGGAAGTACGCATCAGATGCCATGACGCCGAGTCGTGCGTTCTCCCCGGCCTTGCGGACGGCCACCTCGACCGCGACGACGCGCGACAGCTGGCCAGGGCCGACTCCCACGGTCGCAAGACCTTTGGCCAGCACGATCGCATTGGATGTCACGTGGCGCACGCAGCGCCAGGCGAAGATGAGGTCGGTCAGCTCCTCGAGCGTCGGATGCCGCTCGGTGACGGGCTTGAAGTTCGCCTCGTCGCTCACCGATTCGTCGGGCGTCTGCACGAGCATGCCACCAGCGACGCGCTTGAAATCGAGCCCGGCG
Source organism: Candidatus Limnocylindria bacterium (assembly GCA_046262615.1). GTDB lineage: Bacteria > Chloroflexota > Limnocylindria > P2-11E > P2-11E > JALYKU01. Next base: position 56,959 of record JBHEML010000010.1, on the reverse strand, counting down.
CTCCTGTTCCGGCGGGACCCGAAGCCACTTCCCTTGGCGGACAGGATCTCGAGGTTCTTGCGCTCGCGCAGCAGCGGCAACGCGTCGTCCGCGTAGCCGGGCGCGATGATCGCCTCGTAGAAGGTGTCCTTCATCGCCTGCGCGAGCTCACGCGAGACCGGGCGGTTGGAGCCAACGATGCCCCCGAAGGCCGACACCGAATCACAGAGGAACGCGCGCTCGTACGCGCGCGCGATGCCCGTGTCGGAGGCGATGCCGCAGGGGTTCTGATGCTTGACGATCGCGACTGTTGGCTGCGCGAAATCCGCAACGATCCGCCATGCGGCATTGATGTCGAGCATGTTGTTGAAGCTGGCCGCCTTGCCGTGCAGCTGCTCGGCGGAGGTCATCGCGCCGTCCTCGCCGCGCAGCGCGTAGAACGCCGCGAGCTGGTGGGGATTCTCGCCGTAGCGAAGATCGCGCGACTTGCGCAGCGACAGCGTCAGATCCTCGGGGAACAGAAGACCCGCTTCTGAGGACAGTCGCGCCGCGATCATCGCGTCATAGGCCGCGGTGTGCGCGAACGCTTCGGCGGCGAGCTCGCGCCGCGTCTCCGGGGCGACGGACCCGCGCTCGCGCAACTCCTCGAGGATGGCGCTGTACCGGTCGGGGCGCGCCAGCACGACGACGCTGGGATGGTTCTTGGCCGCCGCGCGCAGGAGGGCGGATCCGCCGATGTCGATCTTCTCGAGAAGCTCGGTCCCCGCCGCACCCGCGGCGATGGCCTCTTCGAACGGATAGAGGTTCACCGCGACCAGGTCGATCGGGGTGATCCCGTTCCGCGCGAGCTCTTCGCGATGCTCAGGGTCGTCGCGGCGCGCGAGCAGGCCAGCATGGATCGTCGGGTGGAGCGTTTGCACGCGCCCGCCGAGCATCGTCGGCGAGCCGGTGAGCTCCTCGACCGCCCGCGCCGTGATCCCCTCGCCAGCGAACGCGACGCGGGCGCCCTGCGTCGCGACGATGTCCCAGCCAAGTTCACGCAGGCCGCGCGCGAGCGCGACGAGTCCCGGTTGATATGAGCCGGAGAGCAGAGCCAGCACGGTGTCCCCCTGCGCGTTGCATCGTGGGCGTGCGCCGTGAGCCGCCGATAGTATAGCCGCTCACCCATGGACCCTGGCCACTTCCTCCACCGTCTGATAGAGCCGTTCAACAGCGAGTCGCGGTTCTACTGGCCGCTGGTGATCGCGCTCGGCCTCGCGCTTCTGGCGAACGTCGGCTGGTATCTGTGGCGCAGCGCCGGACCCGTGTCGCCGTTCGAGATCACCGCCCGACCGTGGGCGATGTGGATCAACATCATCACGCTCGTCTGGGTCAGCGTGCTCGTGATCACCAAAGTTCCGTTCGCGGCCATCCTCGTGTCGTTCGCCGTCGACCTCGCCGCTCTGGTGTACCTGTACGGATCGTGGTTGCCTCCGCGCGAGGCGGCGTGGGCCCGCGAGCGGCGGCGCCAGCGGTACATACCGCGACCGGAGCATCGGAGGAAGCGCCGCCGCCGATAGCTGGCGCCTTTTGGGGGCGCTGCCCCGGGACGCTCAGGCCGCTGCCGCGCTCCGATCGCTCGGTGCGCATCCCGCCACGATCCTCCGGCTCACTTCGGCTTTTCAGGCCCAGAGGTCTCAGGGCCCTTATTCGTGACCTGGAAGTCGGAGAAGGCAGCCTCACCCGACAGCGCTTCCCGCTGGACTGCCGAGACGCGCGCGAGTCCCGGCCCGTGACCGAGCCATCGTTCGAGCGCGTTCAGCGCGTCACTCTGGCCTTCCGCTACAAGCTCTACGTCGCCGCCCTCCGTGTTCCAGACGCGGCCGGTGAGGCCCAAAGCGGATGCGCGCTGCGCGGCGGCCGTGCGGAAGTTCACACCCTGGACGCGCCCACGGACGATGAAGCAGGCACGCTCCGGCGTTATGCGGACCGCCGCTTCCTGCCGGCCTGGATCGCTTCCAATGACCGGGTGTTGTGCACCATCGCCTTCGTCGCCCAGCCTCGTCGCGCCGTGGCCACGCCGTACTCCATCCAATCGAGCTCCTCGGTGCGGTGCGCGTCGGAATCGATCACCAGCTCTACGCCCGCCATCGTCGCCTCGCGCACCGCTAGATCGCGAAGATCCAGCCGCTCTGGTCCGCCGTTCACCTCGAGCCTGGTATTCGTTTCGCGCGCGGTGGCGATCACCGCCGGCAGGTCGATGTCGTACGGCTCGCGTCGTTCGAGAAGGCGTCCCGTCGGGTGTGAGATCGCGTCGACGAGCGGGTGCCGCATCGCGCTCATCAGCCGCTTCGTCAGTTGCGCGCGCGGCTGCCCGAAACCGGAATGGATGGAAGCCGTCACCCAGTCGAACAGAGCGAGGGTCTCGTCTGCGTAGTCCAATCGGCCGTCCGAGCGGATATCGACCTCGGTCCCGACCAGGATGCGGAACGGCGCCATCTCGCGGTTGAGCCGCTCCACCTCGGCGATGCGCTCGTGGATCCGCTCGACGCTCAGGCCGTTGGTCATGCCCAGGCCGACCGAGTGGTCGGTGATGGCGAAATACGCGTAGCCCTTGTCGCGGGCGCGTTTCGCCATCGCCTCCAGCGTGTCGTGGCCGTCCGTCCAGTTCGAATGCGTGTGGAGGTCGCCTTGGATGTCGCCCACTTCGAGCAGCTGCGGCAGCGCGTGCTCGAGCGCGGCCGCCACCTCGCCGTGATCTTCGCGTAGCTCCGGCGCGATCCAGTCCATGCCGAGAGCCGCATAGATGTCCTCTTCGGTCAGCGACGCGACCGGCGTGCCGTTCTCCTCGCCGATCCGGTACAGGCCGTACTCGTTGAGCAGGAGCTTGCGCCGGAGCGCGTGCCCGCGGAGGCGGACGTTGTGCTCCTTCGAGCCCGTGAAGTACAGGAGCGCGGCACCCCACGAGGCTTCCGGCACCACCCGCAGGTCGATCTGCAGGCCGCCGGTGACCACGACGGACGACTTCGTGTCGCCCTGCGCGAGCACGCGCTCCACGGACGGCGCCCGCACGAATGCCGACATGATCTCGGTCGACGCCGGCGCGGCGACCAGGAGGTCGACGTCGCCGATCGTCTCGCGCCACCGGCGGAGGCTGCCCGCGACCGCGATGCGCGCGAGCTTCGCCTCGCGCTCCAGCCACGCGGACATCTCGGACGCGGCGTCCCGCGCCGGCCCGATCAGCGACCGGCCCGTCCGCTGGCGCAGCGCGGCGATCGACTTCAGGATGTTCTCTTCGGTCTTCGCCTGGATCTTCGGGAGGGCCCGCAGCCGACCGTCGTGCGCCGCCTGCTCGAGCTGCTCGATGCTCGTGATGTGCAGGTGATCGTTGATCATGCGCGCGGTCGCGGGACCCACGCCGGGGACGCGCAGCAGCGTCAGGAGTCCATCCGGCACGGCGGCCTTCAGCTCCTCGTGACGCTTCGAGGTGCCCGTCCGCAGCACCTGCTCGATCGCTTCAGCGACCGACTTCCCGACCCGCGGTATGTCGGCGAGCGTTCCCTGCTCGAGGTGCATCGCGAGCGGCTCGCGCAGGTCGCGGATCGAGCGTGCGGCGGCGCGGTACGTGACGGCGCGGAACACGTTCTCGCCCTTCAGCTCGAGGAGGTCCGCGATCTCGTCGAGCACGCCCGCCACGCGGTCGTTATCGATCGAAATACCCGAGCGAGGCACCCCGAAATCCTATGGCTTGGCTGGGACGGCGTTGCGTCCGGGAGAGCGACATACTTGACGCGTGCCCACGGCATCGACGGACCGCCGCCAGCTCGTCGAGATCGACGGCAAGACCTTCCTGTTCCAGCACGGATACCGGTTCGGCAAGGTCACGTACATCACGCGCATGCCGCTCGGAAAGAGCATGACGGTCTTCACCCCGGGTCACCTCAGCGCGGATGAGGTGGTCGATGTCGTGCGCGGCGATAACCCCTGGATGCTGGAGTAGCGCGCCACTGCGAGCGGTGATCCAGCGCGTGCACGCCGCATCGGTGGACGTCGGCGAGGAGCGCGTCGCCGCGGTCGGCCCTGGCCTGGTCGTGCTGCTGGGCGTGGGACGCGACGATCGGGCGGAGGACGGCGAGGTCCTGGCGTCCAAGATCGCCAGCCTGCGCATCTTCGAGGGCGATGGCGGACGCATGCAACGCTCTGTGCTCGATGCTGGAGGCGAGGTGCTCGTCGTGCCTCAGTTCACGCTCTACGGGGACGTGCGTCGTGGCCGCCGGCCGGACTTCACCGCGGCGGCGCCTCCGGAAATGGGCGAGCGCCTGTTCGGGGCGTTCTGCGGCGCTCTCCGCGGCCATGGGCTACGCGTCGCCACAGGTCGGTTCGGCGCTGCGATGGGTGTGCACCTCGAGGCCGCCGGGCCGGTGACGATCGTCGCCTCGACCGACGGCTGGGCCGAAGGTGAGTTGGGGCGGCGCTAGCCGGCGTCGTTTGGATCCCGCGCTCCACAAGCCCCGTTGGGCGCCCACTGGGCCGAGAGCGGTGTACGCGGTCGGGCGCTCGTCGCCGCGAGCCTCGACGGCCGCCGGAGATGCGAGGTGACCACGCGCGCAGAAGAACTCCGCGATCCGCCCGCGCCGCCGCTGTACGACGTGCTTCCAGGCCTCGCGGCCGAGACTCAGCAGCGCCCTGCCGCCGCCCGTGCCGGTCCCTCGTGCGCGCCTACGGTCGGGGGTCGCGGACCACCATCTCGAGAGCAGTGCCGAGCGTCAGCCGTGCCGCCTTCAGCCAGAGCCGCGGGTTCGTGACGCCGTCTGGCGTGTCACTCGGCGTGTGGAAACGGGAGTTGCCTGGGTAAGTCGCGTCGGCCGGACCGTAGCGCTCCACGAGGGCGACCGAGGGGATCCCCGCGAGACCGAACGGCGCGGCGTCGAGGATCGTGTTGCCGTCGCCCGCGAATTGCGCCACGAGCGGCGCGACGCCGACGCCGTACCTGTCGTTCGTGGCCACGACGCGGTCGCGAAGCGCCGCCGAGGCGTCCGTGTACCAGATCAGGTCGAGCCGGTCCGCGAGAGGGTTGAATCCGACCATGTCGATGTTCACGACCGCGGCGTACGGCGCGGGGCGCGGCAGCGTCGCCACGTATGCCGCGCTGCCCTTGAAGAACAGCTCCTCGCCATCGAAGAACGCAAGGACGACGCGCTCGGTGAGCCACCCTTCCGCCCGAAGGTCCGAGAGCCCGGCCTGCATCTCGAGGAGCGCTGCGGTGCCCGTCCCGTTGTCGTCGGCGCCCGGCGCGGGATCGACCGCCGGCCGCCATGTCGGGCTGCGCACGGCCGTCGTGTCGTAGTGCGCCGCGAGCATCACCCATCCCGACGCGCCCACGGGCGGCGGCGGTCGCTGCGCGCTTCCATTCGGCGCGGTCGCACCCGGTGCCGGGTCGATCGTCGCGAAGATGTTCTCGAGCGGGATGCCCTGGTAGACGGTCCGCTGGGACTCGATGCTCCAGCCGCGATATTCGAGGGCCTTCAGCTGTTCCTTGATGTACGCGACGGCCTTAGCGTGCCCGGGATGTCGTGGGTCGCGCGACCCTGTCGCCGCGAGCGCCACGAGGTGGTCGTTCATCCGTGCGGGATCGAGCGAGGCGAGGCTCGCCGCGATGCGTTGCACGACGCGAGTCGCGGACTCCGCCGTCGTGGAGGTGGGGCTCGCCGAAGCTGGCGCGACGGATGGCGGCGGCGACACCGGGGTCGCCGCGGGAGGTGCGTCCGCGGTGGCGGGTGGGGCGCTGACTTCCGCTGGAAGAGCGGCCGCGGGCGGAGCGCATCCCGCGATCAACGCAAGCGAGAGCGAAAGCGCGAGGAAGTGCGCGGGCGCCCGCGTCCGTGCCCCCGGCGCCGGCGCGGCGCGCACTAGCTCAGGCGGCCGGCGCCCGCCCCGACGGGCCGCTTGTCCTCGGCCCGCTCCTTGGCGTAGTCCTCGTTCCAGAAGACGATCTTGCCGCCTTCGGCATCCACGAACACCGTGTCGCCCTCGACGTACTCGCCCGCGAGCACCTTCTGCGCAAGCGGGTCGAGCACCAGCCGCTGGATCGTGCGCTTGATCGGGCGAGCCCCGTATACGGGGTCGAAGCCCTCGGCGGCGATGAGTGCCTTGGCGTTCCCGGTCAGCTCGAGCCGGAGCTTGCGGTCCTCGAGCCGCTTGGCGAGCTGCTGCGTCTCCTTCTCGACGATCTCCATCAGCTGCGCGTCGACCAGGTTGTTGAAGATCACGATCTCGTCGACGCGGTTGAGGAACTCGGGACGGAACGAGCCGCGCAGGGCGTCCATGACGCGCTTGCGCATCAGCTCGCGGTCGCCGGAGAGCTCGGTGATGAAGGTCGAGCCGACGTTGCTCGTCATGATGATGACGACGTTCTTGAAATCGACCGTCCGGCCGTGGCCGTCGGTGAGCCGGCCGTCGTCCAGGATCTGCAGCAGGACGTTGAACACGTCCGGATGCGCCTTCTCGATCTCGTCGAGGAGCAGCACCGTGTACGGACGGCGGCGGACGGCCTCCGTCAGCTGGCCGCCCTCCTCGAAACCGACGTAGCCGGGGGGCGCGCCGATGAGGCGGGCGACGGTGTGCTTCTCCATGTACTCGCTCATGTCCAGGCGGACCATGGCTTTCTCGTCGTCGAAGAGGAATTCGGCGAGCGCCTTCGCGAGCAGCGTCTTGCCGACCCCTGTCGGCCCGAGGAAGAGGAACGATCCGAGCGGCCGGTTCGGGTCCTGCATGCCGGCGCGCGCCCGCCGCACCGCGTTCGCGACCGCGGTCACGGCCTCGTCCTGGCCGACGACGCGCTCGTGCAGGCGGCCCTCCATCTGGAGGAGCTTCTGCACCTCGCCCTCGAGGAGCTTGGTGACGGGGATGCCCGTCCACTTGGCCACGACGTCGGCGATGTCCTCGGGCGTGACGTCCTCGGTGAGCATGCGGCGCGAGCGCTGTAGCTCCACCAGGCGCGCCTCGGCGGCCGCGAGGTCGCGCTCGAGCTGCACGAGCGTCGCGTACTTCAGCTCAGCCGCCTTGCCGAAGTCGGCCTCGCGCTCCGCCTTCTCGATGTCCGCGCGCACCGCCTCCAGGCTGCGCTTCTTGTCGCGCATCTCGCCGATGGCGGCCTTCTCCTGCTCCCAGTGCGCGCGCATGCCGCGCGAGCTCTCCTTCAGGTCCGCGAGCTCCCGTTCGAGGCGCTCGAGCCGCTCCTTGCTGGCGGCGTCGCTCTCCTTGCGCAGCGCCTCCCGCTCGACCTCGAGCTGCCTGATGCGGCGCTCGACCTCGTCGAGCTCCACCGGCATCGAGTCGATCTCCATGCGGAGCTTCGACGCCGATTCGTCGACGAGGTCAATGGCCTTGTCCGGAAGGAACCGGCCAGTGATGTAGCGATCGGACAGCACGGCCGCGGCGACGAGCGCGGCGTCGAGGATGCGCACGCCGTGATGGACCTCGTACCGCTCGCGCAGGCCGCGCAGGATCGAGATCGTGTCTTCGACCGACGGCTCCCCCACCAGGACGGGCTGAAACCGGCGCTCGAGCGCCGCGTCCTTCTCGATGTGCTTCCGGTATTCATCCAGCGTCGTCGCTCCGATCGCGTGGAGCTCGCCCCGGGCGAGCATCGGCTTCAGCAGGTTCGCGGCGTCCACCGCGCCCTCCGCCGCGCCGGCGCCCACGACGGTGTGCAGCTCGTCGATGAACAGGATGATCTGACCGTCCGAGCTCGCGACCTCCTTCAGCACCGCCTTCAGGCGCTCCTCGAATTCACCGCGGTACTTCGCCCCCGCGAGCAGCGAACCGATGTCGAGCGCGAACACGCGCTTGTCCTTGAGGCCCTCCGGGACGTCGCCGCGCACGATCCGCTGCGCGAGGCCCTCGACGATCGCGGTCTTGCCGACGCCCGGCTCGCCGATGAGGACCGGGTTGTTCTTGGTGCGCCGGGAGAGGACCTGGATCACCCGCCGGATCTCCTCGTCGCGCCCGATGACGGGGTCGATCTTGTTCTTCCGCGCGAGGTCGGTGAGATCGCGCCCGTACTTCTCGAGCACCTGGTACGTGGACTCGGGGTTCTGGCTCGTGACGCGCTGGTTCCCGCGGATCGAGCGCAGCGATTCGAGCATCCGCTCGCGCGTGACGCCGAGGCGACCAAGGGTCTGCCCGGTGAACCCCGCGTCGGCTGCCATCGCCAGAAGCAGGTGCTCCGTCGAGACGTAGTCGTCGCCCAGGCTCTCCGCCTCACGCTGCGCCTGCTGTAGGACGCGGCCCAGGCGCGGCGTCGCGCTGACCTGGACGTTGCCGGAGACGCGCGGCTGCCGCGCCAGCTCGGACTCGAGCGCCGACACCAGCTGCGCCGGCGCGGTGCCGGTCGCTGTCAGAACGCTCCCGGCGACGCCGCCCTCTTGGGATACGAGCGCGAGCGCCAGGTCCTCGACATCGACGTGCGAGCGCCCGGCCTCGCTCGCACCGCGCTGCGCGGCGACGAGGGCTTCCTGTGTCTTCTCGGTCAGCTTCTGGGGATCGATCATCGTCTTCCTACTTTCGCTCGCTCAAAGGAGGTGGGAGCGGACGTTCTCGCCCGCGCGGCCCGAGGCCACCTCGTGGGCCAGCTCCCGCTCTTTGTCGGTCAGCTTCTGCGGCAGGACGACCTTCACCGTCACGTACAGGTCGCCGCTGCCGCCACCCGCCCGCGGCATACCCTGCCCGGCGAGGCGGATGGTGCGCCCGTTCTGTGTCTCCGGGGGGATGCGCAGGGTCACACGTCCCTTGAGCGTCGGCAGCGTGACCTCAGCTCCGAGCAGCGCCTCGTGCAGCGCCACCGGCAACTCCGCGCGCAGGTCGTCCCCGTCCCGCTGGAACAGGGCGTGAGGGCGGACGTGCACGCGCAGGTACAGGTCGCCCGCCGGCCCCCCGCCACCACCCGCGCCGCCCTGGCCGCCCAGGCGGATGCGCTGCGCGTCGCGCACACCGGAGGGGATCTTGACGTCCAGCGAGCGGACGCTGCCGTCCGGCCGGTGCACCTGCACCGTGCGGTCGGTGCCGCGGTACGCCTCGGCGAGGCTGATCTCCACGTCGTGCTCGAGGTCGGTGCCGGCGCGCGCCCGCGTTCGCCGCCTGCCGAGCGGATCCTCCGTGCCGGAGGTGCCGACGTCGCCGAAGATCGTGCGGAAGAAGTCGGAGAAGCCGCCGACGTCCTCGCCGTAGCTGCCGGCGCCGCCTCCCGGTGTCGTGTACACCCACTGGAATCCACCGTCGCGGGCCGCCGCTCCCTGGCCCTGCCGTGCGTACCGCTCCCAGTTCGGACCGAGGGTGTCATAGCGCTTGCGCTTCTCCGGGTCGGAGAGGACCTCGTTGGCCTCGTTGATCTCCTTGAAGCGCTTCTCGGCCCCGGCGCCCTTGTTGACGTCCGGGTGGTACTGGCGCGCCAGCTTGCGGTACGCCTTCTTGATATCGGCGGCCGCCGCGTCCTTGCTGACGCCCAGCGTCTTGTAGTAGTCCTTGTACTCGACAGGCATCGCCCGCCTCCGCTCCTAGTGCGCGGGCGGAGGCGTGGGCGCGGGTCGAGCGGCCTCGATCTGCGCCGGTGTGATGGCAGGTCCGGGCAGCAGCGCCAATTTGAGGACCTCCTCGATGGCCGAGACCGTTCGCACGTCGACCGTCTCGAGGACCTCCTTCGGCACGTCGACGAGGTCCTTGCGGTTCTTCTCCGGCAGGATGAAGGTCTTGATCCCCGCGCGGTGCGCGGCGAGCAGCTTCTCCTTCACTCCGCCGATCGGCAGCACGCGGCCCCGGAGGGTGATCTCCCCGGTCATCGCCACGTCGCGGTGGACGCGGCGTCCGGTGAGGGCCGACACGATCGCCGTCGCCATGGTCACGCCCGCGGAGGGGCCGTCCTTCGGGATGGCGCCCGCGGGCACGTGGATGTGCATCGCGTGGTCCTCGAAGAATCCCTTCGGGACGCCGAGCTCGGCGTAGTGCGCGCGGACGTACGAGAGAGCCGCTCGCGCCGACTCCTCCATGACCTTGCCGATCTGGCCGGTCAGGATGAAGTCCTGCTCGCGCGCGTCGATGACCGTCGCCTCCACGGTCAGGACGTCGCCTCCGTGCTCCGACACCGAAACACCGGTGACGGCCCCGACCTGGTCCTCCTCCTCGGCGAGCCCGTAGTCGAAGCGCTCCGGGCCGAGGTACGTCGCGAGATCCTCGAGCGTCACCTCGACGTGCTCCGTCGTGCCCTCGGCGATGCGTCGGGCGACCTTGCGGCAGATCGTGCCGATCTCGCGCTCGAGGTTGCGGACGCCGGCCTCGCGCGTGTACCGGCGCAGAAGCTCGCGCAGCACCTCGTCGGAGAAGGACAGCCGTGCGGGAGCATCGTCGACCGCACCCAGCCCGTGCTGCTTCAGCTGACGCGGCAGGAGGTAGCCCTGCGCGATGTGCATCTTCTCGTCTTCCGTGTAGCCGGGGAGACGGATGATCTCCATGCGGTCACGGAGCGGCGGAATGATCGTGTCCTCGATGTTGGCCGTCGTGATGAACACGACCTTCGAGAGGTCGTAGGGGACCTCCAGGTAGTGGTCCGAGAACGTGCTGTTCTGCTCCGGGTCGAGGACCTCGAGGAGCGCGGAGCTCGGATCCCCGCGGAAGTCCGCGCCGACCTTGTCGACCTCGTCGAGCATGAACACCGGGTTGATCTCGGCCGCGGTCTTCATGTTCTGGATGATCCGGCCGGGGAGCGCGCCGACGTAGGTGCGCCGGTGGCCGCGGATCTCGGCCTCGTCGCGGATGCCGCCGAGCGACATGCGCACGAACTTGCGCCCCATGGCGCGCGCGATCGACTTCCCGAGGCTCGTCTTGCCCACGCCGGGCGGCCCCACGAAGCAGAGGATGGGAGCACGGAGGTCCTTCGCGAGCTTGCGCACGGCCATGTACTCGATGATCCGGTCCTTGATCTTGGGCAGGCCGTAGTGATCCTCGTCGAGGATGCGCGCGGCCTCGGCGATGTCCCAGTCCTCGGCCCCGGCCTTCTCCCACGGCAGTGAGATGAGCCAGTCGACGTAGGTGCGGATCACGCCCTGCTCGGGGGATGCCTGCGGGATCTTCTCCAGCCGGCCGACCTCCTTGAGGGCCTTCTCCTTGACCTCCGCCGGCATGCCGGCGGCCTCGATCTTCTCGCGCAGCTCGCCGATCTCGGAGCCGCCGTCCTCCTCGCCGAGCTCCTTCTGGATCGCCTTCATCTGCTCGCGCAGGATGTACTCGCGCTGCGTCTTGTCGAGCGTCTGCTGGACCTCGGTCTGGATCTTGGCCTTCAGCTCGAGGATCTCGTTCTGCTTGACCAGGAAGACGGACAGGAACTTGAGCCTCTCGATGACGCTCGGGGTCTCGAGAAGCTGCTGCCGCTGCTCGAGGGTGAGGTCGGGGCTCGAGCCGACGAGGTCGGCGAAGTGCGCCGGATCGTCGGTGTTCTTCGCGGTCATCGCGAGCTCGGGCAGGATGGAGCCGCCGTTGTCGACGTAGCTCTGGAACAGGTTCTTCAGGTTGCGAAGGAGCGCCTCGCGCTCCACGGCCGCGCCCTGGTCCTCCGGGATCGCGTCGAACGATACGCGAAGGTACCGCTCCTCGGGCAGGTACTCCCGGATGCGGACGCGGTGCAGCCCCTGGACGATGATCTGCGCACTGCCATCGGGGATGCGCAGCAGCCGGACGATCTCGGCGACCGTGCCGATGCTGTAGATCTGCTCGGGCGTCGGCTCGTCCAGCTCGGCGTCGCGCTGGGCGACGAGCACCACGTAGTGCTTCTCCGCCGCCATCGCGGCGTTGATCGCCGCGACGGACTTCTCGCGACCCACTCCGAGGGGAACGACGAGCTTGGGGAAGACGACCGCTTCCCGCAGCGGGACGAGCGGCAGATCGTTGATGCCGGCCGTCGGCAGGTCATTCGGTTCGCGTACGGTCTCGAGATCACTCATGTGGGGCCACTACCTTTTCTTAGCTTCCGCTGATGACGCGGCGCGACTGGGGTGTCCGGCCGCGCCGCCGGTGTGCGTCGAATAGGGGTTTCCGGTGCTCAGCGAGGCGTCGACGCGCTCTCGCCGCAACTCCTGGTCCTCGAGCTGGCTCGCGACCTCCTCGAGAAGCTCGGAGATGTCGCGCAGCTGCAGCAGCAGCTTGACCCCCGCGAGGTTCACGCCCCGGATCTGGGTGAGGTAGCGGATGCAGCGCACCCTCTGAACATCGTCCTCCGAGTAGAGGCGAATGTTCGTGTGGGTGCGCACCGGCTCGACGAGCCCCTCTTCCTCGTAGATCCGCAGCGTCCGCGGGTGGCAGCCCGCGAGGCTGGCCGCGATCGAGATCGCATACACCGGTCGGTTGGCGCGTGTCACGTCCTTTGTATAAGGGCTATCAATGCCATTGTCAAGACTTATGCCACCGCAACGTCGTCAGCCGAACAGCGCCCTGCGGACCTCCGCCTCGGCGAGGGTGGGGGCGAGCACGATCACGCGGTCGCCGACGGCGAGGACGGTGTGCCCGTCTGCGTGGAGCACGGCCCCAGCCCGGACGATGCCGCCGACCTCCGCCCCCTCGGGAAGCCCCAGCGCGTCGATCGAGCGGTCCGCCGCGGGTGTGCCCGCCGCGACCTCGGCCTCGATCACCTCGAGGTGCGAGCCGGTCAGGGGCATGAGCGGAAGGAAGCCACCGGTCGGCAGCTCCTGCTCGATCACGTTCATCAGAACGCGCGTGGAGGACACCGTCTCGTCGATGCCGAGCGCCTTGAAGACGATCTCGTTCTTGGGGTTGTTCACCCGCGCGATGACCCGCGGCACCCGGCAGTGGTACTTCGCCAGCTGGCAGATCACGAGGTTCTTGGCATCGTCCCCGGTCACGGCGATGACGCCGTCGGCGCGCTGGCAACCGGCCTCGATCTGGTACCGGCCCTCGTCGGCCGACGCGTTGATGACGACAGAGCCAAGCTCGTCCTCGATGAATTGCGCGCGGCGCCGGTCGCTCTCGATGAGCATGATCTCGTGCCCCGACTCGAGTAGCGCGCGGGCGAGGTGGAAGCCGACCTCTCCGCCGCCCGCGATGACGAAGTACATCAGCCGCGCGCCGGCGCCATGTCGCCCGACATCTCCGCCTCGTGCTCGAGCACCCGGCGCATCAGCTCCTCGCCCACGGCGGTGTTGCCGCTCAGGATCGCCTCGAGGAGCGTGCCGAGGATCGTCGTGCGCGAGAACGTCGACATACCGTGCGCACGGTACGTCTGCGCGCGGATCGGGTCGTTTATCTTCGTGATCACCTGCTTGACGCGGAAGATCTCCTTCGCGATCTGGCCGGCCATGATGTTGCGGTTGTCCCCCTGGGTCAGCGCGAGGAACGCGTCGGCCTTTTCCGTGTCGGCATGGCGCAAGACCTCGAGGTCACTGCCGTCGCCGAGCAGCGTCGTTCCCTTGAAGTCGGCCGGCAGGTGGACGAACGCGGCTCGCTCCAGGTCGATGATCGTGACCTGGTGACCGCCAGCGTCCATGAGCCCGGCGAGGAATCCGCCCACGCGCCCGCAGCCGACGATGATGACGTTCATCGGCGGGGTCGGGAGCGACGCGAGGATGATGCCGGATACATCAGGGCTGCTCCTGACGATACGCGAGCACCGCGCATGGCGCTCTCAAGTAGACGCTCTGCACGGTCCGGCCCACGTAGACGCGCCCCAAGCGCTTTCGGTACGGCATGCCGAGCAGGATGAGGTCGCTCTTGCGCTCGGCCGCGGTGTCCACGATCGCCGCGGCGGCCTCTCGCGCCTGCAGCAGCTCCGTCTCGAGCGTCATCCCGGATTTGCGCGCCAGCGCCTCACCCTGGGACAGGATCTCCTCTCCGCGGGCGATCTCGGCGTCGAGCACGGCGTCCAGAGGCAGGTTCCAGCGGACCTCGATGACGTGGATCGCGACCATCTGGGCCTTCGCCGGCTTCGACAGGGTCATCGCGAAGCCGATGACATCCGCGTCGGTCACGTTGCCGTTCAGCGGCACGAGGACGCGTTTGACCTGCATGGCGTCGGCGGAGTCTACACGCCTACTACGCGCCCTTTGCGCGCGCGATGTCGGCCGTGTCCTCGAAGTGATAGGGCACGTCGATCACCACGGTGTTGGGTCTGAAGAGCAGGCTCGCCTTGAGTCGGAATGCGGTCTGGCTGTGGAGAATGAATTCCCACCAGTGGCGCGGGACGAACTCCGCGAGGACGACCGTGACTGGCCGATCGTCGCGCTTGTCGATCACGTCGATGTACCGGAGAAGTGGAGCGAGCAGCGCGCGATACGGCGATTCGATCACATCAAGTGCGGTCTTGCCCTCCCACGCGTCCCATCGCCGGAGAAAGTCGCGCGCGCTCTCGACGCTCGTCGCGATGTGGACCGCCGTGACGTCGGGGCTGATCGAGCGCGCGAAGGCGAGCGCCTGAACGGCCGACCGATCGAGTCTGGCGATGGGCACGATCAACACCGGAGGAGGCAGCTGCGGCAGCGGGGCGCCGAGGTCGCTCAGCGTCAATGCGTCGGAGACGATGCGGTAGTGGTGGCTGATGCCGTACAGCAGCAGCACCAAGAGCGGAAGGACGATGATCACCATCCACGCGCCCGAGGCGAACTTCGTGATGACGACGACGGCGAGCACGACCCCGGTGACGATGGCGCCGACGGTGTTGATCACCACGCTCGCCTGCCAACCCGGGTTCCGCAGCCTGAGCCAGCGGCGCACCAGTCCGCTCTGGGAGAGGGTGAAGGCAAGGAACACGCCGATCGTGTACAGCGGGATCAGCGCGGTGACGCTGCCGCCGAACGCCGCGAGCACGAGCGCGGCCATCAGGGCGAGGGCGAGGATCCCGAACGAGAACGCGAGCCGCTCGCCGCGGTATGCGAACTGCCGCGGCATGAAGCGATCGTTGGCAAGCACCGACGCGAGGCGCGGAAATCCGGAGAACCCCGTGTTGGCCGCTAGAAGCAGGATGATCGCGGTCGTGATCTGCACCGCGTAGTACAGGGGCGAGCCGGCGCCAGCGATCGAACGCGTCAACATGCTGTTGACGGTCTCGACCTCGCTCGCATCGGGCGTTATGCCGATGTGGGTGCCCAGGTAGGTCAGGCCGAGGAACAGGCTCGCGAAGAGCGTGCCCATCGCGACCAGGGTGATGACCGCGTTGCGTGGCTCGGGGGGCTTGAAATTCGGCACGCCGTTGGCGACCGCCTCGCTTCCGGTCAATCCGACCGATCCAGACGCGAACGCGCGCAGTACGAGGAGGGTCGAAAGGACCTGCGTTCCCGACGGGTCGAAGGCCTCGCGTGGCTGCACCGGGACGGGCACGTCGCCGGTGACGACCCTGAACACGCCGTAGCCGATGAGCCCCGCGAGCGCTCCGATGTACGCGTACGTGGGAGCGGCGAAGACGACCCCAGCCTCACGGATGCCTCGGAGATTGCCGATCGTGAGCAGCGCGATGAGCGCCAGCGCCCAGAGCACGCGGTGGTCGTGGATCGGCGGCGCGAAGCTCGAGATAGCGGCCACGCCCGCGGCGGTCGACACCGCGACCGTGAGGACGTAGTCGATCAACAGAGCGGCGGCGGCGATCAGGCCTGGGATCGTCCCGTGGTTCTCTCGAGCCACGATGTAGCTGCCGCCACCACCGGGATAGGCCCGGATGACGCGCGACTCGGACAGCACGACGATGGCGAGCACGGCCACGACCGCCAGGGCGATCGGCATCGTGAGCGCGAGCGCGCCGGTGCCTGCGAGCGCCAGCACCCGCATCGCCTCCTCGGTCGCGTACGCCGACGAGGAGATGTTGTCGGACGCGAGGATCGCCAGGCCCGTCTTCTTGGAGACACGCTCCCCCGCCTCGGCCTCCGTCTCGAGGCGACGGCCGATGAGCACGCGGCGGACGCGCTCCCAGGCGCGGCCGAGCGGCCCGCCGGCGCGCAGTGTCTGCTCCGTGGCCACGTAGAAGCCGGCGTCGCGGCGGAAGTCCTTCGCGTACGGGCGAACGATGCGCACGTAGCGGTCGCCGGGCCGTCCGCCCTTCTGCTGCTCGCGGACTTCCAGCGACGGCGGATGCAGCGCGTTCCGATCGTTCGAAGCGCTCCGCGCCGGACGCTCGGCGCCGGCATCCGCAGCCCCTCTGCCGGTCGCGGGCGGCTTCTCTTCGGAACTCACGCGACGGGATTGTGCTCGCAGGATCGGTGGCTCGCAGGCCCGGAGCGCGGGTGCGATCAAGCGGCCGCGCGGTGGAGTCCGTCCGATGCAGCCCCGCCACGCCGCGATGCCTACCGGCCGGAGGCGAGCCTATCCGCGAGGAACTCAGGAAGTTCGAGCGTCCGCATCCTCCGCTGGGTCGCGGCGATGTCGTACGCGACGCGGTGGAACGTGACCGTTCGCGCATCGAGATCGAGGACCGCGAACGAGGACCGCGGATCGCCATCGCGGGGCTGTCCGACGCTTCCCGGGTTCACCATCACGCGGTCGCCGAGTGGGTACGCGACGCCGGGAGCGACGAGCTCCGAGAAGGTCCGGCCCTCGTCGTGCCGGTACAGCGCCGGGTGGTGCGTGTGTCCGCAGCACCAGCTGGGAGTCGACGCTGCCAGGAACGACCGCCTCGCTCTGGCCACGGTGGTGACGTACTCCCACATCGGGTCGTTGAGACTGCCGTGGCACAGCGTGAATCCCGACCGCTGATCGGTCGCGGGCAGAGCCGCGAGGAGGTCACGCTCTGCGGGATCGAGCCACTCGTGGTGCAGGCGCGCGGCGGCTGCAGCTGAGCCGTTGAAGGTATCGAGACCGTGTCCCGTCGCCACCGCGCGATCGTGGTTCCCCGCGACGATGTGGACGCGCGGATCGCCACGCAGCAGAGCGAGCACGGCCGATGGCTCGGGGCCGTATCCGACTGTATCGCCCGTCACCCAGATCTCGTCGAGGCCATCGAGCATCGGCCGGACCGCCTCTAGGGCGGCGAGGTTCGCGTGCACGTCGGAGATCAGTCCGACCTTCAATTCGCGCGCCCTTCGGCGACGCGGCGGGCGTCGGCGACCGTGAAACTGCCCTCGAGCAGCGCCCGGCCAACGACCGCGGAGGCGATCCCGGCGCCTGCCAGGCGGCGGATGTCGTCGAGGCTTCGGATGCCGCCGCCCGTGTGGAACGCCACCGCGAGCCCGACCGCGCCGAGCGCGCCGCGGATCCGCTGGACGAGCGCGAGCGCCGGTCCGCCAAGGCGCCCGTCCGACTCGACGTCCACGACGTAGAGCGCGCGAATGCCGGCGTCGACCGCGGCGCGGGCCGAGCTCAGAGCGCCGCGCCCCGACGCCTCCGCGACGAGCGCGGGGTCGCCTCCGCGCGGTGCGAGCCAGCCTCCGGCCGCCTCGATCTCCACGATCGCGGGAGCGCCGAGCGCGGCGATGTCGCGCAGCAGCGCGTCGTCCGCGAACACGGCGGACGAGAAGAGAACGCCGGCGAAGCCTTCGGCCAGCGCCGCGCGCGCCGTCGCGACGTCCGAGATGCCCCCCGCCAGGCGCGCGGGTACGGGATGAGCGCGCGCGATCCCCGCCAGCACGCGCGTGTTGCGCCGCAGGCCGGTCCGCGCGGCGTCGAGGTCGACGAGGTGAAGCTCCTCGGCTCCCTGGCCGACGAAGCGCTCCGCCAATTCCGCGGGCGACAGGTCCGAAACGCCACCTCCGGGCAGGGCCACGCGCCCTTCGCTCACGTCGATGGCGGGGACGATCACCACGGCCTTCGCGTCGCCTGCGCCGCCGCTCGCGGGAAGCGGTCGGGGGTCGGGCGCGTCTTGCGCATGATGACCAGGTGGCGCCCGGGCAGGAGATCGCCGGCGCCCATGTTTGCGGTCGGCACCACCGCCACCAGCTCGCCGCCGACCGCCGCCAGGGCGCGGCGCCCGGCCGGCAACTCCTCGTCGAGCCGGCCCTTCCAGACGATGGCGTCCCCGCCCACGCGCAGGAGCGGGAGGAGGTACTCGACGCAAGCGGCGAGCGATCCGACGGCGCGCGCGGTCGCGACGTCGTATCCGGCACGGCGGCCGCCGCGCCCGGTCACCTCGGCGCGCTCGTTGCGGATCTCAACGTCCCCCAGGCCAAGCGTCTGGGTGAGCGCCTCGAGGAAGCGCGTCTTCTTCGCGACCGACTCGACGAGCGTGACCCGCAGATCCGGGCGCGCGATGCGAAGTGCGAGTCCGGGGAACCCGGCCCCACTGCCGACGTCGACAAGCCGCTCGTGGGCGCTCCAGTTGCGGATCGCCAGCGCCGTGAAGGAGTCGAGGAAGTGCTTGTGCGCGATGTCCTCGGGTCGCGTGATCGCCGTGAGATTGACGGACGTATTGGCGGCTATCAGCTCATCCGCGTACCGCTCGCACAGCGCCAACTGCGCGGCACCGAGCGTCAGCGACAGGCGCTGCGCCTCGCCTCGGAGAGAGGCGAAGGGCTTGCTGAGCGCCAGCGTCTCTTGCGACATCTCCGCGTCTACTTTAGTTACGCCGCGCGCGGCCCGACCGGCGCGGCTATGCTCTCGAGGCGTGCGATGGGCGATCGTCCTGGAGCCGGACCAAACGGCGCGGTCGGATTCGCCGGCTGAGGGGATCCCTGGCCGCTGATCCCGCCTTCGCTCACCCGAGCGAAGAACATTTCTCCCGCGTCCTCAGCTTCTACCGCGTCCGATGGGAATACGAACCGCATACGTTCGTGCTCGAGCGCGACGAGCGCGGAGAACCGGTCGAAAGCTTCACGCCCGACTTCTGGCTGCCGGATCTCGGCACGTACATCGAGCTGACGACGATGCGCCAGTGCCTGGTCACGCGGAAGAACCGCAAGCTCCGCAGGTTCCGGGAACGCTATCCGCAGCAACGCGTGCGCGTGCTGTACCGCAGGGACGTCGCGTCGCTCGCCGCGAAATACCGCGACCGCATGTGACAATGGCGGTCCCTATGGCCTCCGTGCGCATGGCCGCCGCCGCCGATGACATCGCCGATGTTCTGATCGACGCGCCCGCCATCCGCGCGCGCGTCGCGGAGCTCGGGGCGGAGATCGCGCGCGAGTACCAGGGCCGCGACCTCGTCCTGGTCAGCATCCTCAAGGGGGCGCTGCCGTTCCTCGCCGATCTCATGCGCGAGATCCCCATCCCCCTCTCGCTCGACTTCCTCGAGGTCACCTCTTACGGGGCGTCGACCGAGACCAGCGGCGTCGTGCGCATCTTGAAGGACCTCGCGCACTCGATCGGCGACCGTCACGTCCTCGTGGTCGAGGACATCCTCGATACGGGCTTCACGCTGAACTACGTTATGGAGCACCTCCGCGGCCAGCACCCAGCATCGATCCGCCTCTGCACCCTCCTGGACAAGCCGGCACGGCGCATCGTGCCGATCGAGATCGACTACCGAGGATTCGAGATCCCCGACAAGTTCGTCGTCGGCTATGGCCTCGATTACGCCGAGCGGTATCGCAACCTGCCGTTCATCGGCGTGCTGAAACCAGAGGTGTACACGACGCCGCCGTGAGGCGCGCCCGCCGTCGGGTCGCAGGGGCGTTCGCGGCGGCATGTCTCCTCACGCTGATCCCCGGCCCACCGCTCGCGCGCTCGCAGGCGGCGCCGGCCCTCGCGCTGCCCTCTCGGGTCCGCGTCAACGTGGCATCGGCGCCGACCTCCTATGCGGTGATCTCTTCGAGCGGCACGCTCACTGCGACCGCGGCCGACGGCCGCGTGCTGTACCAGGGTCAGGGAAGGACGCTGAGCCGCACGAACGTCCGCCGCGTCGTCGACCTCGGCGGCCAGGAGCTGCCGCCCGCCGACCACGGCGCGCTGAGCCCGGAAGAGCGCGCTGACCGAGCGACCGTCCTGCGGGAGGCTCGCGTCGCCGCGCGCGACCCGACGGCACACGCGCTCGTCACGGTGCCGTTCGAGTTCGGCGCGCTGCGCGACGCGAGCGACGCGGTCGGCACAGTGGCCCTCTCCGGCGACCACGTTGCCGCCATCCGCTTCGCGACGTCCGACGGCCTGCTGGTCTTCAATGGCCGCTCGTTCCGCGGCACGCTCGGGCTGGCGCTCGACGACGACGGCGGCATGGTCGTGGTGAACGAGGTCTCGACGCACGACTATCTCGCGTCGGTCGTGGGGGCGGAGATGCCCGCCGCGTGGAGCGCGGCCGCGCTCGGCGCCCAGGCGATCGCCGCGCGCACGTACCTGCTGACCCACCTCGGACGTCACGACTCCTACGACCTCGAGGGAGACACGCGGGACCAGGCCTATGACGGGACGAAGAGCGAGGCACCGTCGACGCGCCTCGCGGTCGAGCGCACGGCCGGCGTCGTCGCGACGTATCGCGGTGCCGCGATCGAGGCGCTGTATTCGTCCAACGCCGGAGGCGTCACAGAGGACTCGGAGAACGTCTTCGCCAACGCGCTGCCGTACCTGCGCAGCGTGGCGTCTCCGGGCGACGCGATCGCGGCCGACGTGTCGTGGGCCAGCGCGAGCTGGCAGTGGACGCGGGAGATGACCGCTCCGCAGCTAGGGGACTACCTGGCGGCCCGCGGTCTCGATGTCGGAGAGCCGAGGAGCATCGACCTCCTGCGCCTCGCCCCGAGCGGCCGCGTGGTCAGCGCCCGCGTTACGGGAACAGGCGGGAGCCGGGACATCGCAAAGGACCGCACGCGTTACTACTTCGGGCTCCGCAGCGCCCTCTTCACCGTCGACTTCCGGCCGGGTGGAGACGCTGAATACGTCGATGCCTCGAACTCCGAGCGGCTCGGGGCGCTCGAGGCGCTCGGGGCGACGCGGATCAAGGCCGCGTACCGGCGCGCCGCGGGGAGGAACCGCGAGATCGGCGCTCCGCGGATCCTCGGCTACACATTCACGCTACCGGGCCGCTTCGTGTTCACCGGACGGGGGTTCGGCCACGGGGTCGGCATGTCGCAGTGGGGCGCGGAGGCGATGGGCCGGGGCGGTGCGACGACCGAGCAGATCCTTCTCCACTACTACCAGGGGATCCAGCTGACGGCGGTCGGGGGAGGGTAGGGAGACCGGCGGCCGGGGTCAGCCGACCACCTGCGCCGAGGCATGGATCGGCATCCGCAGATGGAGCACGTGTGTCCCATCGGGACGCCGCCCTTCGGTCGCCTCCCCGCCCAGGAGATCCAGGCGCTCGCCGCGGCGGACGCCGGAGTTCTCGTCCGTCGGGCCCGGCGCGTTGCCGCCGTCGCTGGCGAGGTCGACCTCGACGGATCCCTCGGTCCAGGCGAGGCTCAACACCACGACCTTCGCCGACCCCCCCTGGATGCGCTCGGTGAGCGCCTCCTGGATGACCCGGAAGATCGCGACTTCGTCCTCCGATGGCAGGCGGCGATCGCGGCCAGTGCTGGAGAAGTCGACGCTGGCGCCGTGCTTGTCCGCGAGCGTGCGCACATAGCGGCGCAGCGTCGCCACCAGCCCGAGGTCGTCGAGGACCATCGGGCGCAGCTCGAAGATGAAGCCGCGCAGTTCCTGGAGCGTGCGGTTGACCATCTGCCGCAGCGCGGCAAGCTCTTCTCGCGAGCGCTTCGGGTCGATGTCGTACAGCCTCTCGCTGATCTCGGACTGCAGGACGACGTTCGCCATCGCCTGCGCCGGCCCGTCGTGGACCTGTCGCGCGATGCGCAGGCGCTCCTGCTCCTGCCACGTCACCACGGCCTGGAGGATGCGCTTCTCGTCGATCGGCGCGTGCGCCGGCGCCGCTGACGCGCCGGAGGCCGCGAGCAGCTCGTCGCGGGAGTCGCCGAGGAGCGTCCGCACCCGTTCGAGGAGCTTTCGCTTCGCCTGCAGGGTGCTGAGCTGTCCCTCCATCGTGAGCCTGCGGCCGACCGCCGTCACGACGTCGTCAGCGAGCTGGACGATCTCCTCGCGCTGGTAGTTGGCCGGATTCAGGCGTGCGTCCTCGATCTTCGTGCGCCCCTGGTCCTCGCGGGCCCGGAACCGCGCGATCTCCGTTTGCGTCGATCCGACGAGCATCTCGAGCTCCGCGGCCTCGCTCACCAGGCGCTGCATCTCCCCGGCGAAGCGCGCGGCGATCTCCGCCGGACTGCTCACGGCCGGACCGCCGAGCGGGACTGGCATGTCATGGCCGCAGCGCCTGGCCGCAGCGCGTCATGCGGACAGCTCCGGGCCGCTGATCCAGCCGTGCCGCATCGCGTAAACGACCGCCTGGGTGCGGTCGTTGACCGCGAGCTTCCGCAGGATGCTCGACATGTGGTTCTTCACGGTCTGTTCGGAGATCGCCAGCGCGTACGCGACCTCCTTGTTCGTCCTTCCCTGCGCGATGCTGTCGAGGATCTGCACCTCGCGCTGCGACAGCGGCGCGGCGGCGTGGGCTGGACCCTGCCCGTAGACCGACAGGTCGCGGAATTCCGCGAGGACCCTCGAGGCGACGGCGGGGCGGCTGAAGATCTTTTCGTTGATCGTGAAGTGCCCGAGCCGCACCTTGCGGATCGTCGCCACGAGCTCCGACGGGTCGCAGTCCTTGCGGAGATAGGCGGCGGCGCCGACGCGCATCGCCTCGACCAGGGTCTCCTCGCGGTCCTCGCTGGCGAGGATCACGACCCCGACGCGAGGAAGCTCGCGGCGGATACGCCCCGTCGCGGCGAGTCCTGAAAGGCGGGGCAGGTCGGGCTCGATGACGAGCACGTCGGGCTCGAGCTCGACGGCCCTCGTGACCGCCTCTTCGCCATCGCACGCGACCGCGAGGACCTGCATGTCGCCCTCCGTCTCGAGCACGCGGCGGACGCCGATCACCGTGATCTGGCTGGGATCGGCTAGCAGGATGCGGATCGGGCGGCCGCCGGCCTCCGGCGACGTCAACCGAGCTCGGCCAAGGGCAGCTGGAGCCGGATCGTGGTGCCCTGACCGGGCGAGGACAGCACGTGCAGCGCCGCGCCGATGAGCTGCGCGCGTTCGCGCATCGCGATGAGGCCGACCGAGGCGCGGCGGCGGGCGGCGCGCAGGATGTCGAAGCCGATGCCGTCGTCCACGCAGCAGAGCGACCAGCCTTCATCGGTCCTGGTCCACGCGAGGCGCACCGCGACGGCGCGCGCGTGCTTGTGGACGTTCTGGAGGGCCTCCTGCATGACGCGGTACACGGCCAGCTCCTGCGCGGGCGCCAGGCCCGTATCCGCCTCGTCGACCTCGCACGCGATGGAGGTCCCGTGCCGCTCCTGGTATTCGGTGGCGTAATCGCGGATCGCGCCCGCGAGCCCAAGCTGCGACAGCATCGGCGGCCGAAGGTCGTAGATCATCGCGCGCACGCTGTCGAGCGACAGCCGCAGCCGGGCCTTCAGCCCGGCGAGCTCGGTCGCGAGCGTCGCCGGGAGCTCTCCGGGCACGCGATCGGCGACCCGCTCGAGGTACTCGACCTCGAGCAGCGCGTTCGCGAGCACCTGGGCGGGGCCATCGTGCACGTCGCGGTACAGCCGCTCCCGTTCGGCCTCAAGGCTGTCGAGCACGCGATGGGCGACCCCGCGGTCCGCCAGACGCGCGTCGCTCTCCGGCTCGCCGCCCGTACCGGTGAGGAACGCGGTGCTCGACGCGATCTGGTCCACCGTGACCTTCAGCTGGCCGTACCGGCGGAACGCCCGCGCGACGTCCGAGGTCTCGTAGGCCGCGAGCGGCCCCTCCGCCCGGCGCTGGTAGCCCCGGCCGAAGCTGGCGACCTCGCCGCGGAGCCGCTGGACGTCCGTCCGCAGGCCCTCGGCGATCGCGTCGAACTGAGCATCCAGGTCTCCTAGGTCGTCCTCTCGCTCGCCAGGCAAGCTTCCCACCGGGCCACTGTAGTACCAACCGCCGTCCCGGCCTGTAACGAAAGTCCCCCTTGCGGGGGAACCCTTCCCCCTCGCGCCAGTTCGGCGCGCACTGGCGGCGGACGGCCTGCGAGTTCGGGCGCGCCCTTGCGGGGTGCGGACGGCCTACGAGTTCGGCGCGCCCTTGCGGGGCGCGTCGGCCTAGGGGACGTCGATCAGGACGAAACCCTGCGAGGCCCGCCGCACCCGCCAACCGAGGTCGGCGGCTCTGACCGCGAGGGCGTCGCCGGGGCGGACGAGCAGCGTGCGCACGCCCCGCCGCGCGAGCACCTCGCGCCACCCGGGGAGCGCGCCGACGATCGTCTTGTAGTCGTCGAGCGTCGCGCCGAGGTAAGGCACGAGCCGGCCGTCGATGAACACCGGCGTCCGCGGCGCGTACCAGACGAGGAAGCCGCCCCAGTCGTAGGCGTTGAGCAGCCCAGGGCCGGACGGTAGGTCGGGCAGCGCCGCGACGGGGAAGGCCATGAGGTCGGGCGCGCGCGGCCCGGTGGCGACGGCGCCCGCGATGAGCAGCGCGGCAGCCGCCGCGACCAGAGCGTCGGTGCGCGCCGACGGCGGGCTCGAGGCGGGGAGCCGCGGGAACGGGACGTCGAGCCTCACCGCCTCGCGCAGGGAGCGCCAGGCGTCGGGGGCCGCCCCGGCGAGGTACGGAGCGGCGGCGATCGCGAACAGCTGCATGTGCCGGGCGGCGGTCAGCGAAAGGAGCGCGATGGGTGCCAGGGTGACGGCCTCGCGCAGCCCGACCGGGCGCACTAGCACCGCGCATCCGAGCACGAGCGCGAGCGTCAGCGCGTACAGCGCGCCGGCAGCGGTCCGCACGTCGGGGACCGCCCACTCCTGGATGTCGCGTGGCGGATGCAGGAGGTGGAGGCCCGGGTTCGCCCAGGTCGCGGCGAGCGCGGGGGTCGCGAAGGTGGCCGCGAGCGTCAGCGCTCCAGCCAGCGCGTACGTGCGCGCGCGCCCCCTCTCGCTCCAGGCGCCCTCAGCGCACGTGGCGACGACGACCACCGCGCCGAGCGCATACGAGCCGTGGACGTTCGCCCAGAGGAGGACCGCCGCAGGGACCGCGTACAGCGCGCGGTCGCTGCTCGAGCGTCCGGCGCGCAGCAGGACGAGCGTCCCGGCGAAGAGGATCGTCCCGAACAGCTCGGGCCGTTCGGTCCACGAGAAGCGCGACAGAAGGATCCCCGGGATGGCGGCGAGCGCCGCCACCAGCGGGCCGCGAGGTCTGGCGAGCAGCGCGTGGGCGACGATCAGGGCGACCAGGATCGCGACACCGATCGTGCGCAGCCCGACCACCCCTCGCCATTCGCCCGCGACGTATGCCGCGTACCACGCCAGCTGCCCGAGCCACTGGTCGGCGGGCAGCGGCGACCCGGCGACGGTCCACGAGAAGACGTCGATGCGGACCAGGCCGCGCGCGAGCGTCTCCCGTGCGGTCGCGAGGTGCCAGAACAGATCCGGATCACTTGCCCCGAACGGGGCGGATGACGCGGCGAAAAGCGCGCCGACGACCAGCGGCACGCCGAAGGAGATGCTCTGCCGGCGCGGCTCGGTCACCGCGGGCGGCCGAGGAGGATGAAGCGTTGGCCTGACGCCACGACGGACCAGCCCTGGTCGCGCAGCGCTTCGGCGAGCGGATGGCGCGGATCGATCAGCACCTGGCTGACCTGGCGGCGATCGAGGGCCTCGCGCCAACGGGGGCGCACCTCGACGGCAACGAGGTAGTCGTCGAGCACCTCCGGCAGGAATAGGAAGAGACGGCCGTCGATGAAGACCCCGCGCTCGGGGACGCGCCAGATGAGGAATCCGCCCCAGTCGTACTCGTTCAGGAGCACCCCGCTCGAGGATCGCAGCGCCGCTATCGCGCCGACCGGATACCGCGAATCGTCGGGTGCTGACGGCGCGTCGCGGGCGGACGCCGCCGCCCCGGCCACCAGCGCCAGCGCGACGCCCGCGGCCACGGCGTCCGGGACGCGGATGCGCGCGAGCGGGTCCCGCGCCCAGGGCGAGCGCGCGAGGAACGGCACGGCCGCGAAAGCGAAGAACGGAAGATGGCGCTGCGCGGACAGTGCGAGCCACAGGAGCGGCACGAGCAGCAGCGCGTCGAGCAGCGTGCCGCCACGGAGCAGCGCCGCCACGAGCACGCCGACGGCGAACAGCGCGAAGACCGCGCCTGCCGGCGTCAGGACATCGGGCGGGGTCTCCTCGGCGATGACACGCGGTGGCGCGCTGACGTGGGCGACCGCGGCGCCGATACCGAGCGCACCGGGATCCAGGAAGCTGAGCGCGAGCGCGCCGGCGGCGGCGGCGACGAAGGCCCACGCACTGCGCCGGGCAACGACAGCCTCGATCGCGAACGCGGCTGCCAGAAAGAGGCCGAGCGCGTAACCCCCGTGCAGGTTGGCCCAGACCATGACCAACGGCGGCAGCGCCATGAGGATGCGCGGACGGCCGAGCGACGCGCGCTCGCGGGCGATGACCAGCAGCTCGAGAGCGATCGGGAACAGCGCGAGCGTGAAGAGCTGCGGCCGATCTCCCCAGGTGATCTTCGACAGCACCAGGGCCGCAGCAGACAGCGCGACGGCGATGACGCCCGAATGCGTCGCCCGAAGGGCCAGGCGGGTCACGAAGAACGCGGCGGCGGCGACGCAGACGGCGCGAAGCACCGCGAGTCCGCTCCAGCCCCCCGCCGCGTACGCGAGGTACAGGACGACCTCGCCGAGCCACTCCCCGACGCTGTACGGCTGCCCGGGCGCGGTGCTCGAGAACAGATCGCGGTCGAGGATGGCGTGGTGCTCGACCATCCAGCGTCCCGAAGCGAGATGCCAGTAGGTGTCCGGGTCGGCCGATGGCAGGCCCACCGCGAGGATGAAGGCGCAGGCGGCCATCGAAAGAGGGAGAGCGTGCGGGCGCATGCGCCTCACGGGGAGGCGGCACACGAAGGAGCCAGGGGATCGTCGACGCGGTAGATCACGACGTCTCCGCGCTCGATCGGAGCAGATAGCCAGTATTCGCCGCCGGCGCGACGGTACAGCGCGTCGAACGCGGCGAAGCGCGTCGGCTCGAGGACGATCGAGCCGACGCCGTAACGGGCCGCGACACATCTGGCCTCGGCGACCGTCGTCGGCGTGACGAACACCTCCCCGCGGCCGCTGATCCATCGCCATGCCGCGGCATCGACCGCCATGAAGGGCTCGCCGGCGGGGATCGCATCGATCGCGGCAGCGCGCGACCGGTAGGGGACGTTGAAGGCCGTGTCCCACTCGGTGAGGGCCGTGTACGAGATGTACGCCGCGCCCGCGACGGTCGCCAACGCCAGCGCGGCGCGGAATGCGGGGACCCGGCGCCTGAACCATTCCTCACCGCCGTGGACAGCGAGCGCGACCCCGAATGGAAGGAATGCCGAGAGGGAGTGGAAGAACGATCCCCGGGTGGAGTGGAGCGTCCACGCCAAACTCTGCGCCAGATAGACGAGCAGGAGCATTCCGGCCCAGGCCCGGACCTCGGGCCGCGCGAAAGCCGCGCGCACCCCGCCGGCGATCGGCGGGACGAGGATGACCATGAACGCCAGGAGCGCGACGAAGGCGTTCGACGCGAGAGCCTGCGCCTTCGCTTCCAGGACGACCGGCCACGCGGCGAGGAACTCCTGCGGGCTGGGGGGCGTGAGGGCGAAGAACTGTTCGTAGTGGACAAGCAGCACGCTTCGAGAGAGGAGGTCGACGGCCGGCTGCAGGGAGAGGTCGCGCACGAGCCAAGCGGATCCGATGGCCAGCGCGGCGGCCGCACCGGCCATCCCCGCCGGACGGGAACGCCCGCGTCGCGCGAGCGCCAGGATCGCAAGACCGAAGAGCGCGCCCTCGGCGCGCGCGAGGAACAGCAATCCGACCGTCACCCCGGCCGCGAGCCCGGCAGGCACATCGCCCCGCGCGGCGCGCGCGTAAAGAAGGAAGAACCCCGTGCCCAGAAGCGCGGCCGGGGCGAACGAATCGAGCGCCACCCACGCCGGCGCGAAGACACCTCCCAGACCGACCAGCGCCGCGGCCACGCATGACGGACGTGCAGCGACGCCGAGGGCTCGCGCCGACGCGTACCCGGCCGCCGGGAGGGCCGCAGCCAAGGCGATGACGGCGGACTGGGCCCCGCGGAACGCCCCGACCCAGCCGCCCAACGCAACGATCCCGCCGGCCTGCAGCGCTGTCGACAGCGGCATCCAGAAACGGTGACTCGGGACTGGCAGCGCCTCGAGATGCGGCGCTTCGAGGAAATTCCAGACGAAGTCAACGGTCAGCCCTTCGCCGCGCGCGAGCCGTGCCGCCGTATCGACGTAGTAGTACGCATCGGTGTAGCCGGGCTGAACCACGACGAGCGCGGCAGAGACCAGGCGTACGGCAAGAGCGGCGAGCGACACGGCGAGCAGCGCCACCATCGGCGCTCTTGTGGTTACGGCTGTTCTGCCACTCAGCGGCTTCCGATGCGCTGGGCGCGGTGGGTGCGCGCGTACACGACGCCGCCTATGACGATCACGGAGAAGACACTGACGGCGCGGTCAAGGACGGCCACCGCCACGCCGTTGTGCTGGGACATGCCGAAACCTGTCGTGAGCACGTACACCATGGCGATCTCGACGAAGCCGAATCCGGCCGGGGTGAGCGGGATCGTCGTCAGCAGCGAGGACGCCACAGCGACGAAGACCACCCCGGACAACGGCAGCTCGAGGCCGAGCGCCGCGAGCACCAGCGCGAGTCGCCCCGCTTCCGCGAGCCAGATGATCAGAGTGAGGGGGCCTACTTCGGGCAGAGCGCGGAAGCTGTGCAGCACTCCCTCACGGAAGAGGCGGCCTATCCGTCGGACGTTCTGGGGAAAGAAGCGCGCGATGCGCGGGGCCACGACGTAAAGGCCAACCGTACCGAGCGCGATGAGGATCGCCAGCACGGCGCCCGAGACATACACCAGGCGGAGGTCTGGTAGCACCGTGCGTCCGAAGGCGATGTAGCCGCCGATGACGAGGAAACCGAAGACGGCGATGAGGTCGAGAAGGCGCTCGGCCACCACGACGCCCACGGTGCGTGACATGGAGATCCCAAATCGCTGCCGCACGAGATACGAGCGATACAGATCTCCGAGCTTCGCAGGCACGAGGCAGTTCACGAACCATCCAAGGAAGAGGATCTGAAGCAGATCCCGTCCGCGCACGCTCGCGCCGCCCTCGCGCAGCAGCCGCGCCCACCTCCACGAGCGGAGCGGGAACGTGGCGTAATACACCGCCAGAGCGCCGACAAGCGGCAGCGGCGCGGCGCGGCCGATGGTGGCGAGCACCTCGGCCCAATTGATGTTCCGCGCGACCAGTACCAGCAGCACGATCGGGATGAGCGTCGACACCGCTTCGCGCCACCCGAAGAGCTGTCGCCGGACGGCGACGTCGTCGGTGTGCTCGGCCTGGTCGGCCAGCGCCTCGATCGTGGAGTCCTCGACGTGCGAGGGCGCCGGTCCTATGAGGCTGTCGTCTTCGGCCGGAGTCGGTCGAGCCATTTCCGCAGCTTGTCGTACCGAGTGGAGAAGTGGATCGCGTGACCCGCCAGGCGTCCGTGGACCCTGCCTTTGCGCACCGCCTCGACGAAGTCGTCGCGACCGGTGAACGGATCGACCTCGAGGTACGCGCGACCGAGCTCCCACGGCCGGTGAGCATCGCTGCCGACGATGCCGGCAAGGCGATGCTCAGCCGCGAACGCGGCCGCGCGCCGGTTGTCGCCGGCGAAGGCCTCACGCGCGTTGAAGACCTCGATGGTGTCGACGTCACGGACCACACGGGCGAGAGCTTCGTGTTTGATCCGGTAGATGCGGTTGTGACTGAACGGGTGTGGGATCGACACGATGCCACCCTGGTCCTTTATCCGCGCGATCGTCTCCTCGGCCGAGAGGCCGCGCGGGATGGCGCGCTCGAGGAAGAGCCCGATGATCTCGCCGTCGCGGGAGCTCACCTCCTCGCCAACGATCACGGTGAACCCGTCCGCGAGCTCGCGCAGCCGCAGCGCCCCTTCGATGGTGTTGTGGTCGGTCGCGCAGACGACGTCGAGGCCCACGTCCTTCATGGCCTTCGCCTGCACGGCGACGGGGGTGCGGCTATCGGGCGAGTGTTCGCAGTGCGTGTGCGCGTCGAGGCGCAGCCGGCGCTCTGCCGTCATGCCCGTCCTTTCTTGCCCGCCTCGGCGACGATCGCGGCGACGCGCTCGCGGAATCGTGACATATCGAATCGCCGTGCCGACTCGCGCAGCGCGGCGGCGGAGAACGACGCGCGCTCGACTCCGCGCACCTTCTCCGCGAACGCTTCGGGCGCCGCGTCATCGACAAGCGCGCCGTCGATGCCGTCCCGCACGATCTCCGGCGCTCCTCCGGCCCGGAGCGCCACCACGGGCGCGCCCGAGGCGAGCGCTTCGGCGCAGACGATGCCGAAATCGTCCTCGGCGGGGAACACCAGCCCGCGCGCCGCGCCGAGCAGCTCCCGTTTCGTCGCCTCGCTCACTCGGCCGGAAAAAGTCACGTTGTCCCTGGCGATGCGCTCGAGCGCGCCGCGCTCGCGTCCCTCGCCCACGATCAAGAGGCGCATCCCGACCTCGTTGAACGCTCGGATGGCGAGGTCCGCGCGCTTGTAGCGCACGAGCCGCCCTACGAAGAGCCAGAAGTCGCCCCGTTCCGCGGCCGGCCGGAAGGAGTCGACGTCGACGGGCGGATGCACGACCTCCGCCTCCGCACCGTAGTAGCGGGCGATGCGGTCGCGGACGGCGTGCGAATTCGCGAGCCAGCGGTCAACGCGGCGCGCGAAGGCGAGGTCCTTCGGGCGCAAGCGGCGGATCATGTCGCGCACGGCGGGCCGCAGAGGCAGAGGCACCTCCTCGCGGACGTACTCGTCGCTCCAGTCCCAGAGGTAGCGCGTCGGTGAGTGGCAGTAGGCGACGTGCGCGGTGCGCTCGGCCATGGACAGGCCCTTGATGAAGCCGCTGGTCGACGTCAGAAGCACGTCGGTGTCCGCGGACACCCGTAGGCCGGCCGCCGCCCCGGGGTAGAGCGGCAGCAGCAGGCGGTGCGCTCCGCCGCGCAGCGGAAGGCGCTGGAGGTACGACGGCCTGATGTCCCATCCTGGCAGCGCGCCGTAGCGCGAGCGGTCGTGGAAGAACGTGTACACCGGCGCCGCGGGCCAGAGCGCGTGCAACGTGTCGACGACCGCCTCCGCTCCACCGTGCACCGAGAAGTATTCATGCGCGAGCGCGACGTTCATCGGCGCGCGCGCCGCAGCAGGACGAGGAGAACGAAGAGCGGAAGCACGCGCTGGCGCCGCCAGCGCCGCGGTTCGCGGGCGAGACGCCAGAGCCACTCAAGCCCCGCGCGGTGGACGAGAGGCGGCGCGACGGTCGCGATCCCAGCGACCTGATCGAATACCCCGCCTACGCCGACCGCCAGACGCACCGACGGCAGAGCGGGGACGTTCCGCGCGATCCAGCGCTCCTGCTTGGGCATTCCGTAGGCGACGAGCAGCACCGCGGGCGCCGCCGCCGCGACGCGTGCGCGGGTCCTCTCGTCGTCGGCGGGATGCGGCGACCCGGCGGCCGCTCCGGAGACGCGCAGCCCGGGATGCCGCGCCTGCAACCGCGACGCGGCGCGTTCGGCGACCCCGGGCCCAGCGCCGAGCAGGAAGACCCGGGAGCCCAGTGGGACAAGCCGCTCCATGAGCGCATCGACCAGCACGCGTCCGGGCACGCGTCCGGGCAGCGGATCGCCGAGGAGGCGCGACGCGACAAGCACGCCGGTGCCGTCGGCGACGACGAGGTCGGCGGAGCGCGCGATCGCCGCCACGTCGGGCTCCCGGCGCGCCAGCATCACGAACTCGGGATTGGCCGTCACGACGAACGACCGTTGCCCCCCGGCGAGGCGGCCGACGACCAGTTCCACCGCTTCCGAGGCGCGCACGCGATCGAAGCCGACGCCGAGGACGTCGACGCGGGGCCGCATCGATCAGTGGACCGGTACGAGGCTCTTTTTGAAGAACTCGAAATGCTCCAGCGCCAGCCCGGTGCCCTTCGCGACGCAGTAGAGCGGATTGTCCGCCGCGTAGCACGCGACGCCCGTGACCTGGGTCAGCAGCCGGTCCATGTTGCGCAAGAGCGCGCCCCCGCCGGAGAGCACCATCCCCTTGTCGATCACGTCGGAGCCGAGCTCGGGCGGCGTCTCCTCGAGGACCGCCTTCACCGCGCCGACGATCTGCCCGAGGACTGGCTCCATGGCCTCGCTCACCTCGTTGCTGCGGATCGTGATCGTGCGCGGGAGACCGGCGATGAGGTCACGTCCCCGGACCTCCATCGTGAGCTCGGGGTCGAGCGGAATCGCCGACCCGATCTGGATCTTGATGTCCTCCGCCGTGCGCTCGCCGATCAGCAGGTTGTAGCGCTTGCGCACGAAGCTCGCGATCGCGTCGTCGAGCTTATTGCCCGCGGCGCGGACGCTGCGCGAAACGACGACGCCGCCGAGCGAAATGACCGCGATCTCGGCGGTGCCCCCGCCGATGTCGATGATGAGGTTGCCGCTCGGGCCGGAGATCGCGAGGTTCGCGCCGATCGCCGCGGCCAGCGGCTCCTCGATGAGATATGCCTCACGCGCGCCCGCGCGGAGCGCGGCGTCCTTGACGGCGCGCCGCTCGACGCTCGTGACGCCCGAGGGGACGCAGATCATCAGCTCGGGGTGGAACAGCCGGATGCGGCCGCTCACCCTGTCGATGAAGTGCCGCAGCATGTGTTCGGTGATCACGTAGTCCGCGATCACGCCGTCGCGCATGGGCCGAAGGGCTGTGATGCCGCCCGGGGTCCGCCCGATCATGAGACGCGCTTCTTCTCCCACGGCGACGATCCTCGGGCGCGCGGAAGGCTCGTCGCGCACGAGCGCGACGACCGAGGGCTCGCTCAGGACGATCCCCCTGCCGCGCACGTACACGATGACGTTGGCGGTGCCGAGGTCGATGCCGATCTGGCGTGCGAGCACGAGCGAGCGTTCTCTCCTCTCTTCGCCGGGGAAGCGGTCGCGGAGGAACGCAGTGTAGTGGCGGCCCTCAGGCCGAACGCGCCTCACTCGCCCGTGGAGCCTCTTTCCCGATGATCCGGGTGCGCGAGAGGACCTGCGCCATTACGTAGTACCCGACGTAGGCGACGACCTCGCCGAGCGAAGCGCGATCGGAATACCCGAGCAGGGACCGCAGGACGCTGCCGAAGCCCTCGCCGTCCGGCAACACACCGCCGAGCTCCCAAACGACGGGCCCGCCAGGCAGAACCCCGGCTTCCACGAACTCGTGCACCCCGTGCATGACGAGCCCCGCGGCGAAGACGATGAGTAACGCACCGGTGACCCTGAAGAAGGCCCCGAGGTCGATGCGCCGGCCGTAGACGTAGATGAGTACGCCGATGGCGATCGCGGTCGCGAACCCGGCGAGCGTTCCGAGGAGCTTTCCCTGACCGGGCGCGGCGAACAGCAGGAGCGCGGTTTCCACGCCCTCGCGCAGGACGGTGAAGAACGCGAGGGCGAGCATGCCCATGCCCGCGCCGCGCCGCCCGAGCACGTCACGCACGCCGCTTTGGAGCTCCGCCTTCATGTATCGCGCGCGCTGGAGCATCCAGAAGATCATCCAGGTGAGGAAGGCCGCGGCCAGGAGAAGCGCGCTGCCCTCGAAGAGCTGCTCGGTGGCGCCCTCGAATTCCGCGTCGAGCGCGTTCAACAGGCCGAGCGCCGCGAGGCTCACCGCGGCCGCAGCCGCGACCCCCGCCCAAACCCACCGGTGCGCGCCACGCGCCCCCACCTGCGAGAGGTACGCGAGCACGATCCCGACGATGAGGGTCATCTCGACGCCCTCGCGGAGCGCGATCAGCAGTGCGCTAATGTCAGCGGCGGACACGGCCCTCCTGGGCGCGGGGACTCGACTTAGGCGAGCCTAACAAATTCCCACGGCGTTACTTGAAAATCGAGGTCCGATGAACTCTTCGGCGAGCGAGGAATATCTCCAGGCCATCTACACGCTGGCTGACGAGACCGGCAGCGCGATCGCGGCGCGCCTGGCGGAGTTCCTGCGCGTCTCGCCGCCCGCCGTCTCCGAGATGCTGCACCGGCTCGAGCGCGATGGCTTGATCGTCTTCGACGATCATAAAGTCGTGCATCTTACCAAGGACGGGCGGACCGCGGCCGAGTCCATCGTGCGGCGGCACCGGCTCTCCGAGCGGTTTCTCGTGGACATCCTCGGATACCCCTGGTGGCAGACACACGAAGAGGCCGAACGCATCGAGCATGCGCTCACGCCCGAGATGGAGGAGCGGCTCCGCCGTGCGCTCGGCGATCCACAGGCGTGCCC
The DNA here is from genome assembly GCA_046262615.1 of Candidatus Limnocylindria bacterium. Taxonomy (GTDB): domain Bacteria; phylum Chloroflexota; class Limnocylindria; order P2-11E; family P2-11E; genus JALYKU01. Next base: position 22,735 of record JBHEML010000010.1, on the reverse strand, counting down.
GCACGGCAACCCCATGCCCGGGGTCGCCGCCACGCCGACGCGCACCCTCGGCAGCGTCGCGCCGGGCGAGGACGCGACGATCGAACGTATCCCGGACCAGTTCGAGCACGAGCCGGGATTCCTCGAATACCTCGACGGGGAGGGCATGCGGCCGGGGGTGGAGCTGAGGATGATCGAACGGCGCGACGGACGACTCCGGCTGCGCGTGGCCGGGGAGGAGCACGACGTGCGGTCGGACTGCGCCGACAAGGTCCTGGTGCGCGCGTGAGCGACCCCGTCGCTTCAGCGGGTCCGCGGGTAGGGACGATTTACGTGCAGGCGTCCCCCCAGGGCGGCTTCCTCGCCGACGTCCTCGAGCTGCCCGGCTGCCTCGCGCGCGGCGCGACGCGTGACGACGCCGTGGAACGGGTGCGCATCGCGTTCGCCGACTACCTCGAGCTGCTCGGCTCGCGCGGCGTCTCGACGGACCACTGGAGGGACCTCGATCCGCGCACGTTCGAGGTCAAGGATGCGGACGTGCCCTTCACCTTCCCCGAAGATTTTCAGGCGATGCAGGAGCACGAGCTGCGCGACTTCCTGCACCGCTTCGAGGCGTCGCGCGCGGCGCTGCTGGCGCTCGTCCGCGGACTTTCGTCCGACGAGATCGAGCTGCGCGTGACTCCGGACGCGTGGAGCATCCGTGAGACGCTCGAGCACGTCGCGCTGACCGAGGTGCGCCTCCTGTCGCGCCTGGAGAAGTGGCCCGATCCCGAATTCGCGACGCTCCAGGCGGTCCACCGCATGGCCTTCCAGCGCTTCAGCGTCATGGAGCCCGAGGACACCTCGCTCGACCACACGATCGACGGACGCCGCTGGAGCACGCGGAAGGTGATGCGCCGCATGCTCGAACACGAGTACGAGCACCTCGGCCAGATCCGGGAGCAGCTGACGGCGCTCGGATCGGCGGAGCGCCCACCCGAGTAGCGAGCGATCTCTACTGGCGCGCGCGCCCGGCCATCATGCCTCCAGCGCGTAGGCGATCGCGTCGGCGAGCGGCATCGCGGCGCCGGCGTCCCACGCCGCCCCCTCCTGCGCATCCGCCGGGTGCTCGAGCGGGAGCGGCAGGTCACCGGACGCGTAGAGCATCGGCATGATCGCGGTGCCGCTCGCGAGCCCGAGGGCGGCCGCGGCGCCGACGAGCCGCGCCGCGCGTTCGCGCCTGCCCTCGGCCTTGGCGAGGATCCCGAAGCAGTACAGCTCGATCGCGATCGAGGACAGATCTCTCGTGCCGGCCCGCGTCCGCAAACTCTCCGCGAACGCCTCGCGCGCCTCCCCGAATTTGCCCAGACCGACGGCGCAGATGCCGACGACGCTCTGCGCCCAGCCGATCAGGAATGTCTCGCGCAGGCGGCGGAACTCGACGAGCGCATCGTGGGCGGCGCGCTCGGCCGACGCCCAGTCGCCCATCTGCGAAAGGACGATCGCCTCGCCGAACCGGGCACGCGCGACACCCGCGCTGTTTCCGACCTGCGCATAGAGGGCCTGCGCCTCGGTCAGCAGCGCGCCAGCCTTTTCCGGTTCGGAGCGTTTCATGGTGAACACGAAGGCCAGGTCGTAGGTCGTCTCGGCGATCAGGGCGGGATCGCCGCTCTGGCGCGCGAGGTCGAGCGCCTCGACGTACAGGCGCCCCGCTTCCTCGAGATGCGCCTGCCAGTAGGCGATCCCTCCGGCCGCGGCCACACCGCGGATCCTCGCGATCCGATCCGCTTCGACCCACGGAAGGGCGAGCACACGCCCGGCGCTCTCCTGCGCCTCGTGCAGGTGGCCGCGCATCTGCCAGAAGCGCCAGAGACCGGCGAGCAGCCGCAGCGCGGTCGCCGTTTCGCCTGCCGCGACCGACCACGACAGCGCCGCCCGCAGGTTGTCGTGCTCGCGCTCGAACTCGTCGAGGAGCTCGCGCTCGCGCGGACCCAGGACGTCGGCCGCTGCGGTCTCGGCAAGGTCGCGGAACGCCTCCGCGTGCCGGCGGCGCGCGGCGTCGTACCCGCCGCTCGAGCGCAACTGCTCCCCCGCGAATTCGCGGATCGTCTGGAGCATCACGAAGCGCGGCTCGCCCTCGGCCTCGCGTTGGCGGAGCAGGCTCACGGAGGCGAGCCTCGCCAGGCCGTCGAACACTTCCTCGCCCCCGGGCGCGCCGCAGACGGCTTCGGCCTGCGGGAGCGACGCACCTCCTGAGAAGACGGAGAACGTCGCGAAGAGCCTCTTCGCATCGTCGCCGAGCATTTCGTAGCTCCATGCGATCGTGCCCCGCAGCGTCCGCTGGCGCGCCGGCAGGTCGCGGGCCCCATCGGCGAGGAGCGCGAGCCCACGCTCGAGCCGCGGAAGCATCGCCTTCGGCGAGAGGACTCTGACCCGCGCGGCGGCCAGCTCGATGGCCAGAGGCAGCCCGTCGAGACGAACGCAGATCTCCGTCACCGCGGAGGCGTTCTCGGTCGTGATGGCAAAGTCGGGACGCGCCGCAACGGCGCGCTCGACGAAGAGCCGTACAGCCTCGTACCGGCAAACCGCCTCGGGCGAGCGGGGCGCCCCCTCGTCTGGAACATCGAGCGGTGGCACGGGGAACTCCTGCTCCCCCGACACCATGAGCGGGGCGCGGCTCGTCACGAGCGCCTTCACCCGTGAACAGCGCGCGAGCACGTCCGTCACCACGGTCGCAGCCGGCGTGAGGTGCTCGAAGTTGTCGAGGACCAGGAGCGTCGACCGCTCGGCGAGATGATCGGCCAGGATCTCCAGCAGCGGACGCTCCCCCGTCGCTGACAGCCGCAGAGACGCGATGATCGCTGATGGCACGAGGGCGGGCTCCGTCACCGCGCTCAGCGGCACGAAGAAGACCCCATCGGGAAAGTCCGTGCTCGCGTCGGCCGCGGCCTGGAACGCGAGGCGGCTCTTGCCAGTGCCGCCGGGCCCGGTGAGCGTCACGAGGCGCCGCGTGCGAAGCAGCTCCGCGAGGCGCGCCATCTCGCGCTCACGGCCGACGAACGTCGTCAGCTGCGCAGGGAGGTTGTTGGGCGTGCGATCCAGCGTCCGAAGCGGAGGAAAGTCGCTCGCCAGGCCCGCGATGTCGAGCTGGAAGAGGCGTTCGGTCCGCAGGTCTTTCAGGTGGTGTCGGCCCATGTCGCGGACGGTCACCCGAGACGGCAGGTCGTCGGCGACGAGCGCCGACGTGGTTTCGGAGATGACCGTCTGCCCGCCGTGCGGCGCGGCCGCGATCCGCGCGGCCCGGTGCACCTCGAAGCCGACGTAGTCGGCCCCCGTGTCGGCCGACGCCACCTGCGCTTCGCCGGTGTGGAGACCCATGCGCACGCGCACGGCCGCGTCCTTCGGCCAGGGGTGCGCCGCGATGGCGCGCTGGGCGTCCACCGCCGCGGCGACGCCCGCCGCGGGGCCGGTGAAGACCGCGAAGAAGGAGTCGCCTTCGACCCGCACGATGATCCCGCCGTTCCCTTCGACCGCGCGGCGGAGGATGCGGCCGTGGTCCGCGAGGACGCCGTTCCAGCGCCCCGTTCCGAGGGCGCGCGCCAGCTGCGTGGAGCCTTCGATGTCGGTGAACAGGAACGTGAGCGTTCCGCCGGGAAGGTCGGTGCGCGCGGTCATCGCGAGCGCGCCCACTCCACGGCTTCGCGCCAGTGGCGCTCGATCAGCCCGCGCTGATCGGCGCGCACGGATGGGAGCTCGTCGGGCGCGAACGTGCGCAGGTCCTTCACCTCGCCCGACGGGGTGAATTCGCCGGACAGAGGCCGGTAGGCGTAGACGAGCTGCACGAGGCGCCAGCGATGGCCCGGAACGGCCGCGAGGATCGGGCCGACCTCGATCTCGATGCCGGTCTCCTGGCGCACCTCGCGCGCGAGCGCGTCCTCCGGCCGCTCGCCCGCGCCAAGGAAACCACCGAGGAAGCGCCAGCGCGGCGCGCCGAACCGATGCTCGGCCACCATCACGCGGCCATCGCGCGCCACGCCGATGCCCATGACGCCGACCAAGAAGCGCGTGTGCGCGGCGGTGAGGACGCGACGCTGCCAGCGGACCGGGAAGCGGTTGAAGACGGGCGCAAGGAGGCGCAGGAACACCGGGGCAAGCCTACGCGACGGTCAGGGGATCCCGATCGAGACTATCCCGTGCGGGAACGGGACCGCGACCTTCTGCACGACCTGCCGCGTCGCGACGCTGATCACGTTCACCATGCCGTCGACATTCGTCGTCGTCAGAAGGCGGGCGCCCTCGGGATCGTAGGTCGTATGGAAGGGCTGCTGGCCGAGGCGCGTTTCCCCGACGATCGAGCGCGCCTTCCAGTCCACCCACAGCAGCGACGGCCCGGCGTGGTCCGAGAGCAGCATGATCGACTTGTCCGCGAGGAAGAACGCCCCGTCCTGGTCCTCCTTCATGGTGTGGAACGGATAGCGGCCGGGGCCGAGATGGATCTCCGCCTTGATCGCCCTGGTGGCGGGGTCGTAGATCACCATGCGGTCCGAGGGTTTTCCGATGAAGCCGGACGATGACGACCAGATCTCGGTCTGGTCGGGCGTGTAGTACGCGTCGTGGACGTCCTGCACCTTGAAGACCGTCACCTGGCCCGTGGTCAGGTCCACGGCGCGCAGGTGGTCGGGGACGCCCGCGTTGGTGACCGTGAACAGCATCTCGTTCGGCCGGCTCGAGGCGATCGTCAGCACGTGCTGGGGCACGCCGACGACGAGCGGCGTCAGGGGCTTCCAGGTACCCGCTTCGAACCGCGCGATGTACGTCTCGCGTTCGTGGGCCACGAACAGCGTCCTTCCGTCGGCCGACCACGCGATGCCGTGCGGTGACTTGCCGACGCGCAGCCTCGCGACCTCCTTCATCGTGACCGGGTCGATGATCGAGGTCGATTCGCCGGCGCGGTTGTTCACCGCGACCCAGCGCCCGTCGGGCGAGACCGCCATCTGGTGAGGCAGAGCGCCGACGGCGATGCGCGCAACGATGGCGAAGTCTTTCCCCGGCGCCCCGTCGAGCACGACGACCTGCTGGAGCGTCTCCGACGCGACGAAGACCCGCAGCGTGCGGTAGACCGGCGCGGGAAGAGGGACGACCGTGGGCAGGGCCTGGGCCACGGGCGACTGCTCCACCGCAGAGCCGTCGGCAAGCGGCCCGGCCGCCGGCGCGTCGGGAGCGGCGACGCTCGCCGCGCCGAGGATCGCGCACGACGAGGAGACCAGGGCGGCCAACAGGAGTAGCGCGAGGACGCGGGAAGGGGTTCCTGCCGACCGCATACCCGCCATTGTGTTGCCTATCGGCCTGCCGCCTCGTCAAACGGGCCGGGCACCGACAGGCTTCGCGCCATCAGCGTGGCCTGCGGCGGCGCCTCTCGCTGACCCGGAGCCGGACCATCGCACGCTGCAGCGCGGCGCGCGCGCGCTGCTCGTCGGCGGTGGACTGCGCGGTCTGGAGCGCCTGGTGCGCCTGGTCGCGCGCGGCCTGCGCGCGCTGCTCGTCGATCTCCTCGGCGCGCTCCGCGGCGTCGGTGAGCACGATCACCCTGTCGCCGCGCACGTCCATGAACCCTCCGAACACCGCGAGCGCCTCCTCGCTGCCGCCCTGCTTGACGCGCAGCTCGCCGCGTCCCAGCGCGGTGAGGAGCGGCGCGTGGTGCGGCAGGATGCCGAGCTCGCCCTCGCTGCCGGGGGCGATCACCATGTCGACGTCCTCATCGAGGATGCTGCCCTCGGGCGTCAGGACCTCCAGGCGAAGGGGGATGTCTAACCCTCCTTCGCCATGCGCTCGCCCTTCTCGCGGGCGGACTCGATCGTGCCGACGTTGAAGAAGGCCTGTTCGGGCAGGTCGTCGTGCTTGCCGTCGAGCACCTCGCGGAACGAGCGCACCGTCTCGTTGACGGGCACGTACACGCCGGACACTCCCGTGAATTGCTCCGCGACGAACATCGGCTGCCCGAGGAACCGCTGTAGCTTCCGCGCGCGAGCCACAAGCAGCTTGTCCTCGTCGGACAGCTCGTCGACGCCGAGGATCGCGATGATGTCCTGGAGGTCCTTGTAACGCTGAAGGACCCGCTGCACCTCGCGCGCGGTGTCGTAGTGGTCCTGCCCGACGATCTGCGCATCGAGCGCGCGGCTCGTCGAGGTCAGAGGGTCCACCGCGGGGAAGATCCCAAGCTCGGTCAGCGGCCGCTCCAGACGGATGGACGAGTCGAGGTGCGCGAAGGTCGTGGCCGGCGCCGGGTCGGTGTAGTCGTCGGCGGGCACGTAGACGGCCTGGAGCGAGGTGATCGAGCCCTTCTTCGTGGAGGTGATCCGCTCCTGGAGCTCGCCCATCTCGGTCGCGAGCGTCGGCTGGTAGCCCACGGCCGAAGGCATGCGGCCCAGGAGCGCGGAGACCTCCGAGCCCGCCTGCGTGAAGCGGAAGATGTTGTCGATGAAGATGAGGAGGTCGCGCCCCTCCTCGTCGCGGAAGTACTCGGCGATCGTGAGCCCCGTCAGCGCGACGCGGAGGCGCGCTCCCGGTGGCTCGTTCATCTGGCCGAAGACCATGGACATCTTGTCGATGACGCCCGACGCCGTCATTTCGCCGAGCAGCTGGGTCCCCTCGCGCGTGCGCTCGCCGACGCCGCAGAAGACGGAGTACCCGCCGTGCTCCGCGGCGATGTTGCGGATGAGCTCCTGGATCACGATCGTCTTGCCCACGCCCGCGCCGCCGAACACGGCGGCCTTGCCTCCCTTGAGGAACGGGGCGATGAGGTCGACGACCTTCATGCCGGTCTCGAAGATCTCGGCCTGGGTCGACTGGGCGGCGAAGGACGGTGGAAGCCGGTGGATCGGATCGCGGCGCTCGGCCTCGACCGGCCCCTTGCCGTCGATCGGCTCGCCGACGACGTTGAACAGGCGCCCGAGCGTCTTCGGCCCGACCGGCACGGTGATGGGGCCCTCGAGGTCGGTGGCGGGCGTTCCGCGGCGCAGCCCGTCGGTCGAGGCCATCGCGACGGCGCGCACCCAGCTGTTCCCGAGGTGCTGCTGTACCTCCGCGATGACCTCGCTGCCATCGTCGCGCTTCACCGAGAGCGCGTCGTAGATGTCCGGGAGGTGCCCCTCCTCGAACTGCACGTCGAGCACCGGGCCGATGATCTGCACGATCGTCCCCTGCGTGCCCTTTCCCGGGGTCTTCTCACCTGCCGGAGCCGTTTCCACCGCCATCGCCTACCCCTTTGCCAACGCTTCCGCGCCGGATGCAATCTCGAGCATCTCTTTCGTGATCCGCGACTGCCTCGCCTTGTTGAACGCAAGCGTAAGGTCATCGATGAGGTCGCCTGCGGCGTCGGTCGCGTTCCGCATCGCCACCATGCGCGCCGACTGCTCAGAAGCGATCGACTCGAGCACCGCCTGGTACACCGAGACCTCGATGAGCCGCGGCACGATCGCGTTCAGGACCGTTTCGGGATCGGGCTCGAACAGGTACTGGAGCGGCGGCGCGTCGCCCCGGTCCTCGTCGGGGATGAAGGGCAGCAGCCGCCTGATGGTCGCCTCCTGGCGCAGCGTGTTCACGAAGCGCGTGAAGCCGAGGTACACCTCGTCAACGTTGCCCTGCCGGAACTCGTCGAGCGCTCCACGGGCGATCGCGTTCGTGTCGGCCGTGGTCGGACGGTCGGGCATGTTCTGGAACTCGGCCACCACCGGCCGGCCCAGCCGCCGCAGCGACGAGATGCCCTTGCGCCCGACGGCGATGTACGAGGCGGCCGGCTGGGCTTCGGCGAACCGGATCGCGGCGCGGATCATGTTGACATTGAGCGATCCGACCAGGCCCCGGTCCGACGTGATGAGGATCATCGCGACGCGCCGCACCTCGCGCCGCGCAAGGAGCGGGTTCGCCTCGGGATCGGCGTAGGGCGCGAGCTCCGTCAGGACCGCGCGGAGTTTCTCCTCGAAGGGACGCGAAGCGAGGACGGTCGACTGCGCGCGGCGCATCCGCGACGCGGCCACGAGCTGCATCGCGCGCGTGACCTGCTGGATGTTGCGGACGCTCGAGACCCGCCGCCGCAGCTCGCGCTCGCTGGGCACGCTGGCTAGCCGGCCTTCGGGGTCGGCGCCGTCGGTTCCCTGGGAGCGGCTTCTCGCGGCGCTCCGGCAGCGCTCGGCGGCGCCTCGTGCCCCGGCGCCTTATCCGCGGCCCCGTCCACCGCGCCTTGATCCGCGCCTGGGCCCGCCTTGTCCGCCTTGTCCGCCTTGCCTTGTCCGCCTTGCCCGCATCGCCGGCGTCGGCCTTGACGGTCTGGGCGGCCGCCTTCTTCGCCTGCTTCTCGGCGGCGTCGTCGGCGTATGTGTGCGCCTTCTTGAACTCGTCGAGCATCGCGCGCACTTCCTGCTCGATCTCCTTGGTGAACTTTCCCTCCGAGAGGATCCGCTCGCCGAGCTGCTTGTGCTGCCCGTCGATGAAGCGGTAGAGGTCCTGCTCGAACTCCTTGACCCGCGCGACCGGGACGTCGTCGAGATAGCCGTTGGTCGCGGTGAAGATGATCACGACCTCCTTCTCAACGGCCACCGGCTGGTACTGCGGCTGCTTCAGGATCTCGGTGACACGCTCGCCGCGGCGAAGCTGCGACTGCGTCGCCTTGTCCAGGTCCGACCCGAACTGGGCGAAGGCGGCGAGCTCGCGGTACTGCGCGATATCGAGGCGAAGGCTCTTCACGACGTCCTTCATCGCCCGGATCTGCGCGTCGCCTCCGACCCGCGAGACCGACAGGCCGGTGTTGATCGCCGGCCGCACACCCTGGTTGAACAGGTCCGTCTCGAGAAAGATCTGGCCGTCGGTGATGGAGATGACGTTCGTCGGGATGTACGCGGAGATGTCGTTCGCCTGCGTCTCGATGATCGGCAGCGCGGTCAGCGATCCTCCGCCGTTCTCGTCGTTGAGCCGCGCGGCGCGCTCGAGCAGGCGGCTGTGAAGGTAAAAGACGTCGCCGGGGTACGCCTCGCGGCCCGGCGGGCGCCGCGTGAGGAGCGATACCTGCCGGTAGGCCCATGCGTGCTTCGAGAGGTCGTCGTACACGACGAGAGCGTCCTTGCCGTTATCGCGGAAGAACTCCCCCATCGCGCAGCCCGCGAACGGAGCCAGGTACTGGAGCGTCGCGGGGGCCGAGGCGCCGGCGACGACGACGATCGTGTGATCGAGCGCGCCATGCTCCTCGAGGGTCGCGACGATCTTCGCGACGGACGATTCCTTCTGCCCGATGGCGACGTAGATGCAGGTCAGGTCCTTGCCGCGCTGGTTGATGATCGCGTCGATGGCAACGGCGGTCTTGCCGGTCTGGCGGTCGCCGATGATCAGCTCGCGCTGGCCGCGGCCGATCGGGATCATCGCGTCGATGGTCTTGATGCCGGTCTGCACCGGCGTGTCCACGTTCTTTCGCGTGATGACGCCCGGCGCGACGACGTCCGCGAACCGGAAGTCCTTCGTCTCCACCGGGCCCTTGTCGTCGAGCGGCACGCCGAGCGGGTCGACCACGCGGCCGACGAGCGCGTCGCCCACCGGCACCTGCACGATCCGGCCGGTCGTCCGCACCTCGTCGCCTTCCTTGATCGCGGTGTACTCGCCGAGGACGATCGCGCTGACCGTGTCCTCCTCGAGGTTGAAGGCGAGGCCAAAGACATCGTGGCCGAAGTCCAGGAGCTCCGCCGCCATGCAGCCCGAGAGGCCGTACACGCGCGCGATGCCGTCCCCGATCTCGACGACCGTGCCCACGTCGGCCGACTCGGCCTGGCCCTCGAAGCCCTGGATCTGCGCCTTGATGATGTCGGTGATCTCGGAAGAGGTCGTGGCCATCGGTCTACTCCTTCGTCACGATGCGAGCTGCGACCCGAGCTCGCTCAGCTGGGCGCGCAGCGAGGCGTCCACGAGGTGGTCGCCGACCTGGACCTTCGCGCCGCCGAGCAGCGCCGGGTCGACCACGAAGGTCGCCTCGATGCGCTTGCCAGAGCTCCGCTCGAGGCGTTCGACGAAACCCTGGCGGCTCGACTCGTCGAGCGCGACCGCCGTCGTGATCTTCGCCTTCGCGATTCCGGCCTGCCTGTCCATGATGTCGCCGAACGCCGCGGCGATCGCGGGGACGAGAGCGACGCGCTCGCGCCGCACGAGCAGGTGCAGCAGCGCGCCGATCGCGGCGTCCTCTCGGGCCGCGACGGCCTTGACCGCGGCCAGCCGCCGCTCGACCGGCACGCTCGGGTCCGCCAGCATCCGCAGGGGACGCCCGGCCAGGCCCAAGGCGACCGCGTTCAGGGACGACCGGAATTCGGGCACGCGGGACTGGCCGAGCGCGATGTCGTACATCGCCTCGGCATAGCGCCGCGCCGCCGATCCGCCGAGCGCCATCGCTATGCGGCCGCGCTCAACTGAGCCGTCCCATCTCAGCGCCGGCGTCGTCGAGCGAGCGCTCGATGAGCACGCGATGCTTGGCGGGGTCGATCTCGGCGGCGAGCACGCGGCTCGCGGCGGCGACGACCATGGAGGCGACCTCTCCCCGGAGCTGTGCCAGCGCCTGGTCGTGCAGGTGCTGAGCGTCGGCGCGGCCGCGCTCGCGGATGCGGTCGGCCTCGGTCTTGGCCTGCGCGCGCATCTCGGCCGCCGACGCCTCGGCCGCCTTCGTCGCTCGATCCGACAGCGCGGCCGCCTCGCGGCGCGCGTCTCCAAGAAGCCGCTCGACCTCCGCGGTCATGCGCTCGCGCTCGGCCTTCGCCGCGTCGGCGGCCTCGAGGCCCTCGCGGATGCGGTCGGCCCGCGACTGGAGCGTCTTCATGACCGGGCCCCAGAGGAAGCGCTGGAGGAGGAAGAACAGCAGCGCGAACTGGACGATCGCGACGAGCACCCAGTACGGCTGGACGGTGAGGCCGCCGCCCTCCTGCGCGAGCGGAGTGAAGAGCATCAGCCGATCCGCGTCCAGAGCAGGATGCCAAGCACGAACGAAAGGATCCCGAGGCCTTCTGCGAGCGCCGCACCGAGGATCATGTTCGTGCGGATGGCGCCCGCGGCGTCGGGGTTGCGCCCGATAGCCTCGGACGACTTCGCCGTCAGGATGCCGATGCCGAGGCCGGGACCGAGCACGCCGAAGCCGACGGCGATGCCGGCGGCAAGTCCTGCGAACTCCATGTCTTTCTCCTTCTTCTTTTCGGGCCGTCGTGCGAACCTAGTGTGCGGGCGCGAGCTCCGGAGGGCGCATCTCCTCGGAGGGGACACGGTCGGTGTCGGTCGCCGCTCCCTCCTCGTGGCTTTCGTCGTGGCTTTCGATCGCGAGGACGAAGTACATGAGCACGAGCAGCGCGAACACGAGGCCCTGGACGAGGCCGATGAAGACCTCGAGGCCGACGAACGGCAGCGCGAGCCCCGGCACGAGCAGCAGCGCGCTCATGACGAGGAGCATGATCTCGCCGCCGAAGACGTTGCCCCACAGACGCAGGGTCAGCGTGAGCATCCGGAACACCTCGCTGAAGAGCTCGATCAGGCCGACCATCACGAAGATGCCGCCGATGAACGGACCGTCCTTGAAGCCGCTGAAGTTCAGCCAGCGCTTGATGTAGTCGAGCTTCAGGTGGCGGAAGCCCTCTGTCTGGTACGCGACCCATGAGACGAGCGCCAAAGCGAAGGTGATGTGGTAGTCGGCCGTGGGCGAATGCAGCCACGTCACCTGGCCGACGAACGGCACGACCGACAGCCAGTTCGCGAACACGATGAAGAGGAACAGCGTCCCGAAGAGCGGCAGGTACCGCACCGCGCTCGGACCGCCGATGCTGGTGACGAAGTCCGCGAGCCCCTGCACGAGCATCTCGACGAGGTTCTGGAGACCTCGCGGCTGCTCGCGCAAATTCCGGCTGACCGCGAACGCGAGGGAGCCGAGGATAGCGATGACGATCAGCATCGTGAAGTGGGCGTTCGTGTACGTGATGGGGCCGATGGAAAGGATCGGCTCCCCGGTGAGCGCGAACTGGTGTGGGATGTCTGGGAACTTGAAGCCCTGCGGAAAGAGGAAGTCCACCGCTACCGCTCCTCCTCACGCTTGCGCTCCTGCTCGGCGAGCTCGCGCTCCCAGCGGCGGCCCGCCTCGCGCGCGCCTTCGGTCGAGGGTGTCACCGGGTTGTCCTCCGAATAGCGTTTGATCAGGGCCGCGACGCCAGCGCCGGCGATGACCATACCCGCGAAGATCAGACCCAAGAGCCCCCAGGGCGAGGTGCCTGCCCGTTCGTCGAGCTTCAGGCCGAGCCAGGCGCCGATCGCGATGGGGACAGCGATGGTGAGTCCGACCTGGCCCAGGATCGCCGCGTTCAACGCGCTCCACCCGGGGTGCGGAGTGCGGCCAAGGCACCGAAAGTGTATCGGAAGGCCCGCGGCACCGTCCGCACCCGGGCTACAGCCATCCCTTGCGGCGGAAATACACGGCGAGCAGAAGCCCGGAGACGATCATGAAGGCGATCGAGCCCCAGAAGAGCACGACCGACTCGTAGGGGATGATCGTCGTGAAGTTCTGGCCGAAGAAGCCGGTCACGACGGTCATCACCAGCAGGATCGTCGCGAGCGAGGTGAGGACCTTCATCACCTCGTTCAGGCGGTTAGAGATCGCCGCGAGATCGGCGTCGACCACGCTGCTCACGAGGTCGCGGAACGTGTCGATCTCGTCCGTGACGCGGAGGACGTGGTCGTACACGTCCTGGAAGTACACCCGCTCGTCCGGCGGCAGGAAGCCGAGGTCGCCGCGGGACAGCACCGAGAGAACGTCGCGCTCCGGGGCCACGACCTTCCGCAGGCGCAGCAGGTCGCGCTTCAGCGCGAAGAGCTTGGTGAGCGAGTCCTGTAGTCCGCGGCCGGTGCGATCCTCGACGATAAGCCGCTCGAGCGCGTCGACCCGTTCGCCGAAGTCGTCGACCACATCGAAGTACTCGTCCACCGCGTGGTCGAGGAGTCCGTGCAGCAGAAGGCCGACGGTGGCGATGTGACCTTCGCGCCAGCGCTTCTCCACATCTTTCCGCGGCCGGCAATCCCCGTGGTGCACGGTGACGAGCACGTTGCGCAGGAAGAACGCGGCGAGCTTGTGGAGATGGACGACGTCGGTCTTCTCCTTGTCGACCGCGTAGAAGACGACGAAGTAGTGGTCGGGGTACTCGTCGATCTTCGGCCGTTCGTGGACCTGCTTCGCGTCCTCGACCGCGAGCGGATGCAGTCCGAGCTCGTGCGCGACGAGCGCGAAGTCCTCGTCCTCGGGATCCGAGATGTCGAGCCAGCACTGGTGGTCGCGCAGCTCGGACAGCTCGCTCGCGGGCCGCTCCGATACGGTCTCGCCGCTGCGCACGAGGAGCCGGGCGGTCACGCTGCCGAAGGATATGGGCCTTCCTACACTCAAGCGGTGGCGCGCCCGCGCGGGCTCCGCGCGCCGGAGGAGGTCGTCCCGCGGCTCGGCGCGAGGGCCGGAATGCCGGCGCTCCGGATCGGGAACGTCGCGGTGTACGACCGCCCGCTCGAGCACCTCGCTGGACACCTCGACCGGGCCGAACTCGAGCTCCCCCTCCGCTTCTTCGCGGGCCGCTACGGCCTGGTGCTGTGTTTCGCCCTCGAGCCCGTCGACGCGGACGGACTGGCGAAGGAGCTCCTTCGCGTGACGCACGCGACCGGCGCGATCTGGGTCGCGGTGTGGAAGAGGTCGTTCGAGCGAGCGGGCGTGCCGAGCTGGGAAGAGGCGCAGGCCGCGGTCCTCGCCACGGGATGGGTGGACAACAAGGTGCTCTCGCTCGGGGAGCAGTTGTACGCGTCGCGCTTCGTCCGCCGGCGGGAGGTGGGCGCGCCGCGCTGACGCCGGGTCCAGACCGCGGTCCGGTCCCAGCCCGGAGGGGTGGTCGCCCAGCCGCTGACTTCGTCAGCCGCAGGGCTCCTATCCTTCGCGCGAATTGAAGTGACGCGCGCCCGGGCACGCGGTGGCACCCTCAGCCCAGGTCGAAGACAGCGCCCTCCCGCGCGGGCTCCACGGCGAACGGTGGTCGGAGCCTCGTGACCGCGTCGGCGTAGATGGCGTCCAGATCGGCATCGGCGTGGCTCGGATCGTGGTGGAACGGTACGAGCGTGCGCACGCGCGCCAGCCGCGCGAACGCGAAGGTGTGCGGCACCGAGCTGTGACCCCACCCGACGCGCTGCGCGTACTCCTCTTCGGTGTACTGCGTGTCGTGGATGAGGAAGTCGGCGCCGCTCGCGAGTCCGTGGCCAGAGGTCCATTCGGGGGCGAGCGGGAACGGGCGCGCGCCCAGCGCCGGCTCGTGGTCCGGCAGGTACGCGAGCGTGCCGCCCGGGCCGGTGACCCGGTATCCGACGGTCGGGTCCGGGTGGCACACCAGGGCCGCGGAGATGCGGAACTCTCCCACGCTGAAGTCGCCGCAGGGCACCTCGTGCAGGGAGACCTTCGCCTCGAGGTCGCGCAGCCGGACGGGAAAGAGCGGCGGCGAGAGATAGCGGGTCAGGCGCGCATGGAGATCCTGAGTCGCGCTGGCCGGGCCCCAGATGTGTGCCTCGAGCCCGGGGTTGCGAAGGGGTCCGAAGAACCCGAGGCCGAGGATGTGGTCCATGTGCAGGTGCGTGATGAGGATGTCCACGCGCCGCAGGGTGCTGGGCAGCGCCGCGCCGAGCAGACGCACGCCACTGCCGGCATCAAGGACGAGCTCGGTACCGTCGGAGCCGGTGACCTGCACGCAGGACGTGTTGCCGCCGTAGCGGGCGGTATCGGGGCCCGGCGCGGCGAGCGACCCGCGGGTGCCCCAGAGGCGCGCCCTCAAGTCCGCGTGCCTGGATCGATGTCCCAGAAGATCGCCACCGCGCCCTGGTACCGCCCGGCCTCGCCGATTAGCGGGAAGGCGGTGACCTCGATGTGGTGCGTCCCCCCGTCGAGACCGCGGATCCAGAAGGTGCTGTGCGCCGGGCACCTGTCCCGCAGGGCCACGACTAGCGGGAGATCGTCCGGCGGGAGCGGTCGTCCAAGCTCGTCGCGGGGGACGAACGCTGTCGACCACTCCTCGAGGCTCAGCGGCCCCGTCTCGGAGAAGCGCCTGCCGAGGATCGTCTCGGCGGGCTCGTTGTAGAAGACGACGGTGCCGGCTGGATCGACGAGGAAGATCGGCATCGCCAGGTAGCTGGCGAGGTGCCGCGCGAGGATCATCTCGATCTCCTGCTGCGGCATCACCCGTCCCCTGGACCGACCGTCATCCCAAGAGCTCGGCCGTCAGGAACTCGACGATCCTCTCGTACGCCGCGTCGTGGTTGCGGCGCTTGGTGAAGCCGTGCCCTTCGTCCTCGAACACGAGGTACTCGACGCGCCGCCCGAGCGAGCGAAGGCGGTCCACGACCTGATCGGACTCGCCCTTCGGCACGCGCGGGTCGTTCGCCCCCTGGATCACCAGGAGCGGGCAGCGGATGTCGTCGATGCGGGTGATGGGCGACCGATCGACGAGCTTCTCCCGGTCGCGCTCGAGGTCGCCGATCCACCGGGCGTTGAAGCGCCTCCAGTTGGGCTGCGCATTCTCGAGCATCGTCACGAGGTTCGCGACGCCGAAGAGGTCGACCGCGCACCGCCAATGGTCGGGAAGACGGGTGACGCAGGTCAGCGTGGCGAAGCCGCCGTACGAGCCGCCGTACACCGCGAGGCGGCTCGGGTCGAACTCCGGCCGCCCCGCCATCCACGCCGAGACCGCGCGCAGGTCCCGGAGGTCGATCCCGCCCCAGTCCTTGTGGATCGCCGACTGCCACGACCGTCCGTACCCGGTGGAACCGTGGATATTCGGCACGACCACGGCGATGCCGCGCGCGACCAGGCACTGCAGAGGGCCGAGCACGTGGTTGTACGCCGGGCGCGATTGACCTTCCGGACCGCCGTGCGGATACAGCACGGCGGGCACGGGGCCGGTCGCCTCGCGGGGCCGGTAGACGAACGCCGGGATCTCGCCGTCGGACGCCGGAATGCGGACGAGCTCCGGGTCCGCGAGCTCGGAGGCCTGCACGCCAGTTGTCGTCACGACGATTGGCCGGGCGTCCCCGCTCTCCGTGTCGAGCACCCACACCTGCGCGGGATCGACCGGGGTCATGCGCACGAATGCCGCGAGCGAGCCGTCGGCCGAGACGATGAGGTCCTCGCACTGGCCCCCGAGCGCGCGCTCCCCGGCGAGCCGGCCTTCGCGCCGCCAGCGGAGCGTCGAATAGCCGTCGACGTTCACCGACCACAGCTGGACGCGGCCGTCGGCCGACGACACCCCGAGCTCGACGTCCCACTCAGGTGCATCGATCATCTCCCGCTCGCCCGACGCCGGGTCGATCGCCACGAGCGCGAGGTGCTCGCGGCCGAGGTCGCTCATCGCGAGGGCCCGGCCATCCCGCAGCCATCCCGCGGGAACGTGCTGCACGTCGCCGCTGTGCGTGGTGAGCTCGACGGTCGCACCGCTCTCGACGTCGATCGCGAGGAGGTTCTGGTCGGAGTTGTCCTGGACGCGCATGACGAGCAGCGACCGGCCGTCCGGCGACCAGCCGCCGACGACGTGCCATGCCGGGGACTGCGCGAGCGGACGCGTCGCGCCGTCGGCGAGGTCGGCGACGACCGCATCGACGTCGGCGGGCTCCCGGGCGTTGGTGGAGTAAGCGACTCGCATCCCATCCGGCGACGCCGCGTTCCACGAGAGGTGGTGCTGGACGCGCTCGCCCTCGGTGACAGCGAGGTCGTGCACCGTCCCGTCCGGGCGGCGAACGTACAGCTGCCAGCGCTCCGTGCCGCCTCGGTCCGCCGACGCGATGAGGTCTCCCTTCGCCGACCAGCACAGGGCGCGCACCGCGCCGCCGTCGACGGCAAGGACCTCGCGTGGCTCCCCTCCACCGAGCGGGACCGCCCACGCCGCGTACGTGCCGCCGCGGTCGCTCACGTAGGCGATCTCGCGCCGGTCGGGCGAGATGGCGAGCGCCGACGCACCCGAGTAGCGGCGCGTCGTGTGTGCCATCTGCCGCACCTGCTCGCGCGGAAGGAAATCGGCGAGCGGGCGGCGGTCCACGGCGATGCATGGTACGGCGCGAGCGGAGCAGGCTTCACGACGCGACGGACGGCCCGACTATGGCATTCCGGTCACGCGGTGGAATGCGCGGCAGGGACTCGCTCGGCCGACCCGCGCGTGCGCGTTATTCGAGGAGCGCCGCGATCTCCTCGGCGTTGCGCACGGCCTTGTCGCCGTAGCAGTTGTTCATGAGCACGTGCACCTCGCGCGCGCTCTTCGCCAGCTCGCGGATCCGCGGGACCCATTCTCCGAGCTCCTGCTTCGTGTAGCGGTAGTCGAAACGCTCGGCCGCGGTGAGTCCGGGCTTCTTCCAGTTCTCGGCATTGCGCCCGTGGAATCGCACGATCGCGAGGTCGTCCGAGGTGACCGCGGCGACCGGAGGCACGCTCGAGGGGAATCCCTGTGGCTCGTCGACCGCGACGTAGGCCAGGCCATTGTCAGAGAGGAACCGTAGCGTCTCGTCGCGGTTGCGCTCGGACATCCAGGTCGCGTTGCGGAATTCCACGGCGACTCGGTCGTCCGGCAGTAGCTCGCGCGCGCGCAGGATCTCCGCCTTGTTGTCGCGGGAGATCACCGACCACTCGGGGTACTGGAGCAGCACCGCGCCGAGCTTTCCCGCCTTGCGCAGCGGATCGAGGGCGACCCAATAGCGCGCGAAGACCTCCTCGAGCACCTCGCCGCCGAGATCCTTCGGGTACACGCGGCGTTTCGCCAGCGCCTCCTTCGAGAGGCCCTCGCGGATCTCCTTCGGAAGGCGCTTGGGGTCCGTGGGATGACCTGTCATCGGGCCGAACGCCTTGAAGTTCATCGTGAAGTCCTTGGGCGTCCGCTCCGCCCACAGCTTCGCCTGCTTCGCGTCGGGGATCGCGTAGTACGCGGCGTCGTTCTCGACCAGCGGGAACCGATCGGCGTAGAAGCGCAGCCGCTCGTCGGACTTCTTCGCGATCGCCTCCGGGTACCAGCCCGACTCGAGGAGGGTCGGATCGGTCCACGAGCACGTCCCGGTCTTGATGACCGTGCCGGCGGCCTTTGATCCCGCCCGCGTGCTCGGCATCAGGCGTCCGTCAGCGGCTCATCCCGGTAGAGGGTCGGGTCGAGATCCTCCGCCTTGGTCGAGCGCTGCGCGAGCGCCATGACCGCGATCCCCAGCACCAGCGCGAGGGCGACGAAGGACACCAGCTGTGTCCTGCCGCTCGTGGCGAAGGACAGCGTGCCGAGACCGAGGGTCATCGCGTAGATGAGCAGCACGGCCTGGGGATGGCTGAGTCCGACGTCGAGCAGGCGGTGATGGAAGTGCCCGCGATCGGGCGCGAACGGCGCCCTGCCTCGGACGACGCGGCGCACGAGGACATAGAAGGTGTCAATGATCGGCACACCGAGCACGAGGAGCGCCGCAGCGACCTTCGCCGTGCCGAAGATAGCCAGCACCGCGAGCATCGTCCCGACGAACGTGACGCCGGTGGTCCCCAGGAAGAGCCTCGCGGGGTGGAAGTTGAACACGAGGAAGCCGGCGATGGCGCCGGCGAGCGCGAATTCCATCCAAGCGACGAACGGCTCGTTCACCTGCGGTAGAAGCGCGATCGCCCCCATGGTCGCGGCGGCGATGGCGGAGACGCCGGCCGCGAGCCCGTCGAGGCCGTCGATGAAATTGAGCGCGACATTCATGCCGACGATCCAGAAGATCGTGAACGCGACCGCCAGGGGCGGGGCCAGAAGCAGGACGCCGTCGCCGCGCGGGTCGTTCATGAACCCGATCCGGATCCCCGCGGAGACGATGACGCCCGCTACGAGCATCAGCCCGAGGAACTGCCAGCGCGCGCGAAGCTCGAAGACGTCGTCCAGGAGTCCGAGCCCGACGCCGAGGATGGCGGCCAGCGCCGTGAGGGTGAAGCGCGAGGAGCGGACCTCCTCGGGGATGAGGAACGGATGCCCAGCGATCCGGTCACCGAGCCAGAACACGAACACGGTGAAGCCGAAGGCGATGGCGATCGCGAGGCCACCCGGTCGCGGGATCGGCCGCGGGTGCATACGGCGCCCACCGGGCATGTCCAGCATCCCGAGACGGCGCGCGACGCGCGCGACGAGGGGCGTGGCGATCAGCGCGACCGCGAGCGCCAGCAGCGTCGAGCTCACGAGGAGGACCGTCGTCACCGGCACACCTTACGAGGTCCCGAACTGGCGGTCGCCGGCATCGCCGAGTCCCGGCACGATGTAGCCCTTCTCGTTCAGCCGGTCGTCGACGGCCGCGACGTGGATCGGCACGTCGGGATGCGCCTTCGCCAGAGCGGCAGCGCCTTCGGGGGCGGCGATGATGCCGACGTACTTGATCCGCCGCGCGCCCCACTTCTTCAGGATGTCGATCGTCGCGACGGCCGAGCCTCCCGTCGCGAGCATTGGGTCGAGCACCAGGCAGACCTGGACGGTCGCCGACGACGGGAGCTTGTTGTAGTACTCGATGGGCCGCAGGGTGCGCTCGTCCCGGAAGAGGCCGATGTGCCAGACCTGGGCCTCTGGGATGAGCGCCAGCGCCGCTTCGACCATGCCGATCCCCGCCCGGAGCACCGGGACGAGGCCCACGCGTTCGGCGAGCCGGTGTCCGCGGTACTCCGCGAGGGGCGTGCGGACGGCCTGCGGCACGAGCGGGAGGTCGGCCGTCGCTTCGTACAGCAGCAGCGTCGCGATCTCCGCGACGAGCTCGCGGAACGCCTTCGGCGGCGTCGTCTCGTCGCGGAGCCGCGTCGCCTTTTCGCGCAGGAGCGGGTGCTCCGATACGCGCAGCTGCGCCGTCAGCTCCCGACCAGCTGGGGCACCGCCGCATGCGCGCCGGCCTCGATGCCCGGGACCGGGAAGCGCGACGTCAGCTCCAGGACGTCGGCGCTGACCTCCTTCGCCGCGGCCTCGTCGCCCGGGGACTGCAGCGTGCGGGCGATCAACTCCCCGATGCGCTCCATCTCGGCCGGACCCATGCCGCGGGTCGTGACCGCGGGTGTCCCGATGCGGATCCCGGACGCGACTGCGGGCTTGTTGGGGTCGTACGGGATCGTGTTCTTGTTGACGGTGATACCCACGGCGTCGAGCGCGCGCTCCGCCGCGCGGCCCGTGACGCCGAGCGGACGCACGTCCACGAGCATGAGGTGGTTGTCGGTGCCGCCCGACACGAGGCGCAGCCCGGCCTTCGCAAGCGCCGCCGCGAGCACCCTCGCGTTCGTGCGCACGCGTTTCGCGTATGCGGCGAACTCGGGCGTCGCCGCTTCCTTCAGCGCGACCGCCTTGCCCGCGATCACGTGCATCAGCGGACCGCCCTGGGCGTACGGGAAGACGGCCTTGTCGATCGCCTTCGCGTGCTCGGCGACGCCGAGGATCATCCCGCCGCGCGGGCCGCGCAGCGTCTTGTGCGTCGTCGTCGTGACGACCTGCGCGTGCTCGACGGGGTTCGGATGCTCCCCCGCCGCGACGAGCCCCGCGAAGTGCGCCATGTCGACGATGAGCAGCGCGTCCACCTCGTCAGCGATGCGGCGCAGCCGCGGGAAGTCGAAGAAACGCGGGTACGCCGTCGCCCCCGCCACGATCGCCTTCGGCCGGTGCTCCTTCGCGAGCGCGGTGATCTGCTCGTAGTCGATCGTCTCGTCGTCGCGCCGGACGCCGTACGGCACGAAGCGGTAAAGCTTCGCCGAGAAGTTCACGGGCGACCCGTGCGTCAGGTGGCCGCCCTGGTCGAGCGCCATGCCGAGGACGGTGTCGCCCGGCTGGAGCACGGCGGCGTACGCCGCCATGTTGGCCTGCGCGCCGGCGTGCGGCTGCACGTTCGCGTGCTCCGCGCCGAAGAGCGTTTTCGCGCGGTCGATGGCGAGGCTCTCGGCCACGTCGACCCACTCGCAGCCGCCGTAGTAGCGCTTCCCGGGATAGCCCTCGGCGTACTTGTTCGTGAGCACGCTGCCGACCGCCTCGAGCACCGCCGCGCTGGTGTAGTTCTCGGAGGCGATGAGCTCGATCTTCTCCACCTGGCGGCGGCGTTCGCCGACGATCGCCGCGTACAGCTCGGGGTCGACGCGCTCGAGTTCGGTCATGTCCGTTCCACCTCCAGGTTCGCGATCTGCTCACGGCGGCGCGCGTGGCGCCCGCCCTCCGTACGCGCGGCGACGAAAGCATCGACGACCGACTTGGCCAGCTCCTCGCCGATGACGCGCTCCCCGAGCGTCAGCAGGTTCACGTCGACGTGCTCGACCGCGTCGCGCGCGGACCACTCCTCGGTCGCCACGGTCGCGCGAACGCCCCTCACCTTGTTCGCCGCGACCGCCGGGCCGATGCCGGAGCCGCAGCAGAAGATCGCGCGCTCGATCGTCCCGGCCGCCACCGCTTGCGCGAGCGGCGCCACGAGCGTCGGGTAGTCGTCGTCGGGAGACGCGGCGCCGGGCGTGTGATCGAGCACCACGTGGCCAGCCGCTTCCAGGTGATCCGCGAGCGCCGCCTTCAGCCGCGCGCCGGCGTGGTCGTTGCCGACACCGATCCTCACGAGACCACGCCCGCCTCCGCCAGCGTGTTCTCGAGGTCTTCCGCGGGGATCGCTCCCTCGCGTAGGACCACCACGCCGGGACCCGAGCAGTCGACGACCGTCGACGGAACGCCGCCCGGGCAGACCCCGCCGTCGAGCACGAGCGCGATGCGGCCGTCTAGCTGTTGCAGCACCTCGGCGGCGGTCCGCGCGTTGTCCCCGCCCGACCGGTTCGCGCTGGTGACCGGTAGGCCCCCGCCACCAGCGGCGATGAGCCGCCGGGCCACGTCGTTCGCCGGCACGCGGAACGCGAGCGTCCCGCGGCGCGGCGCGACCAGCACGATGGTGAGCGGTCCAGGCCAGTAGCGGGCGGCGAGCGCCCGTGCGTGCGCGGTCACGATCGCGCTCGCCTCGAGGTTGCCCGTATCCGATAGCAGGACCGGGATGCGCTTCTCCTTGGGACGGTCCTTCGCGGCGTAGAGCTTCTTCACGTGGTCGTGGCCCGATGCGAGCCCGTAGACCGTGTCGGTCGGGAAGGCGACGAGCTCGCCGCGCGATAGCAGGTTCGCCGCCTCCTCCACCGCCCCCGGCGCATCGGCCGCGAGGAGGCGCGTCTTCACAGGGGTGATGATACCGAGGCATCGTGGCGGCGACCGCTCGTCAGGCCGATCTACACACGCGCCGGAGCGCGGGCGCACAGCGCCGCGCGCTGCTGCTCCTGGCGCTCTCGCTGGTGCTCGCGATGACGCCGTGGTTCTCGGCCACGGCCGTGCTCCCCACGCTGCGCACGCTCTGGTCGCTCTCGAGCGAAGGGTCGTCGCTGCTCACGATCTCGGTACAGCTCGGCTTCGTCGTCGGCGCGGTCGTCTCTGCGGCGACGAACCTGTCCGACCTCGTGCCCGCTAGGCGCGTCATGTTCCTCGCCTCGCTCGGAGCCGCGGCCGCGAACGCCGCCGTGGCCGGAGCCGACGGGCTCGCGGTCGCGCTACCGCTGCGCTTCCTGACCGGGTTCTTCGTCGCCGGCATCTATCCGCCCGCTCTCAAGATCATGGCGACGCACTTTCGGACCGGGCGGGGAGTCGCGCTCGGCGTGCTCGTCGGGGCGCTGACCGTCGGCTCGGCGATGCCGCACCTGGTGAACGGGCTCGGCGGGGTCGCGTGGCAGGCGGTCGTGCTC
>JBHEML010000009.1:64302-64550 GCA_046262615.1 Candidatus Limnocylindria bacterium | reverse complement strand
TCGTCGGGGCGCTGATCACGCTGATCGCGCTCGCCGGCTGGGTCGTGATCCTCGCCGCGCCCGAGGAGGGACGGCCGTGAAGCAGGACCGCCGGACGTTCCTCGGCCGTGTGACGGTCGGCGCGTCAGCCGCCATCGCCGGTCTCGTCGGCATTCCGATCGTCGGCTACCTGTTCGCGCCGCTCTTCGCGCGCGCGACGCCGACCTTCGTCGAGGTGGGGAAGCTGGCCGAGTTCAAGCAGGGGGAGA
>JBHEML010000009.1:27897-64292 GCA_046262615.1 Candidatus Limnocylindria bacterium | reverse complement strand
GCACGAAGTGATCCGCGTCCACGGGGCCGCGCCTGCGACGCCCGGCCGTGCCGCGTGATCCGGGCGATCCTCGGCTGGCTCGAGGAGCGGTTCGAATTCGGCGACACCGTCGGGCGCGTCCTGACGCACCCCGTACCCGCCGCGCTCGAGCGGCGCGTCGGCTGGTGGTACGTCTTCGGCAGCGTGACGCTCGCCGTCTTCGTCGTGCAGGTCGCGACCGGCGTGGGGCTCGCGATGACGTACGTGCCCGCGCCCAACAGCGCGTACGAGACCCTGCAGTTCATCAGCAACGAGGCCGCGTTCGGCTCGATCCTCCGGGGCATCCACTATTTCGGCGCGGGCGCGATGGTCGTGCTCGTCCTCATCCACATGACGCAGGTCTTCCTCTTCGGCGCGTACAAGTACCCGCGCGAGGCCAACTGGCTGACCGGATCGCTGCTGCTGCTCCTCACGCTCGCCATGGCCTTCACCGGGCAGCTGCTGCGCTGGGACCAGGACGCGTTCTGGGCCATCGTCGTCGCGGCGGAGCAGGCCGCGCGTGCCCCGTTCATAGGCGGCTTCCTGGCGACGCTCGTCGTCGCGGGCCAGAACGTCGGCGGCGCGACGCTCACGCGCTTCTACGCGACGCACGTGTTCCTCATCCCCGCGGCGATCTTCGGCCTGCTGGGACTGCACCTGTACCTGGTCGTGCGCAAGGGGATCTCGGAGCCGCCCGTCGCGGGAGAGCGCGTCGAGCGAGCGACGTACCGGGAGCGCTACGAACGCCTGCTCGAGCGCGGCATCCCGTTCTACCCGGACGCCGCGTGGCGCGACGCGATCGCCTCGCTGGGCGTGGTCGTGCTCGTCGTGGTCCTCGCCGGCCTCTTCGGCGCGCCCGTCCTCGGCCGTCCTCCGGATCCGACGATCATCGTCGCCGACCCGCGGCCCGACTGGTACTTCCTCGGCTACTTCGCGCTGCTTGCGCTCATCCCGGAGAACGCGGAGAGCCTCATCATCATCGGGCTCCCCGCACTGGCCTTCCTCTTTCTCTTCGCGCTGCCCCTCGTCGCCCCGTACGGCGAGCGGCACGTCTCGCGCCGGCCGATCGCTGTGGCGGCGGTCGGGTTCGGGCTCATCGTGTACACGGCGCTCACCGTGGCCGGGGTCCAGGCGCCGTGGTCGCCGGTGGCCGCGGAGGGCGCGTCGCTCCCTGCCGCCGCGACTCAGGGGCTCGCGCCCGTCGAGCAGAACGGCGCGCGGCTCTTCGTCAGCAAGGCGTGCTTCAGCTGCCACGCCATCGCGGGTGGTGGGGGGCGGCGCGGACCGGACCTCACCACCGTCGCCGACCGCCTGGACCGGGCGCAGCTGATCGCCCGGATCCTGGGCGGAGGCGGGGCGATGCCCGCCTACGCGAGCACGATGTCCACCGACGAGCTGAACGACCTCGTCGCGTACCTCGTCACCCGCAGCTCACGCCCGCGCTGAGAGGACTTGGCGTCGTCGGGAGCGCAGGGCGGCCACGACTGTCGTACGGCCTCTATCCTCCGGACAAGAATGCGGAGGAGGTTTCACATGTGTTCGTGCGGTAACTGCTGCGGAGCATGCTGCTCGTCCACGACGACCAAGCCGACACCACAGCCCAAGTAGCGGCTTCGAGCGGGCTACCGCCCCGCGTGCGATGACTTCGCCGGCGGCAGCCCGCTCGCGGGCGCTTGCGCCGCCGCACAGCCACTCATCCCGTTGGTACGTGCCCTGGAAAGCCCGCCAGCCAGATGAATGAAGACGAGCACGACAACGAGCGCGATCAGGAGGATCCTCCCGCGCGCTGCGCAGTGGGCCCATTGGCTGGAAGCTCGCGGCGTTGTGCGGCCGAAGAAGTCCGCGTCCCGCGGGGGTGCAGCAACGTCGCGAAGTAAGGTCGACGCCCCGACCGCGATCCACGGGACGGACAGCACCGCGGTGTTCGTAAGCGCCGCAGCCACCAGCAGCGCCAGAAACGGAACCAGTGCCATCAACTGACAACGCCGGCGAACCATTCCGGGACCAGAACGATCACACCGAACAAGGCCACAAGACCGAGCGTCATCAGCACAGCGAGTGAGAACGGTGTTCGCTGCACCGGTTCGGCGCGTCACCACTAACCTTAAGGGCACGCTGCGGTGACCGAAACTTTCACGATCCCACTGAACGATGTGTTCTGTCCGTGCTGCCGAGACGACCTCGCGGCCGCGATCGAGCGACTGACGGACGTCGTCTCGGTGGACGTCGACCTGGAAAGTAGGGTCGCGCGCGTGACGGTCCGCGCCGGCATGACCGACCCGGCGACGCTGCGCCGGCGGATCCAGGACTGCAACTTCCGGAATCCCGTCCCGCTGCCGAAGGCCGAGGTGAGCTCGCACGAGTCGATGCACCATGCGGCAGCCCGGACCGCCGTGCACAGCGGACACGAGGCGATGGGTCACGACATGTCCGACCCGCGCATGGCAGCCGCCATGGAGGCGGACATGCGCCGGCGCTTCTGGACCGCGCTGGTCTTCTCCGTTCCGGTGATCGCGTATTCGTCGCTCGGCACCCTCCTCCTGGGAGGTCGCGCGCTGCCAGCGCCGGTCGACCGGAACATCGTGCTGCTGGTCCTAAGCACGCCGGTCACGCTATGGGCAGCCAGTGTCTTCCACTCCGGCGCCTGGCGGTCGATCCGTTCGGGCGTGCTGAACATGAGTGTCCTCGTCTCGCTCGGGATACTCGTGAGCTACCTCTTCAGCGTCGGGCTGACACTCACCACCGGCGGCGAGACCTTCTACGAGGCGGCCGTGATGCTCGCGACATTCCTCCTTTTCGGTCACTGGATGGAGATGCGCGCGCGCCGTGGATCGTCGGACGCGGTACGAAAGCTTCTCGAACTCGTTCCGGCCGAAGCGAACGTCGAACGTGGCGGACAGGTCGACCGGGTGCCCGTTTCGGATCTTCGGGTGGGAGAGACGGTGGTGCTTCGCCCGGGGGAGCGGGTCCCCGTCGATGGCGTCGTGGTCGACGGCCACACGTCCATCGACGAGTCGACGGTGACCGGGGAGTCGATCCCGGTCGAAAAGGAAGCCGGCGCGAACGTGAGCGCGGGGACCGTCAACGAAAGCGGCTCGATCCGGTTCCGAGCCACCCAGGTCGGCTCGGACACGACGCTCGCGCGGATCGCGGGAATGGTCGAGCGCGCTCAAGCCTCGAAGCCTCCCGCGCAGCGGCTCGCCGACCGGGCCGCGCATTACCTGGTGATCATCGCCGTGGCCGCGGGAGTGCTCACGTTCGCTGCCTGGACGCTGATCGCGCACGAATCCGTGCTCTTCGCGCTCACGCTCGCGGTCACCGCGGTCGTCATCGCCTGCCCCGATGCCCTGGGGCTCGCGACGCCGACGGCGATCATGGTCGCGGCCGACATCGGCGCCAAGCACGGGATCCTCTTCAAGGAAGCGACGAGTCTGGAGCTGGCCTCGAGGATCGAGGCCGTCGTCTTCGACAAGACCGGAACGCTGACCGAGGGCAAACCGCGGGTGACGGACGTGGTCGCGGTCGCGCCCTTCGATGAGGGCGAATTGATACGGCTCGAAGCTGGAGCCGAGACCCGCTCCGGCCACCCGCTCGCCAAGGCGCTCCTCGAGGAGGCTCAGCGCCGTGGCATCTCGATGCCGGACCGCGTCGAGGACTTCGAGGCGCTCGCCGGACGCGGAGTCCGCGCTCGCGTGGATGGCCGTGAGGTGCACGTCGGCACCCGTCGAATGATGGAGGAGCGGGGCATATCGATCGAGCCTCTCCGCAGCACCCTGGACGAGCTGTTGCAGCAGGGCAAGACCCTCACGCTCGTCGCGATCGACGGCCGCCTGGCCGGTGTGGCCGCCGTCCAGGACACGCCGCGGCCGAGCGCGCGGGAGGCGGTCGCCGGACTGCGGGCGCTCGGGATCGAGGTCGTGATGCTCACGGGAGACAACCGGCAGACCGGCGAAGCGGTCGCGCGAGCGGTGGGTATCGATCGGGTCATGGCGGAGGTCCTGCCTGAGCACAAGGCTGAGGAGGTGAAGCGTCTGCAGAACGAAGGCAAGCTCGTCGCCATGGTCGGCGACGGGATCAACGACGCACCGGCGCTGGCCCAGGCCGACATCGGCATCGCCATCGGCGCTGGCACGGATGTCGCCGTGGAGACGGGCGACGTCGTGCTGATGCGCTCGGACCCACGCGACGTGATCGGCGCGATAAAGCTTTCCCGGGCGACCGTGACGAAGATGAAACAGAATCTCTTCTGGGCCGCCATCTACAACGCCCTCGCGATCCCGGTCGCTGCCGGCGTCCTCTACGCCCCCTTCGGTATCCTCCTGAGGCCGGAATTCGGTGCCCTCGCGATGAGCGCCAGCTCGATCACGGTCGTGAGCAACGCGCTACTGCTGAGGCGTGTTGGAGCGGAACTCACGCACTAGGAGATCCCGTTGCTGACATTGCGCCGGTCGGAACGGCGTCGGTGGAATGGCTGCACGCTCCCGAATACGGCGCCCGCCCGGCTGGCCATCCAGCGCGCTCGGACTGACGTACCTCGTCGCGGTGCGACGGAGCGGCGCTTCTCAGCGGACCGTGAGCGGGATGGTCACCTTCGAGACCTCGCTGCCGTCTCGCGCGCTGCGCTGGAACACCTCGAGGGTGACACGGCCCACGGTGCCCGGGGGCAGCGTCACTTTCGCGTCGTAGGCGCCCCACACCATGCCCGCGATGCTCGCCGTGCCGTTCCCGCTCGCGATCGCGGTGCCGCTCGCATCCCGTACGCGCCACACGTAGCCCGCCTCGAAGGCGCGAACGACGCCGCCGATGTTGAAGGCCGTGCCCACACTCCCGCCCGAAACGGGCGCGTAGACGACGGTGTTGCCGTCGTCCGAGATCGCGCTCGGCGCGCCGCCGATGTCGATCACGAGGCGCACCGGGTCGAACAGCACGGTCGCGCGCCACGGCCGTTGGTCGTCGAGTGCGAGGGAGTAGGTCAAGCTCCCTTGACCCTGGGCCGCGACGATCGCGCGCAGGGGAGACCGATCGATGACGGTGGCCGGCGCTGTCGTGGGGTCGCGCCCGCCCGGGACCTCGACCGACAACGTGTACTTGCCGTATCCGGGTCGCGCGGCGTCGTCGTTCGGCACGAGGTTCACGGTGAAATACGGGAACGAACCAGGCGTCGCGGCGCTTTCGACGCGGATCACGAAGCGGAGCAGCCCAGGCGCGAACTGGTCGACCGAGTACGTCGTGCTGAGCGTCGCCGGCATCGTCCCTACGGCATCACTGAAGGGCCGGGTGTCGCCGGGTTGCGCATAGCCGAAGACGTCCTCCCGGCTTAGGGCCGGCGCCACGGCGACGCCACCGATCGAGGTGGGCTTGCCGCCGTTCTCCGTCATCGTGACGCGGCGGATCCCTGGCTCCTCCGTCGCGCTGTATACGAGCTCTTGGAGAAGGCCACGAACCTGCGGCGCGTTCCCGGCGCTCCAGCGCCAGCCCCCATCGGGGAGGGCGAAGTCGACGCTCGCCGTGTCGCCCCCCACCACCACGGAGGCGACGTGGAGCTGCGCCGGATCCGAGAGCGGGAAGGGGTTGAACGCTCCCAGCGGTACCGCCGG
This sequence comes from Candidatus Limnocylindria bacterium, assembly GCA_046262615.1. Classification (GTDB taxonomy): domain Bacteria; phylum Chloroflexota; class Limnocylindria; order P2-11E; family P2-11E; genus JALYKU01. The sequence goes on along the minus strand of JBHEML010000009.1, from coordinate 58,677 downwards.
CGACCGGGCGGGGTTGAGGGCGTCCAGGCGGGATCGGATCCGGTCTTCCGGGCTCGCCTGCGGACCGGTGCCGGCCACGATGGCGCTGACGGGCGGCAGGCCCTCGCGGGGGAAGAACACCCGGAGCGGCGCGGCCGGCGTCGCCGTGGCGGACGGGGAAGGCGCGGCCACGGGCGGAGTCGCCGCCCCGGACGGTGAAGGCGCGGCGACCGCCGCGCTCGGATTCGCGGATGGGGCGATCCCGGCCGAACGCTCGCGGTCCGCGCGCAACTCCACGAGCCACGAGCCGATCGCGAGCGCGAGGAGGAGCGCGGCGGCGGCGCCGAGCATCGGCGCGAACGGGAACCTGCGAGGTGGACGCTCGAGGCGCGCGGCGATCCGCGACCGGGCGAAAGGTGTCTGCCGAGGCGTCTGAGCCTCGATCGAACGCGCCAGCGCTTCGGCCAGGGCTCGATCCTCGTTCGGCATGTCGCTGTTCACTGCATCGCACCCCGCGCGAGCTGCCCGGCCAGGTGCAGCTGGCGGAGCTTCGCGAGCGCCTGGTGCAGCGTCGCGCCGACCGTGCCGCTCGACATGGCGAATGCCGACGCGATCTCGGCGTAGGACAGGCCGTAGTAGAAGCGCGCCACGACGACCGCGCGCTGGCGGGGCGCCAGCTGACGCAGCGCGGCGATCAGGTCGGCACGGTCGATCGCGGCGTCATAAGCGGAGCCCGGGGCGGCACGGTCGAGGTCGGGCCAGCGCTCGGTGCGGCGCTTGACGCGGCGATCGCGGAACAGCTCGCGCGTCGCGACGACCAAGAGCCAGGCGCCGGGCCGCGCGACCCGCGTCCACCACTCCGAACCCTCACGGTGGGCTCTCACGAACGCCTCCTGAGCCGCGTCCTCAGCGGCGTCCAAGTCGCCGCCGCAGGCGACGAGGGCGCGGAGCAGCCGGGGGTACTCGCGGTCGTAGAGCTCCCGCCACTCGGTCGTCATCGCCTCTGTGATGAACGAGTCCCGGGGTGCGTCCTTTCTTTAGCGCTCAGGCGGCGAGAACGGGGTCAGCCCCGCAGGCGGTCTCGCCGGGCGCGGGTCGCGGCGAGCGCGATGGCCGCGATGGCCACCACGATCGCCACGGGCAGGAGAACCTCGAGCGCCCCCGAGCCCGCGTCGGGACTCATGCCGAAGAGCTGTTCGATCCAGTCCACGCTCACACCTCCATGCAGTGATCATCTGGGCGGCCCGGGGTTGGCGGTCTGCCTATGGCGTGCGGAGCGGCGGGCTGTCAGGGTCGATCGGCTCCTCGGCGCTCGGATTGATCGACGTCGAGTCGCTGGCGTTCGACGTGCCGGCGGGCCGCCCCGCGCCGGACGTGCCCATGTCCTTGCGGCCCGAGCCGGAGTGCTCCTCCTTCTTCATCTCCTCGCCCTTCCGCGTCCCCGGGAAGTGGACCGGGTCCTCGGGTTCGCTCCCCGCTCCCTTGATGTCCTTTGCGACGTCCTTTGCGCGGTCCTTGGCCTTGTCTTCCACGTCGTTCCCCCTCTGCTCCGCTGGCGCATTCCCGGTCCGCTGGCCGCCTGCCCGGTCCCTCGTGGGCCGTGACTTGACCGCGCCCGGCGTCGAGTTGCGCGCCCTGCGGGCGGGTGTAGTGTGCCACTCTCAGTCGACGGTGGGACAGAGACGTCTTGTTTCGGGAGGTCGCGGAAGGCTTTTCTCGCACCTGAAGATCTGATCGATCCGCTTCGCTTCGCGGCGACGATCTCGCCGCCCACGGGAGGTGTGAACCGCACCGAAGATCGCGCCCTTTCGTCCAAACCGCGCGCGGTCACGACCCGATCGCGACCGAAGGAGGAGGCGGATATGGCGATGGCCAGCGTTCCATCGAGCGTGCCGTACGGCCGGAAGATGATCCACGAGCCCGCGGTGAAGGAGATCCACGTCCTGTGGATGACGCAGGGTCTCGGGTGCGACGGCGACACGGTCTCGATCACCGCCGCGACGCAGCCGAGCCTCGAGGACATCGTCCTCGGTGCGATCCCGGGTCTCCCGAAGGTGAACATCCACAACCCCGTCATCGCGTACGAGGTAGGCGCCGACTTCATGAAGTACTGGGACCAGGCGGAGCGCGGACTGCTCGAGCCGTTCGTGCTCGTCGTCGAGGGCTCGATCCCCAACGAGGACATCAAGAAAGAGGGGTACTGGACGGGCGCCGGCAACGGACCCGACGGCCAGCCCCGGACGCTCAACGAGTGGATCGACATCCTCGCGCCGAAGGCGTTCGCGGTCATCGCGATCGGGACGTGCGCGACGTACGGCGGCATCCACGCGATGCAGGGCAACCCGACCGGCGCCATGGGCCTGCCGGACTACCTCGGCTGGAACTGGAAGTCGAAGGCCGGCCTGCCGATCGTGTGCGTCCCTGGGTGTCCGGTGCAGCCGGACAATTTCATGGAGACGCTCCTTTACCTCATGTACCAGACCGCTGGCCTCGCGCCGATGATCCCGCTCGACAAGGAGCTCCGCCCCACTTGGCTCTTCGGCAAGACGGTGCACGAGGGCTGCGACCGAGCGGGGTACTACGAGCAGGGCGATTTCGCCACGGAATATGGCTCGCCCAAGTGCATCGTGAAGCTCGGTTGCTGGGGCCCCGTCGTGAACTGCAACGTGACCAAGCGTGGCTGGATGGCCGGCATCGGCGGCTGCCCGAACGTCGGCGGGATCTGCATCGGCTGCACCATGCCGGGCTTCCCCGACAAGTTCATGCCGTTCATGGACGAGCCGCCCGGAGGCAAGGTCTCTTCCGCGATGAGCGGTATGTATGGAAGCCTGATCCGCAGCCTGCGCAGCATCACCAACAGCACCGTGAACAAGGAGCCGAAGTGGCGGCACCGTGGGCCAGAGCTGACCACCGGCTATCGCGGCAAGTACTCGTAGGCCGAGGAGGAATGAATGGCGATCGCTGAACGCACTCCGACCAAACCCAAGGGGCTGGTCGAGATGTCGTGGGATCCGATCACCCGGATCGTCGGCAGCCTTGGCATCTACACGAAGATCGACTTCGACGCGCGGAAGGTCGCGGAGTGCTACAGCACGTCGTCCATCTTCCGCGGGTACAGCCTCTTCATGCAGGGCAAGGACCCGCGCGACGCCCACTTCATCACGAGCCGCATCTGCGGGATCTGCGGCGACAACCACGCCACCTGTTCCGTGTACGCGCAGAACATGGCGTACGGCGTGAAGCCTCCGGCTATGGCGGAATGGATCATCAACCTCGGCGAGGCGGCCGAGTACATGTTCGACCACAACATCTTCCAGGACAACCTCGTCGGGGTCGACTTCTGCGAAAAGATGATCAAGGAGACGAACCCGAAGGTCTGGGCCAAGGCCGAGAAGACCCAAGCTCGGCACGCCGCCGACCACGGGTACCGGACCATCGCCGACATCATGAAGGCGCTGAACCCGTTCGAGGGCGACTTCTACCGCCAGGCGCTCCACATGAGCCGCGTCACGCGCGAGATGTTCTGCCTGATGGAAGGGCGCCACGTGCACCCGTCCACGCTGTATCCGGGCGGCGTTGGCACGGTCGCCACGGTGCAGCTCTTCACCGACTACCTCGTGCGGCTCATGCAGTACTGCGAGTTCATGAAGAAGGTCGTGCCGCTGCACGACGACCTCTTCGACTTCATGTACGAGGCGCTCCCGGGCTACGAAGCGGTCGGCGAGCGGCGCATACTCCTCGGCTGCTGGGGCTCCTTCCAGGATCCCGACGTGTGCGACTACGACTACAAGACCATGACGAAGTGGGGCGAGGCGATGTTCGTCACGCCGGGCGTCGTGGTCGACGGCAAGCTCGTGACCACGGACCTCGTGGACATCAACGTCAACATGCGCATCCTGCTGGGAAGCTCCTACTACGACGATTGGCAGCAGAGCGGCGAGCAGTTCGTGAAGCAGGACCCGCTCGGCAACCCGATCGACATGCGGCATCCGTGGAACCAGACGACGATCCCGAGGCCGCAGAAGCGCAACATGGCGCCCGACGGCAACTACACATGGGTCATGTCGCCGCGCTGGCTCGACAAGCGGACCGGCGACCACCTCGCCCTCGACACGGGCGGCGGCGCGCTCGCGCGCCTCTGGGCCACCGCGCTCGCAGGCCTCGTCGACATCGGCTACATCAAGGCAACGGGCCAAAGCGTCAAGATCTACCTGCCGAAGACCACCACCAAGCCCGAGGTCGAGTTCGAGTGGAAGGTGCCCAAGTGGAGCAACGCCATCGAGCGCGACCGCGCCCGCACCTACTTCCAGGCGTACGCGGCATCCGCCGCGCTGTACTTCCTCGACAAGGCCTTTGCCGAGCTGCACGCCGGCCGAACCAAGACCTTCACCGAGTTCACGGTGCCGGATGAGGCCATCGGCTGCGGCTTCCACGAGGCCGTCCGGGGCGTGCTGTCCCACCACCTCGTCATCCGCGGCGGCAAGATCGCCAACTACCACCCGTACCCACCGACGCCGTGGAACGCCAGCCCGCGCGACTCCTACGGAACGCCCGGTCCGTACGAGGATGCGGTGAAGGACACGCCCATCTTCGAGGAGAACGGCCCGGAGAACTTCAAGGGGATCGACATCATGCGGGCCGTCCGCAGCTTCGACCCATGCCTGCCGTGCGGCGTCCACATGTACCTCGGCGATGGCAAGGTGCTCGAGCAGCGGCATTCGCCGATGTTCGGCCCGGAAGCTTGACCGCGGACGCGCTTACCGAACAAGGCGACTTCACTCAGCGCATCCAGCGCCTGGAGAACCTGAGTCGGGCGATCGAGGGCCTCCCCGAGGGAGGCCCTCGTGACCTCGTGACCGAGGTCGTCCAGGAGATCCTCGCGCTCCACGGGGACGGTCTCGAGCGCACGCTCGAGATCATCGGGGAGTCAGGCGACGCCGCCCCGGCCCTGATGGACCGCCTCGCGAACGACCATGTCATGAAGGCGCTGCTGCTGCTTCACGGCCTTCATCCGGTCGGCCTCGAGGCGCGCGTGACCGAGGCGCTCGAGAAGGTGCGCCCGTACCTCGCATCGCACGGCGGCAACGTCGAGCTCCTCGGCCTCGATGACGGCGTCGCGCGCCTGCGGCTCGAGGGCAGCTGCCATGGCTGCCAGTCCTCGGCGGTCACGCTGAAGCTCGCGATCGAGGACGCGCTCGGAGTGGCGGCGCCGGACCTCGCCGGCCTCGTGGTCGAAGGCGTCGTGGAGCAGCCGGCCGTCCCGGCCGGTTTCATCCCGCTCAGCGATATCGGCGGACTCACGCCCCCTCCGCAGCCATCCGGCATCTGGCGGACCCTCGACGGCCTCGAGGAGCTCGGCGCGGGGTCTCTCCGGCAGGCCGAGGTGGGAGGGGCGGGCCTCGTGGTCTGCCACGTTGGCTCCGAGTTCTACGCGTACCGCGAGACGTGTCCAGGCTGCGGCGGGCGCCTCGCTGACGCCACCCTGGAGGCATCGACCATCGTCTGCGCCTCGTGCGCGCGGCGCTTCGACGTGTCGCGGGCGGGCCGGTGCCTGGACGATGACCGCTTCCAGCTCGAGCCCCTTCCGCTCCTGGCCGACGGCCCGGGGCGGGCGCGCGTCGCCGTACCCGTCATGGCCTGAGCGTGGATGACCGCGGACGCCCCGGGGTCCTCGCGGGTATCCGCCGCCTGGTCCCGCCACGGGACGAGGGCGAGAAATGCGACCTCTGCGCAGATCCCATCGCAGATCGCCACCGCCACCTGTACGAGCCGGCGGCCCGCCAGATCGCGTGCAGCTGCGCGGGATGCGCCGTGCTCTTTCCGGCTCACGCCGCCGGCAGGTACCGGCTGGTGCCCGACCGCGTCGTTCTACTTCCTGAGTTCGAGCTCGCCGATGAGTTGTGGAACGAGCTGCTGATCCCCGTGAACATGGCGTTCTTCCAGAAAAGCAGCGTCGCGGGGCGGGCGGTGGCGTTCTATCCCGGTGCCGCCGGCGCCATCGAGTCGCAGCTGCCCCTCGAGGCGTGGGAGCGCATCGTGGCCACCGACCCCGCGCTTGCGGGTCTCGATACCGACGTCGAGGCACTGCTCGCCAACCGCACGGGGCCGATCCACGAGTACTACATCGTCCCCATCGACGAGTGCTACCGCCTCGCGGGGCTCATCCGCGCGCGCTGGCGGGGATTTTCGGGCGGGACCGAGGTGTGGAAGGAGATCACGGCGTTCTTCGACGGCCTTCGAGCCCGCGCGGCCAAGGCGGGGTCCCGTGCCTGAGCTCAGTTTCGCCGTCGACGGAGCGAGCGCGGCTCCGTACGCCGCCGTGCCCACCCTCGCGTTCAAGGTACGGATATCGAACGCGACCGAGGAGCCGATCGAGGCCGTGTCCCTCCAGTGCCAGATCCGGATCGAGGCGTCGAGGCGGACGTACGGCGCCGAGGAGAAGCGCGACCTGGCCGACCTCTTCGGCTCCCCAGAGCGCTTCCGCGAGACGGTGCGCAGCTTCCTCTGGACGCACGCCGCGACGCACGTGCGCGGCTTCACCGGGACCACGACGGTCGACCTGCCCGTGGGCTGTACGTTCGACTTCGAGGTCATCTCCACGAAATACCTCCACGCCCTCGAAACGGGAGACGTGCCGCTCGTCCTGCTCTTCAGCGGAACGGTCTTCTTCCGGAATGACGAAGGTGCGTTGCAGGTGTCGCAGATCTCTTGGGACAGCGAGGTCTCGTACCGCATGCCGATCGAGGCGTGGCAGGACGTGATGCGGATGTACTACCCGAACTCCGCGTGGCTCTACCTGCAGCGCGAGGCCTTCGAACGGCTCTACCGGTTCAAGGTCGAGAACGGCATCCCCACGTGGGAGCGCGTCATCGAGCGACTGCTGCCCGACCCCATGGCCGCGCCGCGGGTGCCCGGTCGCACGGGGGAGCCGACGCGCGCATGACGAACAGCACCGTCGACGCGATCGCGAAGGCGATCCTGTACGAGGGCTACCTCCTGTATCCGTATCGCGGATCGGCGGTGAAGAACCAGCGGCGGTGGACCTTCGGCGGCGTGTATCCCCGCGCCTACAGCGAGACGCAAAGCGGCAACGACCGTTGGGTGAGCCAGACGCAGTGCCTGGTCGAAGGGACCGACGCCACGCGGCTCGACGTCAGCGTGCGATTCCTCCACCTGGTCGAGCGCGGTGTGGCCGAGCTCGAGCCGCACGCCCGCGAGCTCACGTCCGAGGCTGAATGTGAGCTGCGGCCGGTACAGACACTCCGCGTCGACGGCACCCTGCACCGCGGCTGGCAGGAAGCGGTCGAGCGGACAGTCAGCGTTCCGACGGCGACACTCGGTGAGCTCGCCGCCGTGGCCGTGACCTCGCCGATCGCCATCGAGGCCGGGCGGACGCTCGAACCCGTGCGAACGCAGAGCGGCGACATCGCGGGCGCGATCACGCGTTCGTGGGCAACGATCGCAGGCGCGGTCGAGCTCTCGGCTGAGCCTGCCGAACCCGGCGCGTTCCGCGTCACGCTGCGGGTGACCAACACAACGCCGCTGGACGACCCGGATGACCCATCCGACCGGGAAGACGAACGTGGAGCGGCTTCCCCGCGTCGAGCGAGCAGTGCCGGCCGGTCACGCGCGACACCACGGGATCCATCGGACCGCGACGTCGCGCTCCCTCACACCCTGGCCTCGACGCATGCGCTGTTCACGGTCCAGGGCGGCGCCTTCGTCTCCCTTACCGACCCGCCCGAGCCGTTCCGGAGGCTCGCGGCGACGTGCGCCAACCAGGGTGTGTGGCCCGTACTCGTCGGCGAGGACGGAAGCCGCGACACGCTTCTGGCGTCGCCGATCATCCTCGAGGACTACCCGCGGGTCGCGCAGGAGAGCCCGGGAGACCTCTTCGACTCGGCCGAGATCGACGAGATCCTCTCTCTGCGCATCTTGACGCTGACGGACGCGGAGAAAGCGGAGATCGTCGACGAGCGCGCTCGGCAGGTGCTCGAGCGAACAGAGGCGCTCGATGCAGAGCAGCTCATGAAACTGCATGGGACCATGCGGAACATGCGGGTGGACACCGGGGATGACTGACGACGCGCCGTGGAGCGCCCTCGAGGGCGCGAAGCTCGAGAGCGTGCGCGTCGACGGCGTCGACCTGCGCCAGGGGGACGCGGTGAAGCTCTGTCCCACCGGCCGCAACTCCGACATCATGGATCTGGCGCTCGTCGGAAAGACCGGCATCATCGAGTCGATCGAACAGAGCTTCGACGAGGAGGTGTACCTCGCGATCGTGCTCGATGACGACCCCGGCCGCGACCTCGGGTACGCGCGTCAGCCCGGGCACCGCTTCTTCTTCCGACCGTCGGAGGTCGAACCTGTGCGCGCGGGCGAAGGCCCGTGACCGATCCGAGGCGGGTGCTCGTCGCCGGGGTCGGCAACGTATTCCTCGGCGACGACGGCTTCGGCGTGGAGGTGCTTCGGCGGATGGAAGGCCGCCCCTATCCGGTCGGGGTCGACGTGGTCGATTTCGGCATCCGCGGCTTCGACCTGGCGTACGCGTTGCTCGAGGACTACGCCGCGGCGATCCTCGTCGATGCTGTTCCTCGGCGAGGCGAGCCGGGAACGCTCTACACGATGGAGATAGAGCGCCGGCACTGGCAGGCGGCCTCCGACGGCGAGTCCGCTCCGCTCGAGGGCCACTCGATGGATCCGGGCCGCGTGCTTCGGCTCGTGCAGCGCCTCGGGGGTGAGCCGCCGCGGCTCTTCCTGGTGGCCTGCGAACCCCTGAGCCTCGACCCCGATGGCACCGGGGTCATGGGCCTCACCGAGCCCGTGGCGGCATCGATCGCCGGCGCCGTCGACATGGTCGAATCGCTCCTGCGCGAGATCCTCTCGGGCACCGGAGTGGCAGAACGCGTCCCAAGCATGGCGCACGAGGCGTGAAAATGAAGGAGGAACGATCCAATGAAGCTCGGATTCGTCGGCATCGCGGTCTTGGGAGTTGTCGTCGCGCTGTTCGCGATGAACATGGGGGACCTCGCGCGGTACATGAAGATGCGCAACATGTAACGGACCACGAGGCGCTTCGCTCCCTCGGACCCCCGGCATGAAAACCGGCGCAGCGAAGGGCGCCGACGGAGGTTGGGCCGGTGCATGAGCAGGCGATCTGCCAGAGCGTGCTTGACGTCGTGCTCGAGGCCGCCGCCGAGCGCCCCGTCAGCCGCGTGCGCGTACGCGTGGGCGGCGGCCTGAACGTCAGCACGGAGAGCTTCGCGCAGTGGTTCGAGATGCTCGCCGCCGACACGGCGGCGGCCGGCGCGATCGTGGACCAGCGGATCACCGGTGACAACGAGCTCGCGGTCGAGGAGATCGCGCTCGGCGACGGCGAGGTGCTCCGCAATCCGGCGTTCGTGCGCACGGGCGAGGAGGGATAGGCAATGTGCGTGGGAGTGCCCGGGAAGGTCCTGGATATCGACGCGAGCGGCGATGTGGCGCGGGTCCATGTGGCGGGCATCGATCGCCGAGTCATGCTGTCGCTGTTCGAGGGCGACGAGCGTCCGGTCGTCGGCGACTACGTGCTCGTGTACACCGGGATGGCGCTGGCGAAGATCGATGAGGCCGAGGCGCAGAGCCTGCAGCGCATGCTCGACGGGGACGCCGACGCATATGACGAATATTCCACGTCGCTCATGGAGATCCACGAGGGTGAGCGAACGTGACCCTCGCCGTCGAACGCGGGCTGTCCGGCACCACGCGCTTCATCCGCTACGCGTTCATGCCCAACCGTCTGCGGTACTGCGGCGGTGACGACAACCGGACGATCCTCGAGTACGCGGTGGACGACGTGCGCGAGCCGCCGCTGGTGCCGATGCTGCGCAAGTTCACCGGAGCCTTCCCGTACCTGGCGCTCATCGCGCGGGGCAACGGCATCGCCGATCCCTTCGACGAGCGCGTCGTCGAGGCGTACTGGATCGGCAACGAGCTGCTCGACCGCGTGGAGGCGCGCCAGCTGTACGACCACCTTCGCGAGCGCTACGGGAAGGAGCTGAGCGCCAAGACGCTGGACCGCGTCGCCGGCAAGGCTCCCGCAGGAGCGCGGCCGCACCACAGCTTCCACGTGTTCGATGTCTGGCGGCACAGCGCGCGCGTCTCCGGAGAGGTGCTCGCCACGCTCGATTCGTGCCGCATCAGCTGGGGCACCGTCCGATCTGTCGAGGCGGGCGAGCTCGTCGTGGAACGGCGGCCGCTCGTCCTGCGCGGCGGTCTTCTCGTGCTCGACGAGCCGCGGTCCGAGCGCGTGACGCGCCTGGTCGAAGGCAAGGGGTTCGCGACGGCCGCGCAGCCGGGCGACGTGGTCTCGGTGCACTGGGGCTGGGTGTGCGAGGTCCTCGAGCCGCGGCAGGCGGCGGCGCTCGAGCGGTACACGCTGCACCACCTGCGCCTCGCCAACCAGACCGTCTAGAGGACCACGTGTGCTGACGCGCCGCGCGTTCCTCGCCGCGGCCGGCGCGACCGCGGCCGCGTGCCTGGCACCCGCCCCGGGAGCGCCGCCGCAGGCCGCGCCCACACGCGATCGCCTGCTGCTCTCATGGTGGAGCGACACCGGCAACCCCTCGCCGTTCACGTTCAGCGCGGTCGGTCCCGGAGGCATCGCGAAGGTGATGCTCGTCTTCGACACGCTGACGTGGAAGGACGCGCGCGGGATCATTCCCTGGCTAGCGGAGAGCTGGACGGCGAGCGACGACGGGGCCTCCTACACGATGCGGCTGCGTCCGAACGTCACCTTCCACGACGGCACCGCGCTGACGGCGCGCGATGTCGCGTTCACGTTCGGGGAGTTTGCGCGCTTCCCATTCAAGTGGACCTCGACGGCGATCGTGTCGGGCGTCGACGTCGTGGACGAGCGGACGGCGCGGATCAGGCTGCGATCGCCGTTCGCTCCGTTCCTCGAGGACGTCGCCGGCGCCGTGCCGATCCTGCCTGAACACGTGTGGACCTCCGTCGCGGATCCGTTGCGCTTCTTCGAGCCCGCATCGATGGTCGGCACCGGCCCCTACCAGCTGGTCTCCCACGACGAGAGCAAGGGCGAGTACCTTTTCAAGGCCCGCGACGATCACTTCGGGGGCAAGCCGCTGGTCCGCGAGCTCGCGTATGTCCTGATCCCTCCGGCCCAGCGGACGCTCGCGCTCCAGGGACACGCCGCCGACACATTCCTGTCGACCGAGTACGACGTCGTGCCGGCGTTCGCGAACGGCGACCCGTACCGCGTCTTCACGACGCCACCGCAGTCCATGGTCCGGCTCATCTTCAACGTTGACCGGCCCCCATTCACCGACGTGCGCGTGCGGCAAGCGATCGCATACGCGCTCGATCGCGCCGACCTCGCCCAGCGCGTCACCCGCGCGCCCGACGTCGTAGTCGGCAGCGCGGGCGTGATCCCCCCGGAGAGCTTGTGGTACGCGTCGGGGCTGCGGCCATACGACTTCGATCCTTCGCGGGCCGCCTCGCTCCTCGATGCCGCGGGACTGCGAGACCGAGACGGCGACGGCCTGCGTGAGCTCCCCGACGGCACCCCGCTCGTCCTAGACATGCTCGCAGACCCCGCTGCGCCCGACGCGCCGTTGATCATCGGCCAGCTCCGGGCGAGCGGGCTGGCCACGCGACTCGTGCCGGGAGACGCGAAGACACGCACGGATCTTCAGCAGAAGCGCCAGTTCACGCTCGCGCTCGCGTCGCACATCGGCGTCGGCGGAGACCCCGATTTCCTTCGCCGGTGGTTCGCCGGCGAGGCCACGAACGCGTTCGAGACCGGCAACGCCCTGCACAGCGCCGAGTTCGACGCGCTCGCGTCCGCGCAGGTCCGCGAGCTCGACGTGAACAAGCGGCGCGACCTCGTCGCGGGAATGCAGCGCGTCCTCGCGGAGGAGTTGCCAACGTTGACGCTGTATCACCGCCGGTTCTACTTCGTGTACGACGCCTCCCGATGGGATCGCTGGTCGAACACGGCCGGCGGCATCATGAACGGCATACCGCTGTTGGAGAACAAGCTCAACTTCCTGCAGCGATGACCGCGCTCGGACCTCTCGCGCGCATGGTCGTGCTCCTCGCGCTGCTGCTGGTGGTGAACTTCCTGCTGCCGCGAGCGCTGCCGGGCGACCCCCTGTCGGCGGCAGTCGGCGGCAGCGGCGAGGACCTGCCGCTCCCGCTGACCCCGGAGGCGCGGGCGCAGCTCGTCGACTACTACGGCTTCGACCGATCGCTCCCCGAACAGTTCGCTCGTTACGCCTCGGCGCTCGCGCGCGGTGACCTCGGCGCCTCGATCGCCTCTGGCCGCCCGGTCAGCTCTCTGATCGCCGCGCGGATCCCGTGGTCGTTGCTGCTGGGCGGCAGCGCGCTCGTGCTGGCCGCGACGCTCGGCGCGCTGTTCGGTGTACGCGCGGCGTGGGCCGGCGGCGCGGGCGAGCGCGCGCTCACCGGCGTCCTGGTGTTCCTCGGCGCGCTCCCCGAATTCGTGATCGGGCTCGTGCTGGTCGTCGCATTCGCGGTCGCGCTGCCGCTGTTCCCCGCGCGAGGAGCCACCTCGCCCTTCATCGAGTGTGCTGGACCGTCCGGCTTGCTTCGCTGCGCCGCCGACGCCGCCGCGCACCTCGCACTGCCGCTGCTCACGCTGACGCTCGCGCATCTGCCCGGCTTCTACCTGGTCATGCGCGCGGCGACGCTTGCGCAGCTCCCGCAGGGCTACATCGCGGCCGCCCGCGCGAAGGGTCTCTCGGAGCGCCAGGTCGCGCTGCGCCACGCTGCCCGCAACGCGCTCGTGCCGTTCCTCGCGCTCTTCGGCGCCAGGCTCGGCTTCGTCCTGGGCGGCGTGATCGTGGTGGAATCCGTCTTCGCGTATCCAGGGCTCGGGCAGCTGGCATTCGACGCGGTCCTCGCGCGTGACTACCCGGTGCTCCAGGCAGTCTTCCTTCTCGCAGGCGCGGCGGTGGTGCTCGGCAACGCCGCCGCCGACCTCGCGATCGAGCGCCTTGACCCACGCCTGAGCGCGGTGCGCCTCTCGTGAGCGCGGCGATGCTTCTGCCGATGGCGGTCGTCGCCGCGGCCCTGCTGCTTGCGGCTCTCGGCCCGGGAGGCGGCGCCGCCGTCGACCCGGCGCTCCTCGCGCGGCCATTGCTGCCTCCGACCGTCGCGCACCCGCTCGGCACGAACGCCCTCGGCCAGGACCTCATGTCCCAGTTCCTCGCCGGGGCGCGTCCCGCGGCTGTCGCCGGCGTCCTCGGCGCGGGACTCTCCACGCTGCTCGCCGTCGGCGCGGCGCTGCTCGGCTCCGCAGGCAGGAGAGCGGACGCGCTCGCCCGTGCCGTCTCCGACATCGTGCTGGCAGTGCCGCACCTTCCCCTGCTCATCCTGGTAGTGGCGCTCGCCGGCCCGTCGCTGGGGACGATCGCGATCGCGCTGGGACTGCTTTCGTGGCCCGCGTTCGCGCGGGTACTACGCGCGCAGACGCGCGTGGAACTAACCCGCGGGTACGTCGAGGCGGCGCGGGCATTGGGCCTGTCGCGCCCGCGCATCCTCGTCCGGCACGTTGCACCCGCGCTCGCTCCGATCGCCGCGGCGAAGGGACTGCTCACCGTGCAGTACGTCGTGCTCGCGCAGGCGAGCCTCGCGTTCCTGGGACTCGGTGACCCGTCGATCGTCTCCTGGGGTGGCACCGTTCACGATGCACTCCGTTATCCGCTTGTCTTCGCGACGCCCGTCTGGTCCTGGTGGCTGCTGCCGCCGGTGGTCGCCATCGGGCTGCTCGTGAGCTGCCTCGCGCTCATGGGCACCACCCTGGACGAGCGCGCGACCCCGGCATTGCGAGCGCTACGCCCCCGCTGACGGACAGCCTGGGGCCGATCATCGCTGGGGAGGAGCATCAGGACGGGGGACTCGGCGTGCACCTCCGCCCCGACGCTACCTCCGCGCTTCGAGGATCTGTTTCGCTCGGGCGAGGTCGGCTTGGATCTGGCGCTTTGCCGCTCGTGCCATGAAGCGTCCGCCGATCCTGAGCAAACGCCCGGGGTCGGCCTGGCCACGGAAGGTGAAGTCCGTGCCGTTCGCCGATGGCGTGACCTGCCATTCGAATGCGAATCGCGCGGAGCCCCCTGACCCGCGCGCGGCGAAGCGCCGATCGGGTTCGTATTCGGTGACCTCGAGCGCGGTCTCGATGTCACGGCCCAGGAACCGTCTGATCTCACGCCACTTCGAGCCCTGTTTCAGCGGGCCGTCCGCCGCGACCTTCACGAGCCCGGATTGCCAGGTCGTGGCGTTCTTGGGGTCGCTGAAGAACGCGAACACCTCGTGTGCCGCGCGATCGATCGTGATGGTGTGCTCGTAGCTGATGGCCATCCGGCGCCTCCGCTCGCTCCAGCGGAACGTAGCAAAGCGCGCCTAGACACGCTCCAGCGAATCGAGGATCTGCCTGACGTCGAAGTCCGCCGCGCCGACGCAACGGTCCGCCGCGCCGTAGTACACGCGGATCTCTGACGGATCGTTCAGCTCGACGTGGCCGCACGAGTAGACGACGTTGTTCAGGAATCCGTGCCGCTCGAAGGGCAGCTCGGGTACGAGGATCGGCTCGGGAGAGCGACGCAGGACGCTGGAGGGGTCGCAGCCGTCGAGCAGAGCGGCGCCCAGCGCGTAGCGGCCGTCGCCATCGACGCCGTGATAGATCTCGAGCCAGCCACCTGGGACGCGGAACGGGACGGCCGACGCGCCGGTGTGGCGCTCGTCCCACCGCCCGTGACGCGGCATGAGCAGCGGCTGGTAGCGGCCCCAGGGGAGTCGACTGTCAGGCATCGCGATCCAGATGCCCAGGACATGGTCGAAGGAACTCGGCATCGGCCGCATGAGCGCGAGGAACTTTCCGTCCCGCTGTTCGGGGAAGAGCGCGACGTCCTTGTGGTCCGGCAGAGTCATGGCGCCCTCGCGCGTGAAGGTGCGGAAGTCCCGCGTCGTCGCGAGGCTCGTCGTGATGCCCAGGCGCGAGACGGAAACGTAGGTGATGTACCAGGTGTCGCCGATCAGCGTCGCCCGCGCATCCTCGCAGCCGTACTCCTCGAGCGAGGACGCCGGCGCGATGGCGGGCGTGTCGTCGATCGTGAAGTTGACTCCGTCGCGGCTCCGCGCCACGCGCAGGTGCGACATCTGCGTCAGGTAGACGAGCCGCCGGCCCAGCACCGGATGGGGGAGGCTCACCGCGCGCGGGTCGCGCGTGTCGAGCCCGGGCAGGTCACGGGGCAGGTACGCGGTGACGACCGCCGGATCAGCGCGGCGAGGGTCGAGGAGGGCGATCGGGACGACATCTTCGGCGCTGTGGCCGCTCGCGAGCGGCCGGAGCAGCGGGTGGACCCCGCCGAGGTCGAGCGTGAGCGCGTCGGCCGGCAGTCCGCCCGCGCCGCTGGCCCGCTCCGCGACGCGCAGCAGGAGCACGAATTCGTCGTCCACGCGCGCGGCCGCCGGGTTGAGCACGGCGACGACCTCGAAGCCGGGAAGCGAGGGCCGGACGTCGGATGGCTCGATCAGCGGTCCGCCGCCCACGCGGCTCGCCAAAGGCGAAAGCGACGTCGGGGCGAAGGCGGTCTCAAGCATGGCGAACCGCTAGGCAAGCTTCATACCAAGCGGGCAAGCGTTTACGTGATTTTCCCCTCGCGCGAGCGATTCTCCGACGTTTTCGCACAGAGATACGAACGGACAACGCCTGACGATGAGAGCGGCCGCCTCGCGTATCCTCGCCGCCGTGGCCGACGTCCTCCGAGTGCGCCCCCTGACGGAGCTCGACATCGACGGCATCACCCGGATCGACGAGCGAATCACCGGCCGTTACCGCCCGGACGTGTGGGAGCAGCGCGTCGGCTACTACATTCGGCGCGACCCGGACTCCTCGCAGGTCGCGGAGAGCGGCGGTCGGGTCATCGGCTTCATGCTGGGTGAGGTCAGAGGAGGAGAGTTCGGACTCGAGGAGCCCACCGGCTGGCTCGAGTTCTTCGGCGTCGACCCCGACGCGCGCGGCCGCGCCGTCGGCCGGCGCCTCTGCGAGGCGCTCCTGGCGTATTTCCGCGAGAAGGGCGCGCACATCGCGCGCACGATGGTCGCCGCGAGCGACGCGGACATCGCGGGCTTCCTCGCCGCGATGGACTTCGTTCCGGCCCCCCTGACCGCGCTCGAGAAGCGCCTCTGAGCGGCGATCCGGGGCGCTCAACCGCCCCACGCCCGTTACCCTTGTGTTCATGACCGACCAGACCCGCGACCTGCCGCCCACCTACCACGGCGCCGTGCTCCACTGGCAGCGGCACAACTTCCCGGAGTACGCGCGCCTGCCCGAGGACTGGGAGCGGTTCTTTCCGAAGGAGCCGGCGTTCTGCCTCTGCGCCAAGCTCGCGGGGAGTGTCCGCGACGACATCGAGGTCGGCGACCGCGCGGGGCAGCCGAAGGCGACCGAGCCCAGGGACCTGGACCCGGAGGCGGCGAAGGGCCTCCTCGGGATCATCCGCGCGCAGGCTTCGACGGAGTTCGGGTCGATCCAGCAGCACCAGCAGACCCTCGCCCGCGCCCAGGATCCGACGGACCAGGCGTGGGTCCTCCGGGTCATGGCGGAGGAGCTCCGCCACGGCTACCAGATGATCCACCTGCTCACGAGCGCCGACTGGTCGCCCGTGACGGACCAGAAGCCGGCCGACATGGTCGAGGAGATCCTGTCGATGAAGACCGGGTCGCACGTCCTGGCCGCGTTCAACCTCGAGTACGACAGCTTCGTCGACAACGTCGTCTTCGCCGCCTTCATCGACCGCGTGGGGAAGTACCAGCTCACGATGCAGAAGGTCGCGGCGTACAAGCCGATGGCGGCGAGCATGCCGCCAATGCTGCGCGAGGAGGCCTTCCACCTCGCCGCGGGCGTCATCCCGATGCGGCGCTGGGCCGAGGCGGCCGCGGACCCCGAAGCGCTCATCACCATGCCGGCGCTCCAGAAGGCGATCTGCAAGTGGTTCCCGCGCGGGCTCGAGATGTTCGGCGACGAGCGCGGCGGCGAGACCAACGTGCGCCTCGGCCTCAAGGACAAGCCGAACCGTGAGGCGCAGGACCTCTACGTCGCGGAATGCGATCAGATGCTCGACGACCTCAACCGCCGCCACGTTCGCGCGCGCTTCCCGAAGCTCTCGCGCGATGAGGCCGACGCCCTGTATGCCCGGGTCAAGGCCGATCACGGTCAGGTGGACGGCCTGTCATGGGACGACGATCTGCTAAAGCTCCCGGATCGCGGGTTCTTTCGCCGCCGGGGCGAGTTCGCGTTCCAGCCGATCGGTTTCGCCGGCGAGAAGTTCGACGACGTCGAGCGGTACGTCGGGCACGTGCGCGACCGCGTACCGGAGGCCTACCTCGCGTCGCTCGACGTCAAGCACTGGGCCGACCTCCAGCGCGCGGTTGCCGCCGGGAGGACGACGCTGAAGGACGCGATCAAGAGCATGCCGCGCCTTGCGCGCGTCGGCGGGGCCTGCCCGTGCGCGAACTCCGTCCGCTGGGTGATGGAGATCCCGGACGAACAGCCGGCGGGAGTCGCGCAGCTCAGCCGATAGCCCGCAGCGTCAGGCGACGAGCTCCAACCGGGTCGGCGTGCCGACCAGCGCGCCCAGGCCCTCGACCTCTTCTGCGAGCGCCGTCCGCGCGGAACGCGCGAGGCCGCCGAACGGTCCGACCCTCACCACCGCGTGGTCGTGCTTCCGTTCGATCCGCCACGCGGCACCGATGCGACCGTCGATTAGCACCACCGGCAGCGACCCACCGCGATCCGCGGCCGGTACACACGGCTCGCGAACGCGTCGTCGACCACGGCCACAGGGTACCTCGGCGAGCTCATCGCGCATCAGCGCGAGGATGCGCCCGGCCTCGGGTGCCCGCACGCCCCACCAGCGCGCGATCTGCGTCCGGCTCGCGGGGGCGTACGCCGAGAGAAGCGGCGGAAGACCTCGCGCAGCGCGTCGTCCGTCGCGAAATCGCGCCAGCGGCCGATCCACTGGTCCGGCCGCACGAAGGTCGCGCTGCGCCCGTCCTGCGGCCCGAAGCACAGGAGCCCGCGGAACGCCGACGGCTTGAGCAGCTCGCCCCAACCGGAGCGCAGCCGCGGCCCGAGGTGCGGCCGCTTGGTGATGCGGACGACGGCGTCGGCCAGCTCGTCCCGCGTGAGCGTCCTGCCGTCGAGGGCGCGCGGCACCGCGTCGCGCACTGCATCCACGTCCGGTGATCGGTGCGTGCCATGGGGCATCGGTCCGCCGGCCGGCAGGTTTGGACATCTGCCGCGGCGGCTCTACGCTCTACTACGTAGGCGTAGGAGGTCAACCATGATCCGTCTCGGGGGTGGCGACGATCGGATGGTCACCGTTTCGCGGCGGCGCGCGCTGCGCCTCGGCCTGCTCGGTGGGACCGGCTTCGCGTTGGCGGAGCTGTTCGCGAGTGTCGTACCCTTCATGCGGGTCCAGCGTGTCGTCGGCCTTGGCGAGCGCGTAACCGTCGGGACCCGCGAGGAGATCTTCGAGCGGTTCGGCGCCACCGACGACCGCCCGATCCTCTTCTCGACCGGAAGGTTTTTCCTCCTTCATGCCCCCGGCGGCATCGTCGCGGCCTATCGAAAATGCACCCACCTCGGGTGCAGCGTGCCGTTCGTCCCCGCCGAGGACCGCTTCCACTGCCCGTGCCACCAGTCGGTCTACGACAAGCGCACCGCCGTCGTCGTCAGCGGTCCCGCGCCGAAGCCCCTCCAGCTCTTCCACATCACGGATCAACAGGGGACGCTCGTCGTCGACACAAATCCCCTCAACGTCATCGACCGCCACGACAACGTCTGGGACCCCGCGGTGCTCGAGGTCAGCGGCTAAGAGCATGCGCATCGGCCTCGGCGACCTGGCGGCTTCATCGCCTCGTGAAGCGAACCGAGCCCGCGTGTGTGCACCAACGCAGTGGCGTTCGGTCACTCGCGCTCGTACTGCGGCTGATCACGCCGGAGCGATGGCGAGTCGCGGCTTGAAGCGAAAATGTTTCACGTGAAACATTCGTTCTATCTCACAAGTCCGACCTGAGCGCCAGTGACGCCAAGCCGATCGCGGCCGCCGTGCCGAGCTGGGCGACCTCGCCTCGGGCGAGCGCGCGCACGAGCCGAGACAGCGGCATGAGCTCCACCACGATCTCCTCGAGATCGCCGCTGGCGGGCTCCGCGACGCGGGAAGCGCCCCGCGCGAGGAAGGCGTGCATCTCGCCGCAGCCAGTGTTGCCATCCACCACGAAGCGCCCGAGCGACGTCCAGGACGCCGCCGCGTGACCGGTCTCTTCGAGTAGCTCCCGCCGCGCGGTGCTCTCCGGATCCTCGTTCTCCTCGAGATACCCCGCGGGCAGCGAGAGGGCGACGCGACCGGCGCCGTGCTTATACGAGCGCTCGATCACCACGTCGCCGCCGTCGGTCAGCGCCACCACCACCGCGTAGTCGCGGAGCCGCACCCAGTTGAAGTCCTCGACGACGCGCCCGTCGGGCAACTGCACGCGTTCGTCGCCCGCCACGACCCAGGGCCGCCGCTCGAGGAGCGTCCGCCGCGACAGCGTCTTCCACGGCCGCGGCCCCCGGTCGCCCGCTGGGCTCAACCTACGAGAGCCGGAAGCGTTCGAGCTTCTTCCGGTCGAGCGTCATCCCGAGACCCGGACCCGACGGCACGCCGAGCATGCCCGCCTCCGGCTCGGGGAACGGCTCCTCGAAGATGTCCAGCAGCGGGTTCGTGATGAACATCCACTCGAGCCGGTAGAGCTGCGGGACAGCTGCTGCGAGGTGGAGCGAGGCGATGTGCGCGACGCCGCACGAGAACCCGGTGTGCGGCGCGTAGCGCACGTTGTGCGCGTGCACGAGCGCGCCGAGCCGCTTCGCCGCGGTGAACCCGCCGACGCGGGCAACGTCAGGCTGCACGATGTCGATCGCGCGCCGTTTCAGCAGCTCCCGGAAGCCGAACAGCCCGAACTCCGACTCGCCGCCCGCGACGGGGATCGGCTGCGAGCGGCGGATCAGCTCATACCCGTCGATGTCATCTGCGTACACGGGCTCCTCGATGAACGCGAGGTCATACCTCGCGATCTCGTGGCAGACCTTTATCGCGGTGGCCGCGTCGTACGCGCTGTTCACGTCGGCGCCCATCTCGATATCGGGGCCGGCCGCGTCGCGGCACACCCGTACCGCCTCGACGTCGGAGCGAAGTCCGCCCCACTCGGCCGACCGGCCGAGCTGCATCTTGAATGCGCGATGGCCGCGGGCGACCTGCTCCGCCGTCTCGCGCGCCATGTGGTCGAGGTCCGCGGTGTAGACCTTCGACGCGTACACCGGGACCGTCGTACGGCCGGCACCGCCGAGCGCCTTGTACAGCGGCACGCCCTGGGAGCGCGCGAGGATGTCCCACAGCGCCTGGTCGAGCCCGCTCATCGCCTCCTGCACGAAGCCGCGGTAGTGGCCCCACGCGCGCAGCTGGCGGAACATGTCGTCCCATAGGCCCTCGGTGTCCCGGGGGTCGCGGCCCTCGATGACGGGCCAGAGCAGCTCGCGGACGACGCGTTCGACCACCCTTGGGGCCTTCCGGGCGATGCACTCGCCGACGCCGGTGATCCCGTCGTCCGTCGTCACCTCCACGACCGTCGCCGTGAACGTGCCGTAGCTGCCTGCTCCGAACTCGAGCGGGCGATCAAGCCCTCGCGCGGGCACGCCGGGCGCCTCGAGCACCCATGTGTCGAGCCTGGTGAGCTTCACGCGCGGTACTGCCGAGGCAAGGCCGCCAAGGTTAGTGGAGAACTGAGCCCTCGGCGCTTGACAGGATTTTTCGCTCTGCCGTAGGCTGTTAGCAGTCGAGCCCGGCGAGTGCTAAATCCAAGACCGGACAGTCCGCCTACCTCGCTGTCCGGGACCACACCACGAAGGGAGCGCAGCGTATGGCAGTCGCGGAGAAACCCAGCGAAGACACGAAGGATCAGTCCAGCAAGTCGTCCAAGGAATCCGCCACCACCTCGAAGCTCAAGCTCAGGCCCCTCGGCTCACGCGTGGTCATCAAGGCCCTCGAGCGCGAGGAGATGACGAAGAGCGGGATCGTGCTGCCGGACACCGTGAAGGAGAAGCCCCAGGAGGGCAGGGTCCTCGCGGTCGGCCCGGGCGATCGGCACCCGGACACGGGCGAGCGGATCGCGGTCGAGCTCAAGGAGGGGGACCGCGTCCTCTTCCAGAAGTACGCCGGCACTGAATTCAAGCTCGACGACGAGGAGCTCCTGATCCTTTCGGAAAAGGACGTCCTCGGCATCGTCGCGTCGTAGAGCGGGAGGAGAACACATGGCGAAACAGCTCGTATTCACGGATGACGCGCGGAAGGCGCTGAAGCGCGGCGTCGACACCATGGCCAACGCGGTCAAGACCACGCTCGGCCCGAAGGGCCGCAACGTCGCGGTGGACAAGAAGTTCGGCGCGCCGACGGTCACGCACGACGGTGTGACGGTCGCGCGCGAGATCGAGCTCGAGGATCCCTTCGAGAACATGGGGGCGCAGCTCCTCAAGGAGGCCGCCACCAAGACCAACGACATCGCCGGTGACGGCACGACCACCTCGGTCGTCGTCGCGCAGGCGATCGTGCACGAGGGCCTGCGCAACATCGCCGCGGGCGCGAACCCGATGCTCCTGAAGCGCGGCCTCGAGAAGGGCGTCCTCGCCGTCGTCGGCGAGATCAAGTCGCAGGCGACCGAGGTCAAGGGCAAGGACGAGATCTCGCAGATCGCGGGAATCTCGGCCGCGGACTCCGAGATCGGCAACCTCATCGCCGAGGTCATGGACAAGGTCGGCCGCGAGGGTGTGATCACCGTCGAGGAGTCGAAGGGCCTGCAGTTCGAGACGGAGTTCGTCGAGGGCATGCAGATCGACCGCGGCTACATCTCCGCCTACTTCGTCACCAACGCCGACCGCATGGAAGCGGCGATCGACGACCCCTACATCCTCATCACCGACAAGAAGATCTCCGCGATCACGGACATCCTGCCCGTGCTCGAAAAGCTCGTCCAGGTCACCAAGAACCTCGTGATCATCGCCGAGGACGTCGACGGCGAGGCTCTCGCCACGCTCGTCGTGAACAAGCTCCGCGGCACGATCAACGTCCTCGCCGTGAAGGCGCCCGGCTTCGGCGACCGTCGCAAGGCGATGCTCGAGGACATGGCGATCCTCACCGGCGGCAAGGTCATCAGCGAGGAGGTCGGGCGCAAGCTCGACGCGACGACAGTCCAGGACCTCGGACGCGCCCGGCGCGTCAGCTCCAACAAGGACGAGACCACGATCGTCGAGGGCCACGGCAGCCAGGACGCGATCATGGCGCGCGTCAAGCAGATCAAGGCCCTCATCGAGGAGACGACCAGCGACTTCGACAAGGAGAAGCTCCAGGAGCGCCTCGCCAAGCTCGCCGGCGGCGTCGCCGTCATCAAGGTGGGCGCGGCCACGGAGGTCGAGCTCAAGGAGAAGAAGCACCGCGTGGAGGACGCCCTGTCGGCGGCGCGCGCCGCCGTCGAGGAAGGCACCGTCCCTGGTGGCGAGATAACGATCATCAACGCGATCAAGGCGCTCGACACCGTGAAGGCCGAGGGCGACGAGCTCACCGGCGTGAACATCCTCCGGCGCGCGCTCGAGGAGCCGTTCCGTCAGCTGTGCCTCAATGCAGGCCAGGACGGCGCGGTGATGCTCGAGCAGGTCCGCCGCAAGCAGGCCGAGACGGGCTCCCGATCGTGGGGCTACGAGGTCGTGGCGAACGCCGTCGTCGACCTTGCGAAGGCGGGCATCATCGACCCGGCGAAGGTCGTGCGCTCCGCCGTCGAGAACGGCGCTTCGATCGCCGCGATGATCCTCACCACCGAGGCGCTCATCACGGACATCCCCGAGAAGGACAAGGCTCCCGCGGGCATGCCTCCGGGCGGAGGCATGGACTACTAGCTCAAGGACGCCGCGAAGCGCGATCGAATCAGAGGCCCGGGGCGCACCGCTCCGGGCCTCTCCGCGTCACTGGACCGGCGGGGCGATCCTCGACTGCATGATCACTGCTCCCTCGCGGGACCCCTCGTTCCGATGCTCGACGGTGAGCGCGCAGCGGTCGAAGCCGTTCGTGGAGACCTGGAGGTCGATGAGTTGCAGCTGCGTCCCGTCAGGCGAGAAGTTGGCCGCGCGGACCCAGCGGTCGTCGGGGCTGATCAGCCAGACGGCGTAGTGCTCGTCCGCCCCCAGCGCGCGAAGGTCGCGGAAGACCACGTACGGCGGGCCGCTCGTTCGCGGCGCCACGATGAGGCCACCGGAGCCCGTCCACGCATCGCTTCCCGCCATGTACCAGGTGCGGCCACCGTCGCCCAGGCGCTCGGCCATGGCGAGGTACCGGTCGCGGTCGGCCGCGGCCGATCGCTGCGCGTCGAGGGCGCGCAGATCCACGGCGGCGAGCACCAGCACCGCCGTCGCCAGAACCGCGGAGGCGACCCACGAAACGCGGCGCATCCATCCCGGCGAACGCAGACCGCCGCCGGCAGGGCGCGAGGGCGCAGCGGGGCGCGCCCACGGTGCCGCGGTCGGCGCGACCAGCGCACCGGCGGAAGGCTCGGACAGCCCGCCGCCAGAGCGCTGGGCGAGCGGGCCTGTCACCGTCTCGGCCAAGGCGTTCGCGGAGGCGAGCACGCGCGCCCTGAGCTGCGGCGGCGGCTCGCGCAGCGGCACGGCGCCCGGCAGCGCGTCCACGACGGCGGCCAGCTCGCGCACCTGCGCGGCGCACGCGGCGCACCCGGCCAGGTGGGTGTCGATCGCGGCGCGCTCCTCTGGCCCGAGTGCCTCCATCGCGTACAGCTCGAGGTCGTCGGTCGGATGGCCGATCATCGGGCCTGGCTTTCGGAGAGGCGGGCTGGGCCGTCCTCGAGGGCGCGCCGCAGCTTCTGAAGGCCGATGCGCATCCGCCCCTTCACGGTCCCTAAAGGCACGCCCATGAGCTCCGCCATCTCGGCGTGGGTGTAGCCGCCGAAGTACGCGAGCTCGATCGTCTTGCGCTGCGCCGGAGGCAGCTGCTCGAGCGCGCGCCGCATCCCCGCGTTCGTCACGTTCTGCTCCGCCTGGGCGGCGGTGTCATCGTCCGCGGGGCGCTCCGCCGCCTCTTCGAGCGGTGCGGGGCGGAAGGCGGTCTTCCGCCGCAGAAGGTCGATCGAGCGGTGGTGGACGATCGACATGAGCCACCCGCGGGCGCTGCCGCGGTCCGCCTTGTAGCCGTCGGCGCCCTTCCACGCGGCGATGAACGCGTCGTGGACGACGTCCTGGGCGGCTTCCGGCTCGCCCAGGATGCGATACGCGAGCGTGTAGGCCAGGCGCCCATGGCGGTCGTACAGAGCGGCGAGCGCATCGAGCTCACGGCGGGCGAGCGCGGCCATGAGGTCGGCGTCGGAACGGACGTCCGGCTGGGTCACCTGCCCACTCTACGTTCGGGGGAGGCCCTCGGATGCCGGAAAAGAAAAACGTCCCGAGCGACCCACCTCCGTGCCCTGCCGCTGCTTCGAAGCACAGCGGCCTGGCCGTGGAACCGGTCTTCGATATCCTCTCAGACCGCCTTTGATGCTATCTCCGGTTGCGTTCCCGGGCTCCGGTGCCTTGTGATGGAATCGCCGGCTCCGGTGCCCTTGGCAGACCCCTCGGGACGAGGTGAAACATACGTCGAAGGCGATAGCGGGCACAACGTTCTTATCCACAGGTTCGAGCCGAAAGAGGCGCGCGTTGTCCACCGGCTCGCGCGGTTGTCCACCGATCGCCCACATCGCCCGCCGACGCATCCGGTTCCCGAGGCTCGTCTCGATCCGAGCACGCGTGGAAGACAGGTGCGAAATACTCAGGTGGTGTCGGATCCGATCCTCGACCTCCTGAATCCGGCGCAGCGTGCGGCCGTGACGCACGGAACGGGACCGCTTCTGATCCTCGCTGGCGCGGGATCCGGCAAGACCCGCGTGCTCACGCACCGCATCGCCTACCTCATCCGCGACCTCGACGTGCGGCCGCGCGGGATCCTGGCCGTGACCTTCACCAACAAGGCCGCCCGGGAGATGAGGGAGCGCCTCGGACGCCTGGTCGGTGAGGCGAACCTCCACGATCTGACCGTCGGCACGTTCCACGCTTTCTGCGCCCGCATGCTCCGGCGCGACGGCCCGGTGATCGGGCTCGACCGCGGATTCGTGATCTACGACGAGGCCGACCAGCGAGCGCTGGTCCGCCAGGCCATGAGCGAAACGGGTTTCAGCGAGCGGCTCTTCGCGCCCGGCGCGATCCTCAGCGTGATCTCCTCCGCCAAGAACGAACTGCGCGGTCCCGCCGACCTCGCGGCGTCCCCACAGGGCCAGCTCGAGCGCGTCGCCACCACCGTATGGGCGCGGTACGACGCGCTCTTGCGGGACAACAGCGCGGTCGACTTCGACGACCTCCTGCTGCTTGCCTGCCGCGTCCTGGAGACCAGCGATCGGGCACTCGAGCGCTGGCAGGACCGCTACGACCACATCCTTGTCGACGAGTACCAGGACACCAACCGCGCCCAGTACGTGCTGCTGCGGTACCTCGCGGGGTACAAGCAGAACCTCGTCGTCGTCGGCGACGACGACCAATCGGTCTTCTCCTGGCGCGGGGCCGACGTGCGCAACATCCTCGACTTCGAGCACGACTACCCGAACGCCGCAGTCGTGAAGCTCGAGCAGAACTATCGCAGCACGCAGGCGATCCTCGATGCCGCGCACGCCGTGGTCCAGAACAACACCGCGCGCAAGGACAAGCGCCTCTGGACCGACCGCCAGGGCGGGGCACAGGTCGTGATCGTCGAGGCCTACGACGAGCGCCACGAAGCGGAGCTCATCGCGCGGGAGATCGAGCGGCTCCAAAGGCAGGGTGAGGTCACCGGCGCGCGCGACGTCGCGATCCTGTACCGGACGAACGCGCAGTCGCGCGCGATAGAGGACGTGTTCCGCGGATTCGGCCTCGCCTACCAGGTCGTCGGTGGCGTCTCGTTCTACGAACGGCGTGAGGTCAAGGACGTCCTCGCCTACCTGCGTCTCCTGCGCAATCCGCGGGACAGCGTCGCGCTCGGACGCGTCATCAACACGCCGCCCCGGGGGATCGGCTCGAAGACGCAGCACGCGCTGACGGCGTTCGCTCGCTCACGGGAGATCCCCGCGACCGAGGCGCTCCTGCACTCGGACGAGCTTCCCGAGGTGCCGCGCCGCCAGCAG
This sequence comes from Candidatus Limnocylindria bacterium, assembly GCA_046262615.1. Taxonomy (GTDB): domain Bacteria; phylum Chloroflexota; class Limnocylindria; order P2-11E; family P2-11E; genus JALYKU01. Next base: position 32,397 of record JBHEML010000009.1, on the reverse strand, counting down.
GCGGCGCTCGCGGCATTCGGCACTCTCTTCCGCCGGCTGGCGGGCGAGGTCGCCTCGCGGGACCTGCCCGACCTGCTCGACGAGGTAGTTGCCGCGTCGGGGTATGCGACCTATCTGAAGGACGGCACCGAGGAGGGTGAGGAGCGGTACGCGAACGTCCTCGAGATGCGGACGCTCGCCGAGGGTTTCCTCGGACTTCCCCGCGAGGACCAGCTGCCCGCATTCCTGGAGCAGGTCGCGCTGGTATCGGATGTGGACGAGTACACCGAGGCGCGGCCCGCGGCGACGCTGATCACGCTGCACGCGGTGAAGGGGCTCGAGTTCCCGATCGTGTTCCTCACGGGGATGGAAGAGGGGGTCTTTCCGCACGCGCGGTCGCTCGACGACGAACGGCAGCTCGAGGAGGAGCGCCGCCTCTGCTACGTCGGCATCACGCGGGCGATGGACCGCTGCTACCTCTCGGCGGCGCGGAACCGAACGCTGTTCGGGCGCACCGCGGCGAACGCGCCGTCGCGCTTCCTGCGCGAGCTTCCGACCGAAGGCATCGAGCGGCGCGGACGGATCGAGACCGAGGAGCGGGACATGTGGGACACCCTCGACTGGGAGCGCGGCCGCGCGCATTGGGAGCGCCGCCGCGCCGAGAGGAGGGACACGCTCCTCGCGGACCTGCCCGAGTCGTGGTCCGGCCGTGAGCCGACCGCCGCGGACGGGAACCGCGCTGCGGCGCGCGCCGCGGTCACGCAGACCCGGTACCGCACCGGTGACAAGGTGCGGCACCCGGCATTCGGTGAGGGCATCGTGGTCTCGAGCGCCCCGCGCGCGGACGACGAGGAGGTGACCGTCGCCTTCCCGGGAAAGGGGGTCAAGCGGCTGATGGCGAGCTTCGCCGGCCTCATCGTGTCCCCCCGATGACCGCCCCGCTGAGCGGGATCGCCGTGGGCGGGGAAGCGGCAAACACGCCGGACGGCGACCTCTCACTCCCCGCGCACCCGGTCGTCGCGGACGCCGGTCGATGAGCGCGCCGGCGCCGGACGTCCAGAGGGCCATCGCCGATCTGCGGACGCGCATCGAGAAGGCGAACTACGAGTACCACGTCCTCGACACGCCCACCATCAGCGACGCGGCGTACGACGCCCTGATGCGAGAGCTGCAGTCGCTCGAGGCCGAACACCCCGAGCTGGTGACGCCCGAGTCGCCGACGCAGCGTGTCGGCGCCGCGCCCTCGGCTCGTTTCGCTCCGGTGCGGCACGGCTCGCCGATGCTGTCGCTCGGGAACGCGTTCGGCGAGGACGAGCTGCGCGCCTTCGACCAGCGGGTGCGAAAGGCGCTCGGACGCGACGACGTCGGTTACATGTGCGAGCTCAAGATCGACGGGCTCGCGATCAACCTCACGTACGAGGACGGCCGCTTCATCCAGGGAGCGACCCGGGGCGATGGATTGGTCGGCGAGGACGTCACCGGCAACCTCCGCACCATCCGCTCCGTGCCGCTCACGCTCCGGGAAGCGGTCCCCGGCCGCATCGACGTGCGAGGCGAGGTGTACCTGCCCAAGTCATCGTTCGAGGCGACGAACCGCGAGCGATCGGAGCGCGGCGAGCCGCTCTTCGCGAATCCGCGCAACGCCGCCGCGGGCGCGGTGCGCCAGCTCGATCCGAAGATGACGCAGAAGCGCAACCTCCAGGTGTGGACGTACAGCGCCGCGGGCCTCGAGGTCGCCTCACAGAGTGCGCTGCTCGAGCGGCTGCGGGCGCTCGGCATGCGCACGAACCCCGGCGCCCGCCCCGCCGCGGATGTCGACGCCGTGCTCGCGTACATCGCCGAATGGACGCAGAAACGCGACGACCTCGAGTACGGGATCGACGGGATCGTGGTCAAGGTCGACGCCGTCGCCGACCAGCAGCGCCTCGGGTACGTCGCGCGCAGCCCGCGCTGGGCGATCGCGTTCAAGTTCCCCGCCGAGCAGGCGACGACGACGGTCGAGGACATCAAGGTCCAGGTCGGACGCCAGGGGACCTTGACGCCGGTCGCGCAACTCGCGCCGGTGCAGGTCGGCGGGACGACGGTGCGCCGCGCGACGCTGCACAACCTCGACGAGATCCGGCGGCTGGACGTTCGCAAGGGCGACCGCGTCGTGATCCAACGTGCGGGCGACGTCATTCCGGAGGTGGTCCGCGTCGAGACCGCGGCGCGGGTCAAGGGCCGGCGCTACCCGTTGTTCCACATGCCGAAGCTCTGTCCCTCGTGCCAGACCGCCGTCGTCCATCCCGAGGGTGAGGTCGCCTTTCGCTGCCCGAACCCGGACTGCCCAGCGAAGCACTCGGAGCGGCTCCTCCATTTCGTTTCCCGGGGCGCCATGGACATCGAGGGCGCCGGACCAGCCGTGCTGTTCCAGCTCCAGGAGCGGACGCTCGTCTCGGACCCTGCCGACCTGTTCGCGCTGACCGTGGCCGACCTGCTCACGCTCGACCGCTACGCGGAGAAGAGCGCGACCGGCCTCCAAGCGCGCATCCAGGCCGCGAAGCGCCGGCCGCTCGGGCGGATCCTCTTTGGGCTCGGCATCCGCCACGTCGGCGAGGCGACCGCGGACGACCTCGCGCGCTGGCTCGCCGACCAGCTGCCCGCGGGCACGAAGCTGTCCGATGTGTTCGATCGCCTGCGCAGCACCTCCGTGGATGAGCTGCAGGCGATCGCGGGCATCGGCGCGGTCGTCGGCGAGAGCATCCACGAGTTCTTCACCCGGCCCGAGGAGCAGCGCTTCCTCGACAAGCTCGCCGCCGCGGGCGTCGAGCCGGAGATGCCCTCCCCGCGGCCTCGCGCGACCGGGCCGTTCGCGGGCAAGAGCGTGGTCTTCACCGGCACGCTCGAGCGTCGCGCACGCGAGGACGCCGAAGAGCTCGTGCGATCGCTCGGTGGAAAGGCGACGAGCTCGGTGAGCGCGAAGACCGACCTGGTGGTGGCCGGGCCGGGGGCCGGAAGCAAGCTTTCGAAGGCGCGCCAGCTCGGAGTGGCGGTCGTGGACGAGGATGGTTTCGAGGCGATGCTGCCAGCCGGGCGCTGACCTGCCTGAGGCTAGCTCGCCTGCTCACTGTACGCTGGAGCGAGATGTACCAGCCACAGACCGGGATCGCCTCACCGGCGGTCACGATCCCCCTGCCTCCCGAGCCCCAGTCGATCGAGCAGACGGGTCTATCGGTGAGCTTCCTGTCGGACCTCGCCCTCAAGACCCTGTACCTGCGGGGCCAGATGAGCCTCGCCGAGATCGCCACGTCGATCGGGCTGCCGATCCAGAACGTCACCGAGAGGGTCATGGACTTCCTGAAGGGCGAGCGCCTGGTAGAGATCCGGGGCGGATCCGGATCCGGCTTTGGGTCCGCGAACTACCAGTTCGTGATGACCGACCGCGGCTCCGAGAAGGCGCAGGAGGCGCTGGCGCGCAGCCAGTACGCCGGGAAGGCGCCCGTGCCGCTCGCCACCTACGTCGCAGCGGTGCAGCGGCAGTCGATCAACAACATCTCCGTGACCGAGCAGCAGCTCGAGCAGGCGTTCGCGCACATGGTCATCCCGCGAGGGACCCTGAGCCAGCTCGGGCCCGCGGTGAACTCCGGCAAGTCGATCTTCCTGTTCGGCCCGCCAGGGAACGGCAAGACCACGATCGCGGAGGTCCTCGTCAGTCTCATGCGCGGCGAGGTCGTCCTGCCGTACGCCGTCGAGATCGACCAGCAGGTCGTCAAGGTCTTCGATCAGGTCTACCACCATGCCGCGGTGGACCCGGTCGTCGCCGACCGCATGCGCTTCGACCACCGCTGGATCGTCAGCAAGCGGCCCATCGTCATGACCGGGGGCGAGCTGACGCTCGAGACCCTCGACCTCATCTACGACGAGACCTCGAAGTTCTACGAGGCTCCGTTCCAGATGAAAGCGAACGGCGGCATCTTCATGGTCGACGACTTCGGCCGCCAAAGGGTATCCCCGCGCGATCTGCTGAACCGCTGGATCGTGCCGCTCGAGAAGCGCGTGGACTACCTCACGCTCCATACGGGGAAGAAGATCGAGATCCCCTTCGACATGCTCATCATCTTCTCGACGAACCTGGATCCGGCGGACCTCGTGGACGAGGCGTTCCTCCGCCGGATCCGCTACAAGATCGGCATCGAAGCGCCGACGGTCGAGCAGTACGAGGAGATCTTCAAGCGCACCTGCGCGCGCAAGAACATCGAATACCGCGCCGAGGCGCTCTCACAGGTGCTCGCGCACTACCGGCGCAAGAACCTCGGGCTGCGCTCCTGCCACCCGCGCGACATCCTCGAGCAGCTGACCGACACCGCGAAGTTCCTCGGCCGCAACGCCACGCTCAGCCCCGAGCTCCTCGACATGGCGTGCGACTCGTACTTCGTGACGCTCGATCCGTCGGGGTCGCCGCAGGAGGAGCTAATCCCGCCGCACGCTTTGCCGCAGCGGGTCGCTAGGTGACCACACCGCTCGGTGGGCGCCGTACCGCAT
>JBHEML010000009.1:0-27887 GCA_046262615.1 Candidatus Limnocylindria bacterium | reverse complement strand
GCGCTCCTGCTGCTGGGTCCGCCGGTCGTCGCAAGAACACGAACCCGGCGACGATGAAGAACACGACCACGAACGCGAGCGTTCCCCATGAGGCAGCAAGGATGTCGAGGGTGGGATAGGACACGAGCACGGCATCGAGGACCACCGGACTCCCTGCCCGCTTGACGTCGAAGCGGACGGTGTCCCCGACGCCGAACCGCGGGACGGCGGCGCCGCGGTGTAGCAGGCCCTGCGCCCAGGCTAGCGTTGACCGACCCTCGATCGCGATGACAACGTCGCCTTCCCGGAGTCCGGTGGACACGCCCTCGATGCGTGCGACGCCCACGCCCTCCGGTGCGAATCCGAGGATGGCGGCGGCGCTCGATGGGCCGGAGATTCGGACCGCCACCGCGGCGCTCGATAGCGCCATCACAACGAGCGTGACGGTCAGCACCATCCAAAAGCTTCGTCGCCCCGGACCCACCGATGGCCTACCCATGCGCCTCGCCGTGGCGCGCTGCCAAAGTGTATGCGCGGTAATGCGGTACGGCCGAGTGCACACCGGTCGTTCGACTGCCTCGGCCGCTTCAATTATCACGCCGCCGGGCGCATGGCCCTCCGCGCGTGCCACGAGTCGGCGTTCGGGGCGATGAAGAGCAGGAACATAATCCCGTAATACGGAAGGTGACCGAGGAGTTCGGACCACCCGAATACCGGCAGGCTCACCGTGAAGAGCACCGCCCCGATCGCCATCACCGGGCGCGTCAGCTGGCCCGAGACGATCACGATGCCGATGAGGAATTCGGCGAGCCCGGCGAGGAAGACGAACTGCGCGTCGCCGATGCCGAACGGCCGGGCGACATTCAGGAACGGCATCTTCTGGAGCAGCGCGACGCCGAGCGCCGGATCGAGCAGCTTCTCCGTGAGCGCGTTGAACGCGATGCCGATGCCGGCCGCGACCCGGACGATGGTCAGCGCCTGGGCGGGAGCGTCGTCGTGCTCGTAGGGCGGCTTCACACCGCGCAGCCTGTCGAGCGAGAACGGTCCGCGCCCGACGATGAACAGGAAGATCGCGATGCCGAGGATGTGCACCTGCTCGAACACGCTCTCGAAGGCGAACGGCTGCATCGCCACGATGCCGAGGAGCGCGAGCAGCACTGCGGCGGCGCGCGTCGCCAGGCCGAGGATGATCATGACGCCGCACATCCCCTCGACGACGAGGATGCCGAGACCGAACGTCTCTCCGCCCACCTGGAGGCTGGGCACGAACAGCAGCCCTACGATCGCCGCGACGACGAGCGCGATGCCCAGGTGCAGGCCGAGCACGAGCGGCCCGGCGGGCGCGAAGCGCTCGAGTGCCCGGACGAACGCCGGCTCGGACACGCGGTGCTGGATGGTCCACGCGACGCCGACCGCGACGGCTGTTACCGCGAAAGCCGCGATGAGGGGCAGCGTGAGCAGAAGGCCGTACTGGGTGGGGAACGGCGCGGGATCCTGGAACCACTTGACGTGCGCGAGCGCGCTACCGAGCACCGGGTCCGCCTGCCGTAGCCTTCGCGCGCTCGTGGCGCCGCGCTTGGGGTACCGCAGCGATGCTGTCCGGGACCAGGCGCCTGGTGAGACGGACGAGCGACACCACGGCGCGGAACAGTAGCCTGTCGCGCCGCCGGAACCGCAGCCCGAACGGCTCGCGCAGGCTCGGCGGGAGCAATCCTGAGGTGAGCGCGTCGAAGGGCCAGTGGATCGGCTCCGGCAGGCGCGGGAAGGGGCGCAGCACCCGCCGCCCGACGCGCACGCTCGTCGCGTCGGGATGGACCTCGCTCATCAGGGCGGCGCGCTCGTAGGCCTCGAGATCTGCGAGCGTCTCTGGCAGATGCGCTCGAGGGATGCCGAGGCGCATCGCGAGCGGTTTCGTCTCCTGCCAGTACGCCTCGCGGAGGGCCGGCGGGAGCGGCCCCCGCACGAGCTCGTAGACGCGCAGCGAGGTCAGGATGAGCGTCGAGTGCACCCAGAGGAGGAGCGCCGGATCGCGCGCGGCATACGCGCGCCCGTCCGCGGCCGTCCCGGCGATGGGCCCATGCCGCCGGTCGATGCGGCTGGCCGCACGCTCCGCGGCGGCCGGATCGCCGAAGACCACCGCGAGCGTCGTATCGAGGGTGCGGCGGAGCCGGCCGATGGGATCGCGCGCGAAGTTCGAATGCTCCGCGACGCCCGCGGCGACCAGAGGGTGCGAGATCTGCATCAGGAGGGCCGCGCTGCCGCCGAGGATCACGAACAGCTCGCGGTCCAGGCGCCGCGAGACCGAATCGGCCGGGAAGAGCGCTCCGCCATCCACGCGCGAAACGCTACCCGCAGCCGGTGGAGCGCGCCGGGCGCGCCTCTAGACTGACCGAAATGACGGCCATCGACCGCTCCGTCGTCGAGCACGTCGCCCTCCTCGCGCGGATCGCGCTGACCGACGAGGAGCTCGACCGCTTCACGGCCCAGATCTCGCAGGTGCTCGCCGCCGTCGACCGCTTGCAGCAGGTCGACACGAGCGCCGTCGCGCCGACGGCCTCGGTCCTTCCGCTCTCGAACGTCATGCGCGAGGACGAGGTGCGGCCGGGCCTCACCCGCGAGCAGGCGCTGGCGAACGCGCCGCGCGGAGCGCAGGACGGCACGTTCTTCCGGGTGCAGGTCGTGCTCGAGGGGCGCGATGCCCAGTAGTCTGCCTTCGACGATCGGCGAGACCGCTGCCCTCCTTCGTCGCCACGAGACGACGGCGCTCGAGCTGGCCGAGACGTCGCTCGCGCTCGCCGGAGTCGACGAGCACAACGCGTGGCTGCGCCTGTGCGCCGACCGCGCGCGCCGGCAGGCCGCCGCGGCGGACCTCCGCCTGGCCCAGGGGGACCCGTCGCCGCTCTGCGGCGTCCCCTGGGCGTGCAAGGACATCATCGGCACGGAGGGTGTGGAGACCACGGCTGGGTCGCGCATCCTCGAGGGCTACGTGCCTCCGTATTCCGCGACGGTGGTGAAGCGACTCGACGCGGCCGACGCGCTCCTCCCCGGCAAGACGAACCTCGACGAGTTCGCGATGGGTAGCTCCAGCGAGAACTCAGCCTTCGGCGCCGTGCGCAACCCGTGGTGCCCGGACCGCGTGCCGGGCGGTTCGTCCGGCGGATCGGCGGTGGCGGTCGCGACCGGCGCCGTCCTGTTCGCGCTCGGCACGGACACCGGTGGATCGATCCGGCAGCCCGCGGCGCTATCGGGCGTCGTCGGCATGAAACCGACCTACGGGCGCGTGTCGCGGTACGGCGTCGTCGCTTTCGCGTCGTCGCTCGACCAGGTCGGTCCCTTCGCGCGCGACGTCGCCGGCGCGGCGACGGTTTGCGAGGCGCTCTTCGGCCTCGACCCGAGCGACGCGACGAGCATGCCGCGGCCACTCGAGGATCTCGGACGGGAACTCCAGTTGGGCGTGGAGGGAATGCGGCTCGGGGTGCCCAAGGAGTTCTTCGTCGAAGGGATGGAGCCCGGAGTCGAAGCGGCGGTGCGCGAAGCGTTGCGCGTCCTCGAAGGCCTCGGAGCGAAGCTCGTCGAGGTATCGCTGCCGTCCACGGACCACGGGCTCGCCGTCTATTACGTGATCCAGCCGGCGGAGGCGTCCGCGAACCTCGCGCGCTACGACGGCGTTCGCTACGGGTTGCGCGTTGAAGGACCAGACCTGGTCGAGACATACCGTCGCACCCGCGGGGAGGGCTTCGGGCCGGAGGTCAAGCGGCGCATGATCCTCGGGACATACGCGCTCTCGTCGGGGTACTACGACGCCTACTACGTGAAGGCGCAGAAGGTGCGCACGCTGATCAAATCCGAGTTCGACCGCGTCTTCGAGGATGTCGACGCCCTTGTCACCCCCACGTCGCCCGGCGTGGCATTCCCGATCGGGGCAAAGACCGACGACCCGCTCGCCATGTATCTGAATGACGCGTACACGCTTCCGGTGAACATCGCCGGCCTGCCCGGCATCTCGATCCCCTGCGGGCTCTCGGACGGACTGCCGGTGGGCCTACAGGTCATCGCCAATTCGTGGCGGGAGGCCACCATGTTCCGCGTCGCGGCCGCCTTCGAGCGCGCGACGGCGCACGCGTCGCTCCGTCCACCGGCGCCGGCAACGACCTGCAGCGGGCGGTAGCAGGCCGATCCACGCGGATCGCGGGCGAGGCGGCGGCCGGCGTGCCGGGCCGATGACCGTCACACGGCGCCCGCTCACGAACGAGAAGGTGGGGCGCATCCCGGCGAGCGGCATCCGCCGCTTCTTCGACCTCGTCGCCTCCGTCGACGGCGCGATCTCGCTCGGCATCGGCGAGCCCGACTTCGTCACGCCGGAGCGTTTCCGGGAGGCCGCGATCCGCTCGGTGCGCGAGGGTCGCACGAAGTACACCTCCAACTACGGCATCCTGCCGCTGCGCGAGGCGATCGCCGCGCACACGCGGCGGCTGCGCGGCGTCGAGTACGACCCGGCGCGCGAGATTCTCGTGACGGTGGGCGTTTCCGAGGCTGTGGATCTGGCGCTGCGCGCGACGCTGAACGACGGCGACGAGGTGATCGTGGCGGATCCGTCGTACGTCGCGTACGTGCCCGGCATCGTGCTCGCCGGCGGCGTCGCGGTGCCCGTCGCAACGCGCCAGAGCGAGTCGTTCCGACTGCTGCCCGAAGATGTGGCCCGCGCGATCACGCCGCGTACGCGCGCCATCCTCCTCGGCTTCCCCAACAATCCGACGGGCGCCGTGCTCGATGCCGCGGACGTCGAGGGGATCGCCGCGCTTGCGCGCGAGCACGACCTGCTCGTGTATGCCGACGAGATCTACGACCGTCTCGTGTATGGATCGGAGCATCGCTCGATCGTCGGCCTCGAGGCCATGAAGGAGCGCACTGTGTATCTCGCGGGGTTCTCCAAGTCATACGCGATGACCGGATGGCGCGTCGGCTACGCGTGCGCTCCGGCCGAGATCGTCGAGCAGATGATGAAGATCCACCAGTACACCGTCATGTGCGTGCCGACCGCGGGGCAGTACGCGGCCCTCGAGGCCCTCGAGCACGGAGAGCCCGAGGTGGAGCGCATGGTGGCCGAGTACGACGCGCGCCGCAGATACATGTGGGGGCGGCTCAATGCCATGGGTCTGGAGTGCTTCGAGCCGCGCGGCGCCTTCTACTGCTTCCCGAGCGTCGGCGCGACCGGCCTTTCCGACGACGAGTTCGCGACGCGCCTCCTCGAGGAGGAGCGGGTCGTGGTGGTCCCCGGGGGCGCGTTCGGCGAGCGCGGAGCCGGGCACGTCCGGATGTGCTACGCCGCCTCCATGACGCAGATCGAAGAGGCGTGCGACCGCATCGAGCGTTTCGTCGGACGGTGCTGACGAGGGTCGACCGCGCGATGGTCAGCGCGGGCTGATGGGGACGCGTTACGAGGACCAGCCACCCGAGGCGTGGGCTTCCCCCGAGTCGCTGGACCCAACGCCCGTTTGGCGGCAGTGGATCCTCATCGGGCTCTTCCTTTTGGGAGCGCTGATCCTCCTCGCGACGGTCGCGTACCTCGCGCTCGCGGTGCAGCTCGCGACTCCGCCGGCCGTCGTGCCCGGCGGACGCGTGGTCCTCGCGCGCGCGGACGTCCCTGCGGTCGGCGCGCCGGCCAAGCGCTACGGGCCTCCCCTCGTATCGCAGCAGGACGGGTTCTGGCTCGCGCAGTGGGCGAGCGGGCGGTTCGTCGCGGTCCGCGCGCCAACAGCGCCACCTGCGGCAGCCTTCGCCATCGACGGAGCCGCGGACACGGGCGGAGCGGTGCCCTTCGACCGGTATCTTGTCTCGGTCGAAGGGGAGAAGGTCGTCGTGAACACCAGCCGCGTGATCGCCGCCACCGAGAAGGTCCCGGCACCCTCGGATCCGACGTTCCGATGACGTCGTCTTCGAGGCGCTTCTTGAATGTGCTCGCTGCCGCGCTGGCGAGCGCGCCGGGCATCGACCGAGCGTCGCCGTGATGAGCGCGGTCGGCGCTCGGCCGTACGAGCTCGTGATCGGGCTCGAGGTCCACGTGGAGCTGGCGACGCGCTCGAAGATGTTCTGCGGGTGCGCGGCGCGCTGGTTCGGCGCGCCACCGAACACGCTGACCTGCCCGGTCTGCCTGGGGCTCCCCGGGGCCCTTCCCGTGCCGAACCGGCGCGCGATCGAGCTGTCGATCCAGGCCGGGCTCGCGCTGCACTGCGACACCCCGGCCCATACGAAGTTCGACAGGAAGAACTACATGTATCCCGACCTGCCCAAGGGGTATCAGATCTCGCAGTTCGACCTTCCGCTTTCCGTGAAAGGGTGGCTCGAGGTCCCGGCCGACGGCGGCGGCGACAAGCGCATCGGCATCCGCCGCGCGCACCTCGAGGAGGACACCGCGCGCATGGTGCACGGTAGCGAGGGAGGGGAGCAGTACTCGCTGCTCGACTTCAATCGGTCTGGCGTGCCGCTCCTCGAGATCGTGAGCGAGCCCGACCTGTCCTCGACCGCCGAGGCGCTCGCGTACCTCGAGCGGCTGCGCGAGATCCTCGTTTACGCGGGCGTATCCGAGTTCCGTCTGGAGGAGGGCGGTGGACGCTTCGACACGAACGTGTCGATCCGCTTCGCAGAGGATGGGGAAACGCGCTGGCCCCCGCAGAGCGAAATCAAGAACCTGAACAGCTACCGCGCGCTCGAGGACGCGGTGCCGTACGAGGCGGATCGCCTGTGGCACGAGTGGCGGGCCGGAGGCGCGCTGCGCACGCGCAAAGGCAAGATCACCGTCGGGTGGAGCGAGGCGCGGCGGGCGACGTACCTCCAGCGCTCGAAAGAGGAGATCGAGGACTACCGCTACTTCCCGGAACCGGACCTCGTCGCGCTCGAGCCGTCGGCCGAGACCGTCGCGGCGCTGCGGGCGGCGCTGCCCGAAATGCCGGGTGACCGGCGCGACCGCTTCGCTCGCCAGTACGGACTCTCCGCGTACGACGGGCGCATCCTCGTCGCGGACCGCGGGCTCGCGGACTGGTACGAAGAAGCCGTCGCCGCGGCGCCCGCGCGTCCCAAGCAGGTCGCGAACTGGGTGACAGGCGAGCTGCTGCGGCACCTGAAGGAGCGGTCGGCGCGCCTCGGGGACATCCGTATGCGGCCGTCCCAACTGGGCGAACTCGTGGAGCTCGTCGCCTCCGGCGAGATCAGCGGCAAGAGCGCGAAGGACGTGTTCGCCGAGATGTGGGAGAGCGGATCCGAGCCCGGAGATATCGTGCGCGCGCGCGGGCTCGGTCAGCTGTCGGACGAGGTCTCGCTGGCGTCGGCGGTCGACGCGGTGCTGGCCGAGAATCCGAAGGCCGTCGCCGACTTCGTCGCCGGCAACCAGCGCGCGCTCGGCGCGCTCGTCGGCAAGGTCCAGTCCAGGCTCGGCGGCCGCGCCAACCCGGCGGTCGTCAACAGGATGCTCCTGGAGAAGGTCGCCTGAGGCGCATGCCGACCACGCCGCACCCTCCCCGAGAGCGTTGTACCGATCCACACCGCAGACTCGGCGAGCGAGGCCGGCGCAAACTCGAGGCTCGGCGGCCCCGCGCGAACCTGACAGGGACTCATAGGAGGTCGTGATGGCTGTACGGACGTTGACGCAGAAGCAGGTCGTCGAGCTGTTCCCAGCGTTCCTGACGAAGCTGAGCCGCGCGTACGGGGATCGCTTCGAGACCGTCGCGAAGGAGCAGGCCGGGGTACCGGCCGCGACGATCGCGATCCTCGGCGACGGGATCTCGCTCGCTGAGAACGGCGTCGTGACCCGCGATCGCTTCAGGTGGCGGTCGCCCTACGCGACGAAGGACAACGTGACGCCGCAGTGGGAGCGCGCGGTCGAGGCCGGGCTCGCGGAGCGCGCGGACGGCGGCTGGCGTGTCACGCCCAAGGGCCGCGAGGCGCGCGAGCGCGCGACCGGCGAATTCCGCTCGTTCCTCGGAGCGCTGGAGCTCCCGGCACAGCCGCTCGCGCGGGCGCTCGAGGCGCTCGAACGGCTGGCGGCGGCGATCCCGAGCGCCAGCCCGCGCGTCGAGGCGGCGCGCCGGCTGCCACCGCCTTCGCCCGCGAGCGACATCGTCCGCCTCCAGTTCGCCGTGCGGCAGCTGTGGGCGCGGAGGGACGACTGCCACACCGGTGCGTGGCAGGACGCCGGGTACGCGGGTCCCGAACTCGATGCGCTCACGCAGGCGTGGAGCGGCAGGGACAGCGTCGACGATGTGGCGAAGCTGCTCGAGAACAAGCAGGAGCGGGCCGATGTCGAGCGCAGCATCGACGACCTCATGGGGCGCGGCGACCTCGAGCGCGAGGGCGACGTCATACGGCCTACCGCCCAGGGCCGCGCGAACCGCGACGCGATCGAAGCGGAGACGGACCGCCGCTACTTCGTCGGTTGGCCGGAGGGCGACGATCTCGTGCGCATCGGCGACGACCTCAGCGCAGTGATGGAGGCTCTGCCCGCTGGTTGACCGTGTCCGGGACCGAGACTCCCGGGCCGTCGAGGGCGGCGGTCGAGCAGCTAGTCGAGGAGCTCGTATGCGGGCAGGGTGAGGAACTCGACGAAGTCGTCCGAGAGCGCCACCCGCTCGAAGAGCCGCCTGGCGTCGTCGTAGCGCCCTGCCGCGAAGAACTCCGGGCCGACGGTGTCCCGGATGTTTGCCAGCTCCTCGTCCTCGATGCGGCGCACCAGCTCCGCGGTGATCTCGGGTCCGTCGCTCAACCTGCCGCGGTGGTGGACCCATTGCCACACCTGCGAGCGCGCGATCTCCGCGGTCGCCGCGTCCTCCATCAGGTTGTTGATCGCCGCCGCGCCGGTGCCACGGAGCCACGACGCCAGGTACTGGATGCCGACGCTGACGTTGTTGCGCAGCCCGTTGTCCGTGATCGTGCCGCCCGGCACGCCGACCCTCATGAGCGTCTGCGCGGTCACGCGGACCTCCGGACGGTCGCGCTCGAGCTGGTTGCGTCGCTCGCCGAGTACGCGGTCGAACTCTTCCATCGCGACGGGGACGAGGTCCGGATGCGCGACCCACGTGCCGTCGAAGCCGTCGGTCGCCTCCCGCACCTTGTCCTCGCGGACCTTGCCGAGCGCGACCTCGTTCACGGCCGCGTCCTTCCGGCTCGGGATGTACGCGGCCATGCCGCCGAGCGCGTACGCGCCGCGGCGGTGGCACGTGCGGACGAGCAGCTCCGTGTACGCGCGCATGAACGGAACGGTCATCGTGACCTGGATGCGGTCGGGCAGCATGAAGTCGGCGCGCTGCGGGAACTTCTTGATCACGCTGAAGATGTAGTCCCAGCGTCCCGCGTTCAGTCCCCCCGAATGGTCGCGCAGCTCGTACAGGATCTCATCCATCTCGAATGCCGACGTGAACACCTCGATGAGGACGGTCGCCTTGATCGTGCCCTGCGGGATCCCCAGCGCGTCCTGGCTGAAGCGGAAGATGTCGTTCCAGAAGCGCGCCTCGAGGTGCCCTTCGAGCTTGGGAAGGTAGAAGTACGGCGCCGTCCCGCGCTCGAGCAGGCGCTTCGCGTTGTGGAAGAGGTACAGCCCGAAATCCATGAACGCGCCAGCCACCGGTGCGCCGTCCACGTGGAGGTGCTTCTCCATCAGGTGCCAGCCGCGTGGCCGGACGACGAGCGTCGCCGTGCTCTCGTTCAGCGTGTACGCGCGCCCGTCGGGGTTGCGGAATTCGATCGTGCGGTCGATCGCGTCGATGAGGTTGCGTTGGCCCTCGACCATGTTCTCCCAGGTCGGCGCGTTGGCGTCCTCGAAGTCCGCCATGAACACGGACGCCCCCGAGTTGAGCGCGTTGATCACCATCTTCCGGTCGGTGGGTCCGGTGATCTCGACCTTGCGGACCTGAAGGTCCTCGGGGACCGCCGCGACGCGCCACTCCGACTCGCGCAGCTCCCTCGTCTCGGACAGGAAGTCGAGCGTGCCTCCCTCGCGCAGCTCTTGGGCCCGCGTGTGGCGTGCGTCGATCAACGCTCGCCGGCGGGGCTCGAACTCGCTATGCAACCGCGCCACGAACTCGAGCGCCTGCTCGGTCAAAATTGTCTCGCTCGACGCCGTGGCCGGACCGCGGACTTCCGCACCCACCGGGCCCGACGCTAGCACAGCGGTGTCGCTGGTGACTCGCGGTGTCCACGAAAATGCCCCGTCGCCGAAAGAGGCACCGCGCTAGAATCCGGTACGAACGCTTCCGGAAAGGGCTCCCATCTCGGACCAGTTCGTCCACCTCCACGCCCACAGTGAGTACAGCCTGCTCGACGGGCTGTCGCGTATCCGCGGCCTCGTCGCGCGCGCGAAAGAGCTGGGCATGCCGGCGATCGCCCTCACGGACCATGGGGCGCTCTACGGCGCGGTGGACTTCTACACCACGGCGCGCCGCGAAGGCATCAAGCCGATCGTCGGCGTCGAGACGTACATCGCCCGCGGGAGCCGGTTCGACCGCGATGCCCGGATCGAGGGTCACGGCAAGCCCTTCCACCTCGTGCTGCTCGCGAAGAACTTCACCGGGTACCAGAATCTCGTCTCCCTTGTCACGAGCGCGCACATCGAGGGCTACTACTACCGCCCGCGGATGGACAAGGACCTGCTACGCGAGCGCAGCGAGGGGCTGATCGCGCTTTCCGCGTGCCTCCAGGGAGAGCTGACGCGCGCCGTGCAGGACCTTGGCATCGACGCCGCGTGCGAAGTGGCCAGGGAGCACCTCGCGATATTCGGCGACGGCAACTACTACCTCGAGCTCATGTCGCACGGCCTGCCCGAGCAGGACCGGGCCAACGAGGGCATCCGCGAGGTGTCCCGCCGCACGGGGATACCGGTCGTGGTCACGAATGACATCCACTACGTCCATGCGGAGGACGCCGAGGCTCAGGACATCATGGTGTGCATCCAGAGCGGGAAGACGGTCGACACGGCCGACAGGCTGAAGATGATCGACCACCCCGAGCTGTACGTGAAGACCGCGGCGGAGATGGCGGCGCTGTTCCCGCAGGACCGCGCCGCGCTCGAGAACACGCTGCGCATCGCCGAGGCCGTCGACCTGGCCCTGCCCATGGGCGAGCTGCGCCTGCCGCATTTCCCGCTGCCCGACGGACGCACGGCGGACGATCAGCTCCGCGCCCTCGCCGAGGCCGGGGTCGCCGCGAAGTACGGCTCGGTGACGCCTCAGCTGCGCGAGCGCCTCGAGCACGAGCTTGGAGTGATCGGGAAGATGGGATACGCGGGCTACATCCTCATCGTCCAGGACTACCTCCGGTTCGCGCAGGAGCGTCGGATCTTGACGGCGGTCCGCGGCTCCGCGGGTGGTTCGCTCGTGAACTACGCGATCGGCGTCACCGACATCGACCCCATCGCGTACGGCCTCATCTTCGACCGGTTCCTGAACCTCGAGCGATACACGCAGCCGGACATCGACGTCGACTTCATGGACAGCCGCCGCGACGAGGTCATCACGTACGTCACCCAGAAATACGGAGCCGAGCGCGTCGCGCAGATCGTGACCTTCAACACGATGCTCGCCCGCGCGGCCGTCCGCGACGTCGCCCGGGTGCTGGGCATGCCGTACGGCGAGGCCGACCGCGTCGCAAAGGTGATCCCGACGGGACCGAAGGCGCCGCCGCTATCGGAGTCGCGCCGCGACGTGCCGGAGCTCGCCGCCATGGCCGAGGAGCCGCACGTCGGACGGTTGCTCGACCTTGCCGAGAAGGTCGAAGGGCTCGTGCGCTCCACCGGGACGCACGCCGCCGGCGTGCTCATCTCCCGCGAGCCGATCACCGCGCTCGCTCCGCTGGAGCGGCCGAAGGGCAATGTCGAGGGGATCCAGACGCAGTTCGAGGACAAGCAGCTCGAGGCCCTGGGCCTGCTGAAGTTCGACTTCCTCGGGCTCGGCAACCTGACGATCCTGGACAACGCGCTGCGGCTCATCCGCGAGAGGCGTGGCATCGACATCCGCCGGGAGACCATCCCACTCGACGACGCGCGCACATACGAACTCCTCGCATCCGGCGAGACGACCGGCCTGTTCCAGCTCGAGTCGGCGGGGATGCGTCGCTACGTCCGCGACCTCAAGCCGGACCGCGTCGAGGACGTGATGGCGATGGTCGCGCTGTTCCGCCCCGGCCCCATGGACTACATCCCTTCGTACATCCGGCGCAAGCACGGCCAGGAGCCGGTCACGTACGCTCACCCGTCGCTCGAGCCGGTGCTCCGGTCGACGTACGGCGTCATGGTCTACCAGGAGGACGTCATGGCCGTGACGCAGGCGCTCGCCGGTTTCACCCTCGGCGAGGCCGACGTGTTCCGCTACGCGATCGGGAAGAAGATCCGCGAGAAGCTGGACGCGCAGCGGCAGAAGTTCGTCGACGGCTGCCTTGCGAACGGCGTCAGCGATACGGTGATCGACCAGGTGTGGCGCGATTTCGAGCCGTTCGCCCAGTACGGCTTCAACCGCGCGCACGCCGCGATCTACGGCCTCATCGCGTACCACACCGCGTATCTGAAGGCCAACCACACCGCCGAATACATGACCGCCGTGCTCTCTTCGAACATGGGCGACTCGGAGAAGGTCGCGATCGCCGTCGCGGAGTGCCGGCGACTGGGCACGGTCGTGCAGCCACCGGATGTGAACCGTTCGGCGTTCGATTTCTCGATCGACGGGGACGACATCCGCTTCGGTCTCGGCGCGGTGAAGAATGTCGGCGGCGGCGCGATCGAGGGCATCGTCGAGGCGCGCGAGCGCGGGGGGCCGTTCAAGTCGCTCGAGGACTTCTGCGGTCGCATCGACCTTCAGCGGTGCAACAAGCGCGTCCTCGAGTCGCTGATCAAGTGTGGCGCGTGTGATTCCTTCGGGCCCCGCGCGGCGCAGCTCCTCCACCTCGACGCGGCGCTCGCGACGGCTCTGCGGGAGCAGCGCGACCGGGCGACGGGCCAGGTCGGGCTGTTCGACCTCGCCGAGACCAGCGGCATTACGGCGGGTCCGTTATCCGGACACGAGGCCAACCGCAAGGAGCTCCTCGGTTGGGAGAAGGAGCTGATCGGCATCTACCTCTCGGAGCACCCGCTCCAGGACGTCGCCGCCCGGCTCGGCGACGTTGTCACCGCGTACCTCGCCGAGCTGCGCGACGCCGGCGAGGAGCTGGTGACCATCGCGTGCGTCGTCACGAGCGCGCGCAAGCACGTGACGCAGAAGAGGCAGCTCATGCTGTTCGCGCAGGTCGAAGACCTCACCGGGTCGGCCGAGGTCACCGTCTGGCCGCGCACGTACGAGGCGACCTCCGACCTGTGGAACACCGACGAGATCCTGCTCGTGCTCGCGCGTGTCGAGCAGCGCGACGACGCGCCGAAGCTCCTGTGTGAACACGCCGTGCTGTTCGACGAGGACGGCATCGCGAAGATGAAGCAGGTTGCCGAGGAACGGCGCGTGGCACTCGCGCGCAAGCGGCAGTACGGCGGCAACGGGAACGGCAGTGGCAATGGCCCTCCCATGGCGGGCGCGGGCATCGCCGGGGGCCGTGCGGCAGCGGCTGTCGCAGCCGGCCGGATGGCGGGGGCCGGAGCCGCGGGGGATGCCGTGCCGGAGAGCGCTCCGCTCGCCGTCGCCAGAGACGGTCCGCCGCTGGGAACGGGCGGGGACATCGTGGTCCGGTTCCGCGCGTCCCTCGACTACGAGTCTTCGATCCGGCTGTTCCAGCGGATCCAGCAGGTCCTCGCGCAGCATCCCGGCACGGCGCCAGTGTTCCTCGAGCTGCCGCGCGCGGACGGCGGCCTCCGCCGCATCCCCACCTCTTTCCGGGCCCGGCCCGCGGGGGAGCTCGCCGAGGCGGTCGTTCGCGCCGTCGGCCCCGACGCCGTCGAGGTCCGTCTGTAGCCTCCGAACGACCGCGGGCGGTGCCCTCAACGTCAACGCTCGGACCCATCGACGCGGTGGTGTTCGACGTCGACGGGGTTCTCATCGACGTCGACGGTTCGTACATCGAGTCGGTCGTGCGGACGGTGCAGTGGCTCCTGGTGCACGACGCCAGCGCAGCGGACGACGGGCCGGCGACGGATCGCGAGACGGTGCGGCTCTTCAAGCGGGAAGGCAGCTGGAACAACGACTGGGATCTGTCGTACGGCATGTACCGCTGGCTCCTCGCGGCCGCCGCAGGGCGTGGCGCGACAGCCGCCCGCGCGGCGGCCGGCGATCCGAAGGTCGCCGCGCGCCGTTCGCTGCGAGAGCTGTCGACGCTGGACGGCGCGCTTCCCGCGCGAAGCTACGAGGAGGTCCGCGGGATCTTCGAGGAGTTCTACACGGGGACCGATGAAGCGGTGTCGCGGTACGCGGTGGCGGCGCGGGTGCACCAGGCGATCGGCCTGCGCGAGCACGAGACCGTATTGCTGCGCGGAGACACGATCGAGACGCTGCGGGCGAGAGGGATCACCGGGTTCGGCGTGGTGACCGGCCGGACCGTATTCGAATGGGAGCACGTGCGGGTGCGCCTGCCCTTGCCTCTGGAGCTGACGGTGGCCACGGACGAGGACGGCCGCAAGCCCGACCCGGCGCCGCTGAGGCGCGTGGTCGATTCGCTCGCATCCCGTGGCGCCGCGTTCGTCGGCGACACGCTCGACGACCTGCGAATGGTCCAGGCCCACGCCGGCGGGCCGTCGGGGCCGCTGGTCGAGGCGGTCCTGGTGTGCCCCGCGGCGGATGAGCCCACGTATCGGGCGGCCGGCGCGCGGACCTTCGTCCGTTCCGTCAACGACCTACCCGAGATCCTCGCCGCCCGTGGCTGATCACGGCCGATGCGCCACGGCCGATACTGCCGACGTGGACCAGACGACCCGGCTCCGGCGCCTTCACGAGGTCACGGAGAAGATGCAGCGGAGCCTCGACGTCGACGCGGTCGCGGGCGACGTCGTGGACGCGGCGTGCCTGCTGATCGCCGCGGACGCGGCCTCGCTCGTGCTCGCCGATATGCCGCGACGGGAGATGCGCGTGCGTGCGGAACGCGGACTGCCGGCAGAGCATGCCGCGGCACCGGCAATGCCGATGGATGCCGTCCTTGCGCAGCACCGCGGTCCGCACCTGCTGCAGGTCGCCGACCTGCGGAACGACCCCGGGGCCGAACCTGCGCTTCTCGAGTACGGTCTCGTCAAGGCGCTGCGGGTGCCGCTCGTGCGAGAAGAGCTCCTCGTCGGGTCGCTGAACCTGTACTCGCGAAATGCCGCGCGGGAGTTCGACGACGTCGACATCGAGCTCGCGCACATCCTCGCCGGCCAGGCGGCGGTCGCGATCACCAATGCCAAGCTGTACGCGGCCGAGGTAAGGACACGCCAGCTCTACCTGGCGATCTTTGACGGCATCGGCGAGGGCGTCCTGATCGGTGACCCCAGCTCGCACCTGGCCGCCATGAACAGAGCGGCGCAGCAGTTGCTCGGCCTTTCCACCGATGCCATCGGCACCGCGATCGCCGACATCGCGACATCGCTCGACCTGCGCGACGCCGACACCGACGAGGCCGTCGTTCCCGGCGAGGACCCGCTCACCGCGGCGATCGAGGGTCGGCCGGAGCGCGGCCGGTACGCGGTGACAGTGGCGGAGCGGGGACGGCTCATCCTGGAGGCGCTCGCCGAGCCCGTGAGCGACGCGGAGGGCAACGTGATCGCCGGCGTGCTCGCGCTGCATGACATCACCGCGGAACGCGAGATCGCGCGGCAAAAGGACGAGTTCATCTCGATCGTCTCGCACGAACTTAAGACGCCGCTCACGCCCCTGAAGGCCCTTGCGCAGCTTCTCCGATCGCGCATCCGCCGCAGCCACGAGGGCCAGACCCCACTCGACATCGGCTCGCTCGAGCAGAACCTCCGCACGATCGAGCGCCAGGTGGACCGCATGAACGCCCTCGTCAGCGACCTGCTCGAGGTCTCGCGAGCCGGGCACGGCAGGATCGAGGCGACGAAGGCGCCGCTCGACCTGGCGCAGCTCGCGCGCGATGTGACGCAGCGATACATCGAGGCGACCGCAGAGGAAGGGCGCTATCACTTCGTCGTCGACGCGCCTCCGGTCCTCGTCGTGATCGCGGACGCGGCCCGGCTCGAACAGGTGCTCATGAACCTCGTGGGCAACGCCGTGAAGTACTCACCGACCGGCGGCGAGGTCCGCGTGGCGGTCAAGACGGAAGAGGAGGGATCGGCCGTCGTCGTCGTGGGGGACGATGGGATCGGCATCCCTCCCGAGGAGATCGCCTCGCTCGGCCACGCCTTCGTCCGCGGGGGCGGTCGCGCGAAGACCTTCGCCGGTGTCGGCATCGGGCTCTATCTCTCGCGCCTGGTCGCCGAGGCGCACGGCGGCACCATCACCGTGGAGAGCGCCGGCAACGACCGCGGCACCCGCGTCACCTTGCGGCTGCCGGCATAGGCACCCGTGGCGTCATGTGGGCGTGGCCGATGTCCTCGGATGTCCCGCGGACATCAGGGCGGTACCGGAGGAGGGACTCGAACCCTCAGCGGGCTTTCGCCCAGGCGATCTTGAGTCGCCCGTGTCACCTTTGCACCACTCCGGCGTCGCCTCATTCTAGTTTCGCGGGGGGTCCGGCCGGTTGTGTCCGCGCGAGCGTCTCGACAGGCTTGTCCACGTCGAGGCGGGCGGGTCCGCGTGGGAGCGTAAGTATGGAGCGACCGCGTAGGTTCAGGTCGAACGACGGGAGGTGAGTCGATGGCGACGACGCACACGGCGACCGCGACGTGGCAGGGAGACCTCGACAGCGGCAGGGGTACCGTCAGCACGCGCAGCGGCGCGCTGAAGCAGGCGGCCACAAGCTGGAAGGAACGGACCGAGGGTGAGGGCCAGCACGGACAGACAAGCCCGGAGGAGCTGCTCGCCGCGGCGCACGCGAGCTGCTTCCTGATGGCGCTCTCTTCCCGCCTCGCGAAGGCAGGCTGGACCGCGACTCGGCTCGACGCAACGGCGACCGTCACGTTCGGCGCGATGGCCGGCGGCGGCAACGGCGTGCTCTCGAGCGCACTCCAGGTGCGCGTCGCCGCGCCAGGGGCGTCCGCCGAGAAGCTGCGCGAACTGGCGGACGATGCGAAGGAGAAGTGCCCGATCTCGAAGGCGCTCGCCGGCAACGTGGCGATCAGCGTCGATGTCGAGCTGACGTAAGACCTTGTGCCGGAGCCGCGCCACCCTCGGCGCTCCTACTTCTCCCGGATCAGGTCCATGCTCGCGATCGCGTCCTTGACCAGCGCGGGATTGCCGATGATGACGCGGGGCTCGTCCCACGCCGCGTCGAGTCCTGTGGCGAGCGACAGCACTGCGGCGCCTGCTTCGCGCGCCACGAGCCCTGGCGCGGCGATGTCCCACGGGGACAGCTGCTCGTGCACGAAGAGGTCGAATCGCCCGGCGGCGACATAGGCGATCTCGAGCGCGGCGGAGCCGGTCACCCGTAGCCGCGCGCACGTCCGGTTCAGCTGCGTGAACCGTGAGTCGAGCTTTCCCGCGGCACCTCGAGACAGGCTCGAGACGACGAACGCGTCGCGCGCGCGGACGACCGACGAAACGGAGATCGGCACGCGGTTCAGCCTCGCGCCCGTTCCCTCGGAGGCCACGAACGTCTCGCGCAGGCGCGGGCCGTGGATCGCGGAGGCCCGCACGCGTCCCTCCTGCACGTATCCGATCGCCACGCAGTAGAACGGCACGCCGTGGGCGAAGTTGAGCGTCCCATCGATCGGATCGACCACCCACAGGCGCTCCGCGCGTCGAAGCTCGTCGCGTGCGCTCTCCTCCGCGAGGATCGGCACCGACCCGTCGAGATCGCGCAATCGTCGCAGGATCTCGCGCTCGGCCGCGTGATCGGACGCTGTGGCGAAGTTCGTCCGGCCGCCCTTGCGGGTGACGATCTCCACGGCGGCGGTGTCGATGGCCTTCCCGACGTCGACCGCGATCGCTGCGGCGTGGCGCGCCATGCGGGCGAAGCGCGAACGATCCCGTGCGGAGGTCGCGGGCTGCGTCGCGCCCGAGGTCTCGCCTCTATGCGTCGTCGCGGACCGCCGGGCACAGGGACCGGACGGTGTCGAGCAGGACGTTCAGATCGAACGGCTTGGCCATGACGTTCGTGACGTTGCGGTCGCGCATCTGCTTCTCGAACCGGTCTCGCGCGGCGCTGACGAAGAGGACGGGCAGGTCCTTCGTCGCCCGGTCCTCCCGCACACGATCGAAGACCTCGATGCCGTTCATGCCCGGCAGCATGAGGTCGAGGATCAGGAGATCGGCGCCCTGCGTGCGGACCGTGTCGAGGATCATGGCTCCGTCGGCGACGATCACCGACCGGTAGGCGGGCTCGTCGTTGATCGCATCGCGCAGGAGGGTCGCGATCGGCGCATCGTCCTCGCCGATGACGACGACACGCTGCCGCGACACGCCGTTTCCGGGCACGGCCGACACTCTACGCTGAAGTGGCCGGTACGGCGATGGCACGATGAATCGCGAGGCGGACGAGCAGGCCGACCTCGTCCGGCGCGCGCGCGCCGGGGACGGGCGCGCGTTCGAGTCCCTCGCGAGAGCCGAGGAGCGCGGACTCTACCGCCATGCGCTTCGGATGCTCGGCACGCCGTCGGATGCGGAGGATGTCGTCCAGGACACGCTCCTGTCCGCCTGGCGGTCGATCGGGGCGTTCCAGGGCACCTCGGTCCGCGCGTGGCTGTTCAGGATCGCGACCAACCGCGCCATCGACCTTCTGCGCGCCCGGAGGCGCCACGGCGAGCTCCCGCTCGAGCCGCCAGACGACGGCGACGACGAGCCGCGCTGGAGCGAGCATCCCTCAGGTGACCCGGAGCTGTCGGAGATGGCCGCGGGTCGTGAGGCGACCGCGATCGTGGAAGCGGCCCTGCTTCTCATCCCGTTCGAGCAGCGCACCGCGCTGCTGCTGCGGGACGTCGAGGGGTTCGACTATGCCGAGATCGGGCGGATCACCACGAGCGAGATCGGCACCGTGAAGTCGCGCATCCACCGCGGCCGGGTCGCCGTGCGCAATGCGCTGGTGCAGCGCGGGTGGAAGGGCCCGGGAGGGTGAGGGAACCGCCGGGGCCGCCCGGCGTTGGAATGAGTGAGATGCGACCGCACCCGGACCTGGAGCTGTCCGCATACGTCGACGACGCGCTCGACGAGGCCGAGCGCGCCAGCGTCGCTGCGCACCTGGCGGCCTGTGCCGCCTGCACGGCGCGCGCACGCGAGCTCTCGGCCACGGCCGCCGTCCTGCGGGCGCTGCCCGATCCGCGGCCGAGCCGCTCGCTCGTCCCGCGGCTGGCGCGCGCGCCGGCGTGGTACGCGCCCGCGCGCCTGCTCTCGGGCATGGCCAGCGCCGCCTTCGCGCTGCTGTTCCTCGCCGCGGCGCTCGGCCCCCTCGGTACTCCGCGTACGGCGACGACTGCGGCCGCCCCGGCCCCCGCGCCGAAGGACCTCGCGACCGGCGCCGACGGCCGGGCTCCGGGGGCGGGGGTCGCCGCGAGCGCGTCCGCCGCCGGCGAAAGCGCGCAGCGCCTGGACAGCGCGGCGTCGGCGTCGCCGGGCACGCCCGGCACGCAGCCCGCGCCGCCTTCGGCGTTCGCGGTCCCGGCGAGCCCCGCCGGCGCGTCGCCAGAGCCCGCGCCCGCCGGCCCCGCGCCGCTGCTCTGGCTCGGCCTCGCGCTCGCCGCCGGCGGCGCCGCGGTCTTCCTGCACGTGAGGATGCGCGCCGGCTGACGCTCATATCCTGACTTTCGTGAGCCCCGCCGAGCGCCTCCTGCTCATTGACTCCAACAGCCTCATCTACCGGGGCTACTTCGCCGTGCCGCCGCTGACGACGACCAAGGGCGAGCTGGTCAACGCGACGTTCGGTTTCGCCTCCATCCTGTTGAAGTCGCTCCAGGACACGGAGCCGCAGCACATCGCGGCGTGCTTCGACCTCCCCGGCCCGACCTTCAGGCACGAGCGGGACGCGACCTACAAGGCCACGCGGAGGCCGATGCCGGACGAGCTGCGCCCGCAGTTCGAGCGTTGCAAGGAGTTCCTCGAGCGCTTCGGCGTGCCGATGTACTCGCTCCCCGGCTACGAGGCCGATGACGTCATCGGGGCTCTCGCCCGGCAGGCCGACGCCCTCGGCCTCGAGACGATCATCCTCTCAGGGGACCTCGACACCCTCCAGCTGGTCACTCCGACCACGAAGCTGATGACGACCCGCCTGGGCTTTCAGAACACCGTCGTGTACGACGAGGCGAAGATCAGCGAGCGGTATGGCCTGCGGCCCGACCAGATGGTCGACTTCAAGGCGCTCAAAGGCGACTCCACGGACAACATCCCCGGCGTGCCTGGCGTCGGCGAGAAGACCGCCGCCAAGCTGATCGCCGACAACGGCGATCTCGAGGGCGTGTACGCGGACCTTTCGCGCTTCACGCCGAAGCTCCGTGCCGGGCTCGCCGAGCATCGGGACCAGGTCTGGCGCAGCCGCGAGATGTCGCGCATCGTGACCGACCTGCCGGTGACGCTCGATCTGGATCGCACGCGCCGGGCGAGCTACGACCGCGCCGGGATCCTCGACCTTTTCCGCGACCTCGAGTTCCGCAGCCTCGTGCCCCGCCTTCCTCCGGGGGACGGGAACACGGTCCCCGCCGCCACGACGGGCTTCGCGGCCGCGCGCCAGGGCCAGCTCACGCTGAGCCTCGCTCCGACCGAGGCGTCCGGCGTCGAGACGGCGCTACTGGCCGCTTCGGACGACGACCGGATCGCGGCCGAGCTGCGCGCCGCGGGCGAAGCCGCCGTATTCGCGGACGTCGACTCCGAGCGTCAGCCCCGGCTGCGGGGACTGGGCTTCGCCGCCCCGGACGCCGCCTGGTACCTGCCGATCGTGGACGGCGTGCCGCCCGCGCTGGCCGCGCTGCTGGCCGACGATTCGATCCCGAAGTCCGCGCATGACGCCAAGACCGCGCGCCGCGCGCTGCGCCGCGCGGGCGCGGACCTGCGCGGAGTGGCGATGGACACGATGGTCGCGTCGTACCTCGTGAACGCGAGCCGGAGGCAGCACGCGATCGAGGACCTCGCGACCGAGCGCCTACGCTTGGAAGTGCCGGCGCTGCCGCCGCCGGACCGCAAGGACCCGACGCGCACCCCGACGCTCGAGGAGCGGCTCGCGCGCGCCGGCGCGACCGCCGTCGCGACGCGCGGTCTGGCCACGCTGTTCGGCGGCGACCTCGTCCGCCTCGAGCTCGAGCCGCTTTTCCGCGAGGTCGAGTTGCCGCTCGTCGACGTCCTTGTCGACATGGAGGAGGCCGGTATCGCGGTGGACGTCGAGTACCTCGCCGCTCTCGGCCGCGAGTTCGCGGGAGAGGTCGCGCGCATCGAGCGGGAGGCGCACGCGGCGGTCGGCCACGAGTTCCCGATCAACTCCCCGAAGCAGCTCGAACAGCTCCTCTTCACCGAGCTGAAGCTGCAGCGGGGACGGCGCACGAAGACGGGATATTCGACCGACGCGGTCGTGCTCGAGGAGCTGCGGTCGGCCCACCCGGTGGTGGAGAAGATCCTCGAGTACCGCGAGATCGAGAAGCTCCGTTCGACGTACACCGACGGGCTCGCGACGCTGGTCGACCCCGCCACCGGCCGCGTCCACACGACCTTCAACCAGACGATCGCCGCGACGGGGAGACTGTCCAGCCAGGCGCCGAATCTTCAGAACATCCCCATCCGCACGCCGCTCGGCCGTCGCATCCGCCGCGCGTTCGTGTCGGGATCGCCGGAACTGGTGCTTCTCGCGGCCGACTACTCGCAGATCGAGCTGCGCGTGCTCGCGCACATGGCGCAGGATCCCGAGCTCATCGATGCGTTCCGCGCGGGCGCGGACGTCCACCGGAGGACCGCGGCCGCCGGCTTCGGCGTCCCCGAGGACAGCGTCACCCGAGAGCAGCGCGACGTCGCGAAGATGCTGAACTTCGGGATCATCTACGGCATGACCGACTTCGGGCTCGCATGGCGCATGGGCATGCCGCGCGACGAGGCGCAGCGCTTCATCGACGAGTACTTCCGCCGGTACGCGCAGGTGCGCCGGTACGTCCTCGAGACGAAGTCGTTCTGTGTCGAGCAGGGCTACGTCCAAACCTTGCTCGGGCGGCGCCGCTACATCGCCGACATGACGAGCCGGAACAATGCCGTCCGCAACGCCGCCGAACGCATGGCGATCAACATGCCGATACAGGGCACGGCCGCCGACATCATGAAGATCGCGATGGTCCACGTGCACGACCGCCTCGCGTCGTCGGGCCTGCGGGCTCGCGTCGTCCTCCAGGTCCACGACGAGCTCGTTCTCGAGACCGCACGCGATGAGGTGGCGGCTCTCGCCGACCTCGTTCGCGCCGAGATGTCGGGCGCCTACGCGCTGGACGTGCCGCTCGTCGTCGACGTGCGGACCGGCGAGAACTGGGACGAGATGCAGCGCATGGCCGCAGCGACGCCCGAGCATGCCCGAGCTTCCTGAGGTCGAGACCATCGCGCGCCAGCTGCGGGGGCTGGTGGCCGGCAGGACCGTCGCGGACTTCCGCTCGTCGTGGCTGCGCCTCACGGAGCCCGTCCCGGCCGAGCACCTCGCGGAGCGCCTGCGCGGCCGGCGCATCGACGGCGTCCGCCGCCGCGGCAAATTCGTCGTGTTCGACCTCGACGGCGGCGACGCGCTGGTCGTTTCCCTCCGCATGACGGGGCAGCTGCTGTTCGGCGACGCGGCCGCGCTCGACGGGCCGCATGTGCGCGGCGTCATCGGCTTCGACGACGGCACGGTGCTGCGCTTCTCGGACGCGCGCAAGTTCGGCCGGATGGTGCTCGTCGACCGGTCCGACATCCCGGCCGAGCACGGTGCCGCGCGCCGCGTCGCGCGCGCGCCGCTGCACGCCTCGCTGGGACGCGAGCCGCTCGGCCGCAGCTTCACCCGCGCGTGGCTGGCCGGCTTCCTCCACCGCCGCGCACGGGCCGCGATCAAGCCGCTCCTTCTCGACCAGCGCGGCATCGCCGGCGTCGGGAACATCTACGCGATCGAGGCGCTGTGGCGCGCACGCATCCATCCACTGCGGCAGGCAGGATCGCTGCGTCCGGACGAGGTCGCGCGTCTTCATGAGGCGCTGCGGTGGGTCCTGCGCAAGGGGATCCGTCTCGGCGGCGCCTCGCGCCGCGACTACGTCGACGCCGAAGGGAAGCCGGGCCGCATGCAGCGGGAGTTCCAGGTCTACGGGCGCGCCGGCGAGCCGTGCCTCCGCTGCGGCAGGACGGTCGTGCGCACCGTCGTCGGTGGCCGGGGCACGTTCCACTGTCCCGGCTGCCAGCGCGCGCCGTTCTCGCGATCGGCGCGTCCTCTGACGAGCGCGGTGCGATGAGCGTGCCGTGCGATGAGCATCCCGCCATAGCGTGCCGGGCGATGAGCACCCCGGGATGAGTGTCCTCAGCGTCCAGGCCGTTTCCCGGCGCTTCGCCGACCGGGTCCTCTTCAGCGAGGTCTCGTTCCGGCTCGCGGGTGGCGACCGGGCGGGCCTGGTGGGCCCGAACGGGACGGGCAAGACCACGCTGTTGCGTATCGCCGCGGGCGTCGACGCGCCCGATGGCGGCAGCGTCGCGCTGGCCCGCGGCGCGAGGGTGGCGCTGCTGCGCCAGGAGCTCCTCATCGAGGCGACGCCGGGCACGGTACGGGAGCACGCCGCGGGCGCCGCGTCGCACCTTCGCGAGCTCGAGGCGGAGCTGCGTGACCTCGAGGCCACGCTGGGCACGGCGGACGATGCCGCGCTCGAGCATTACTCCGACGTCCAGCACCGCTTCGCCCACGCCGGTGGGTACGACTTCGATTCCCTCGTCGACCGCGTGCTCGCCGGGCTCGGCCTCGACGCGCTCGCCGCTCGGACGGTGGCGACGCTGTCGGGAGGCGAGCGCACAAGGCTTGGGCTCGCGCGGATCCTCCTCGACGATCCCGACGTCCTGCTGCTGGACGAGCCGACGAACCACCTGGACCTCGCGGCGATCGAGTGGCTCGAGAGCTTCCTCGTGGAGCGCCGGATGACGGCCCTGGTCGCCTCTCACGACCGCTGGTTCCTCGACCGGGTCACGTCCCGCACGCTCGCGCTCGAGCCCTCCGCCTCGCCGGACGCGCCCGCCGACTTCCGGCTGGCCGAGTACCGCGGTGGCTACTCGCACTACGCGCGACAGCGGGCGGAACGCGAGGCATCGCTCGGCCGTGCGGCCGCCCGGCAGGCCACGGAGATCGCGCGGACCGAGGACTTCATCCGCCGGTACGGCGCCGGCCAGCGGGCGAAGGAGGCGCGGGGCCGGGCGAAAAAACTCGCGCGCGTCGAGCGCATCGCCGCGCCCGGGCGCGCGCGTTCGCACGGCTGGCGCCTCGAGGCTGCGCACCTCGCGAGCGAGACGGTGCTCGAGTCG
The DNA here is from genome assembly GCA_046262615.1 of Candidatus Limnocylindria bacterium. GTDB lineage: Bacteria > Chloroflexota > Limnocylindria > P2-11E > P2-11E > JALYKU01. Next base: position 3,447 of record JBHEML010000009.1, on the reverse strand, counting down.
ACGCCGCTGACGATCGGCTACGGCGCGCCACTGCTGCGTACACCCGCACTGCGGGTAGGGCGCGGCGCGCGCGTGGCGATCGTCGGACCGAACGGGGCGGGGAAGACGACGCTGGTGCGGTCGCTGGTCGGAGACCTGACGCCACTCGACGGTCACGTGACGTCGGCACCGACGGCGCGCGTCGCGCTGCTCGCGCAGGCGCAGGCCGATCTTGCCGGCGAGCGCTCCGTGCTCGATGCGCTGCGCGACGCGAGCGGGCAGGACGAGCAGGCGGCTCGAGACCTCCTGGCACGCTTCCTCTTCCGCGGCGAGGAGGTCTTCCGGCCCGTCGGGGTGCTGTCGGGCGGCGAGCGCAGCCGCCTCGCGCTCGCGCGGCTCGCCGCGCGCGAGGCGAACCTCCTGGTCCTCGACGAGCCGACGAACCATCTCGACGTCGCGGCGCGCGAGGCCCTCGAGCTGGTGCTCGAGGAGTACCAGGGCACCATGCTCGTCGTGTCGCACGACCGCTACTTCATCGACCGTCTCGCGACGGAGCTTTGGGTCATCGCGTCGGGATCGCTCTCGCGCTTCGAGGGCAACTGGTCGGCGTATCAGCGCGCCCGAGTCGCGGCGCAGGCGGGGACGGCGACGGCGCGTGCCACGGCGCAGGCCGGACCCGCCGCGGCGCGGACCGCGGCGCGAGGGAGCGCTGGGACACCGCCGGCGAGAGCGGCGCGAGGCCGCGGGGAAGCGGCACGCCCGCCGGCGCACGCGCCGCGCGCGTCGGCCGATATCGAGGCGCGCATCGCGGCGATGGAAGATCAGGTGAAGGCGCTGCAGGCGCGGATAGAGGAGATCGCCGCGTCCGGCAACTACCTGGAGACGCGCCGCATCGGCCGCGAATACGAGGACCTCGATGCGTCGCTACGCGTGCTGTACGAGGAGTGGGCCGCCGCTCGCGGCGACGACACATGAGCGCGCGGGTCATCGGCGTCACCGGTCCGATCGGAGCCGGAAAATCGACCGTGGCCGCCGTGCTCCGCGATCTCGGGGCGAAGGTCCTCGACGCCGACGCGATCGCGAAGGACGAGCAGCTGCGCGGCACCGTCGGCTACAGCGCGATCGTGCAGACCTTCGGCACCGGAGTGCTGGGCGAGGACAAGGAGGTCGACCGGCGAAAGCTGGCCGACCTCGTGTTCGGCGACCCGCGGCAGCTCGAGCGCCTCGAGCGCATCCTGCATCCTCGCGTGATCGCGAGGATCCTCGAGGCGCGCTCGATGCTGCCCGACGGCGAGGTGCTCGCGGTCGAGGCGATCAAGCTGCTGGAGACGTCGCTCCGGACGGTGTGCGACCAGGTCTGGGTCGTGCTCGCCTCGGCGGATCTTCGCGTGGCGCGGCTATCGCGACGCGGGATGCCGTCGGCCGACGCCGCCGCCCGGCTGGAGCGGCAATCGAGCCTGGAGGCGTTCCGCGCGGCCGCCGACGTCCTCATCGAGAATGACGGCGACCTGGAGGAGCTCCGGCGCCGCGTGCGCGACGCCTGGAGCGCCCGCGGCCTGCCGGCGGCGCCGGACGCTACGGGGTGAGCTTCTCCGGGATCTTGAACTGGAAGGTCTGGAGGACCTGGCCGAGCGTTGCGCCGACGGTGCCGGAGGCGCGCTCGTCCTTGCCCGCCCTCAACAGCATCTGCAGCGTGCCGCCCGCCGACTGGAGGTAGGCGAGGCGCTCCGCGGTCGCCGCATCGGTGCGGATCGTGTAGACGGCCGCGGTGCGCGCGAGGATCGGGACACGTTCGAGCGCGATCTTCGCGGAGAAGTCGACGACCTGCTTGCTGAGATCGGGGTGCTGGAAGGCCTTCGACGGGTCGTAGTTGATCGTGTAGACGAGGTCCACGATGTCGCCCGGCGCGAGCGCGCCCCCGACAGCCTGCGCGTCAGGCACGGTGATGGAATACGCGCGGTACGCGGGAGCGCCGGGTGCGATCTCGACGTCCGCCGGGAATACCGTGAACGTCGTAACGCCCGCAGCCGCGGCGAACTTGCTGGGGAGAATCGGCTCCCCAGTCGTCAGCGGCACGGTCACGATCTTCCCGATGGCCTCCTTGCTGTCAGCGAGCGAGGACGCCGGAACGATGTCCGAGGTGTACTTCACGAGCTTCAGGTCGGCAGCGCTCAGTGCGGTCCGCGCGGCGATGTCGCGCGCGGCGACGAGCACTTCCGTCGTCGCCACGGGCACCGCGGTCTCGCTCTTGGATGCGGACGCGACCACGAAGGTGCCCACGCCCGCGATCAGCGCGAGCAGCACCCCCACGATGAGTATCAGCCGCGAACGGCGGCGGGCTTTGTCTTCCATGTCCTCTTGGACCTCTTCCTCTTACGACGCTCGCGCTAGTTGATGACGACGGTCATGCGGCCCGGCAGCTGGATCCACGGTGCGCCCTTGATCGGGTCGTTGGGCAGGAACTTGTCCAGCAGCGGGATGAATACCTGGAGGTGGTAGTTGCTCTCGACGGACATATACGAGCCGCGCCGGGCGGAGCTCAGCGCCGCACCTGAGAGCGACCAGTAGCAGACGCTGGTGTCCCCGGTCGCGCCACCGTTCGTTGCGGAAAAGTCGAGCGTGTACCCCGTCGGCGTCGGGGGGCAGGTGGCTCCGGAAGTCCAGGCCGAGGTCGCGCAGAAGTTGTTGCCACAGCTCCGCGACATGTTGAGGACACCGCGGGCCGCGATGATGCGGTCGACGACCCCGTCCTGCCGCGTGGTGTCGTTCGCCGCGACGCTCTTGCTCACGTCGTACACGTAGATCGATCCCCACCTCGCGCCCTCGCGCGAGGCGTTGTTCATGGTCACGTAGGTGACGAAGATGAGGCCGAACTGGATGATCCCCATCAGGACGAGCAGCAGGACCGGAAGCAGGAGCGCGAACTCGACAAGGCTCTGGGCGTCATCGTCGCGCAGGAGCCGGCCGACGCGAAGGCTGCGGGCGCGTTCTCCCCATTCATCCACAAATGCGTAACGCGGGCCCGTGGCGTCCGGTGCGACGAGCGGGCGCCCTAGAATCGCGCGTGGGGAGCCTTCGTGATCGGACGCGGCAGCCGCGCGCCGCGGCGTTGCGGGCCGTCTCCGCGGACGGGAGCGAGCCGACCGCCGAGTCGGCCCGGCCGCCGAACGCATGTTCTAGAATGGGGCGGGAATGAGTGCGAGCGACGTCCTCCAGGTGCCCCTCGAGCGGCCGCCGGCGGCGGCGCGGTTCGAGCTCGCGCTGCCGTGGGCGCTCGCGGGGGACCAGGCCGCCGCCTCCTCGCGGCTGCTGGACGGCCTCGCGCGTGGCGACAAGGATCAGGTGCTGCTCGGCGTCACCGGTTCTGGGAAGACCGTGACCATGGCGAAGGTCATCGCGGAATCCGCCAGGCCGGCACTCGTGCTGGCCCACAACAAGACGCTCGCCGCGCAGCTCTACGGCGAGTTC
>JBHEML010000008.1:0-65738 GCA_046262615.1 Candidatus Limnocylindria bacterium | reverse complement strand
GTCGAACACCCCCGTCAAGGGGCACAGCGTCCTTGAGGTCCAGGCCGAGATGGCGACCGCCTCCGGGAACGCCGCCGACGCCCTGTCCAACCAGAAGGTCCCGCGGAACGTCGAGAAGCACATCCGCGGCTACTTCGACCAGCTCGGCCTCACCGCGGTGCAGCCGCTGCTGGACGTCAACAGCGAGACTTCCCGCCGCTACGCGCTCGCGAGCGTTCCCTCGACCTTCTTCGTCGACGCGGCCGGCGTCATTCGTCACCTGTACATCGGCGAGCTCGACGACGACAAGCTCGCCGCCGGACTGCGAAAGATCGCCGCGCAGTGAGGCGACCGCGATCGAACGGAGCGACCGTCGCGAGGGTCGTCAAGTGAGCGCCGCGCGGTGAGCGCGACGCACGTCCGGAGTGTCCCGCCGCCCGGGCCGCCGCGGCTGTACCGCGACGGACGCGTCACGCCGCTCGAGCGCACCCCGCCGCCCGAGCGCGCGATCACGCTGATCGTCGATGACGCAGAGCTGGCGACGATCGCGTGCTCGCCGGTGCGTCTGCTCGCCCTCGCGCTGGGCTTCCTGCGCGTCGAGGACGTGATCCAGAGCGCCGACGACGTGACGCTCATGGAGGTCTGCGACGACGAGACGGTGGTGAAGGTGCGCCTGGCCCCATCCGCGCGCCGCATCCCGCCCGATCGCAAACGCATCCTCACCTCGGGCTGCGGCCGCGGCGTGACGTTCTCCCTTGACGTCGTCCCCGGGGAAGGCGGCATGTCGGTCCAGCCGGAGCAGCTCATGCAGTGGATGGAGACGCTCCTCGATTCAGCGCAGGGCTACCGTGACCACGGCGGCACGCACGCCGCGGGGCTGTTCGGACCGGAGGGCATCGAGCTGCTGGTCGAGGACATCGGGCGGCACAACACCGTCGACCGCATCGCGGGCGAGGCGCTGCTCGGCGAGATCCCGACGCAGGGAAAGGCGATCCTCACGTCGGGCCGGATCTCGAGCGAGATGCTGGTCAAGTGCTCGCGGCTCGGCGTGTCGATCGCGGCATCGCGCACGAGCCCCACCGAGCTCGCCGTCTCTCTCGCGCAGGAGGCGAACATCGCCCTCTGCGGCTACGTGCGCCGGGGGCAGTTGCAGATATTCCATGACGCGGGAAGGATCGAGCTGGCCTAACTCCCGGCCAATCCCGGCAGGTGTTCAGGAAGGTGCTCGCCGCTCCACGCGGTGCAGGGCCGGCGTCTTTCAGCGCGCCCGCGCGTGCCTCGGCGCGCTCCCGGGTCGACCGCGGCGCAGCCGGGGCGGGCTGCCACCTCGGCCGACCCCGGCGCAGCCGGCGCGGGGCTGCGGTGACCCCTCGCCGGTCCGGCTGGTACGGCAGTACCGGCGCAGACGCCCATTGAGCCTCGCCGCACGAAACGCGACCGTGCGCTGCGAAGCCCCACCGGCACCGGCGCGAGCGAATGACGCAAGGCACCGCGAGGTGCCGCGTCGTGAGCGATCGGGCGGCGCACGAGGCTTTGGAGGTACGCAATGCGCGGGTTCGTGGCGCGGCTCGGCGGATCCGAGGGACTGGCAACGCTCGAGTACATCGTGGGCGCGGCGGTGATCCTGGGCACGCTCGTCGCCGGGGTTTCCGCGTGGAACAACGGGCTCGTGGCCCGGCTCCAGTCGCTGGCGGCGCAGCTCCAGAGCGTGCATTGAAGTTCGCCCATCGCCTGGACGACGAGCGGGGGATGGCGACGCTCGAGACGACGTTGATGATCCTCGTGCTGCTGCCGCTGCTCTTCGGCATCCTCGAGTTCGGCGATGCGCTACAGCGTTGGCTCGCCCAGGATTCGGCGACGGTGCAGGCGGCTCGCTACGCCGCCGAACTCGGAGGCGACGCACCCGAGGTGCGGTCGCTCCTCGCCGATGCGCTGCGGTCGTCGGGCATCGATCCGGAACGCGCTGCGGTCGAAGTGGAGCCGTCGCAGGTCGGGTGGCGGCAGCCCATTCGCGTCACCGTCCGCACGGACTTTCCGCTCGCTATCCCGTTCGTGTTCTCGAGCTCGCTCCCGCTGCGCTCCACCGCCTTCGCGCGCGGGGAGGTCAACCGTTGACGCCGCTCAGGTCGGAGCGCGGCACGATCGCCCTCACGACGCTCGTCGTGTTGCCGCTCCTCCTCGTGATGCTCGGCGTGGTCGCCGAACTCGGGGTGGTGCGCGTGCTGGCCGCGCGCGCCCGCTCGGCGGCGGACCTCGCGACCCTCGTCGCGATCGACGATCAGGACGGCGCCGAGCTGGCGCGCAGCGGCCGTTTGCGCCCGAGCCTCGATGCGGCCGACGTCGCGCGCGACTATTTCGCGCGCAATCTGCGCCCGATCGCCGCGATGCTCGGCTCGACGCCGGAGACGATCGCCGCGTCTGCCGACGTCGGGATCTTCAGCGACGTTCCCGCGACCGATCCCCTGACGGGAGCCCGCTACGACTACCCGACAGCGCGCCTGGCGGCCGAGGTCCCGGTGCGAACGCCGCTCTTCGCCGCGCTCATGGGTTCGCCGGTCACGCGCGTGGCCGTTCGAGCGGCGAGCGCCGCCCGGTGAGACGCCCGCTCGGCCTCCTGGCCTGGCTCGTTTCGCTCGCGGTCGCTGCTTCGCCCATGACCGCGCGGGCCGCCTCCCCGGACGACGGCGCGTGGTCGCTCCCGCCCGGGGATCCACCCCCCGCCGACATCGGTGATCCGGCGGGCGTGGCCGGCACCCCCGCGGTCCCGGCGAGCGTGGGGGAGCTTCCGCCCGGCGTTTATCGGGTCACTCAGACCTACGCCGGCGATGAGGTCCTGCGCGATGGCGCGCTTACGAGGTACCGGACGGTGACGGCGGACTTCGCGCCGGGTACCTACGCGCTCGCCATCGACACGGTGGGGACGGGCGTGCCGAGCGCGTACGACGGAATGGCTTTCAACGGGCGCGCGACCCTCTCCGACGGCCGAGCCGTCGCCGGAACCTACTACGAGACGCTGGTGCTGACCGACGCGGGACTCGTCCCCGTGAACATCGTCTTCTTCCAGGACGACTCGGAGCTCGCGGCAGCGGTGGCGCGCTCGGCCGGAACCTCGAGCAGCGATGGCGGGCGGGCGGGGTCCTGGCGGAGGCCGCCGGAAGCTGCGGTCCAGGGGACGATCGGCGCCTCCGTGTCGCTCACGTCCGGGGGCGCGCCGCTCCGCCGCATCGAGGTCGTCCGCGGTCGCCCCGTCGATCTGTGGTTCGGCGCCACGTCCCGGCACACCGCCGCGAGCATCGCCGGCTGGCGTGTCGTCTCCGGCGACGGCGCGACGCTCGATGCGACCGCCGGCGCCGCGGCGGAGCCGCTCACCGTCCGGTGGGACCGCCTTCCGCCGCCCGGCGGCGCGTGGAGGCTCGTGGTCGCTGTCACCGCCGCTGACGACCCGGGCGCTCCTCCCGCGCTCGTGATCCTCGACGTCGACGTCCGGTCGCCGGCGCTCGCACCGTGAGCCAGCGCATCCTTCTCGTCATCGCGCTCGTCGCGGGGGCGCTCGCCGGCGGCCTGTATTACGCGGGCGTGCAGCGGGCGGCCGTCCTCGTCGCGGCGCGCGACCTCGACGCGACCCATCCGCTCGGATCCGACGACTTGTCACTCCGGGAGCTGCCGCCGGACGCATTGCCCGCTGGGGCGCTCAGCGACGCCGGTCTCGCCATCGGTCGCACGCCGCGCGCGCCGCTCGTTCGCGGGCAGTTCGTCCTCGCGGGGAGCCTCGGCGACCGGGGCGCGACGTTTCGCACGGGCCTCGTGGTCCCGCGAGGCTGGCGCGCGGTAGCCATACCGCTGGTGCCCGCGCAGGCGCTCGGCGGCGCGCTGTTGCCTGGAGCGTCGGTCGACGTCATCGCGGTCCCCGTTCCGGGCCGCGCGCCCGCGGGACGCGCCGCCGAGCTCGTCGCCGCGAGCGCACTGGTTCTCGACGTTCGCGCCGAGTCGGGCGCGGCGTTGGCGGATGCTTCCGCCCCACGGAGCGGACTCGCGCAGCCGGCGGAGCGGCTCGGAGCGATCGTCGTCGCGATCCCGCCAGCGGAGCAGCTCCGTCTGGCGGACCGCATCGCCACGAGCACGTTCGTCGTGACCCTCGTCGCGCCGTGACCGTGCTCCGGCTCGAGCCGCTCTCGGCGCGCGGGGTCGACCACGCTCTGGCCTCCGCGGGTCCGCTCCTGCTGTGGCGCGAGGCGGACGGCGTGTTCGCGGAGGTCGCGCCCGACGGCCATGTGAGACTCGCGCGCTCGCTCGCCTTCGCGGGCGTGCGCGCGACGCCCGTCGCCGTCCTTCCGCCGTCCCCTCCCGCGCTGACGGCCGCGATCGGACTCAGCCTCGCGCACGTTCCCGTCCCCTCAGGTGTCGACCTGGTCCGCGTGCGCCCGCTCGATCTCGGAGAGGCGACAGGCCGGCTGCTTCAGAGGCGTTTCCGCCGCCGTGCCCGACGGCGCGAGCGCGATCGCTGCGTCGAGATCCTGAAGGGGCGGGACCGGATGATCGGATGGGAGCGACGCGCCTGGGCGCCGGTCGCCGTCTTCCGCGACCGCCGCGTGCGCGGCGTTCTGCGTCCGCTCCTGTTCGACCGGTGCGCCGTGCCTCCGGAGCGGATGGTCTTCGCCGCAGACGGCGAGATAGCCCGCTGGGCCTTCTCGTGAGGTCGCCGAATGTTCGCGCGTGGCTCGACGCCTCGCCGATCGCCGGTCTCGCTTTGGCCCTCATGCGGGATGCCACAGGCCAGCCGGCGCCCCTCGAGGCGCTCGTACCGGCCGCTCCGGCGGCGCTCGCTGCGGGTGCGCGCATCGCGTTCTGGTCGCTCGTCGCGGGCGTCGGCGCATCGACCACCGCCGCCCTCGTCGCGCAGCGGTCAGCGGCCGCCCGCGGGGCTCCGCTGCTCGTCGATCTGGACCGCTGGGCGCCGTCCCTCGCGCTGCGCGCGCGAATCGAAGGCGCGAATGTATGCGACGCGCTGCTGCGCCCAGGACGCGAGGCCGAGCTGCTGTCGCGGTGGGCCGAGGTCCCGTTCCTGCCCGGATCCGCCGAGCTGCACCGGTCGTTCGCCGGCGAGCGCGTCGTCGAGCTCGTGACGCGCTCCGCGGGCGAGCGCGCCGCCGTGCTCGACCTCGGTGCCGGAGCGGATGCCCTGGAGCACGCGATCCTCGCTTCGCTCACTCGCCTGTGCGTCGTAGCCGGTCCGCGTGTCGCGCAGCTCGAAGCGGCGTTCGCGGCAGTGCCGCTGCTTCTTGAGGTGCCCTGCCCCGTGGCGCTCGTGGTGGTCGGCGCGCCCGCCGAGGACGCCGACGCGATCGCGAGCCGCCTGCCGTGGCGTCGTATCGCCGCGATCCCGCACGACCCCTACCTGGCGGACGACCGCTTCGCGGCACGCGCCCCCACGATGCGCGCGATCGACGCGCTGATCCGCGGGTTGCGATGACGGCGTCTCGCGCGGCGATCGAGGACCCGGAGCTCATCGCGCGCGTGCGCAACGACGTCGCCGCGAGCTTCGGGCCCGCCGCGTTGCTTGCGCTGTACGCGGACCGCGACCGCCGCGGCCTGCTGCGGGAGCGCGTACGTGCGGCCGCGGGTCGTCCGTTGGACGTCGACGACGCGGAAGCCCTCTGCGCGGAGCTCTTCGGATTCGGGCCGCTCCAGCCTCTGCTCGACGACCCATCCGTCACGGACGTGCTCGTGAACCGCGCGAGCGAACTGTTCGTCGAACGCGACGGGCGCCTCCAGCCCGCCGGCGTGACCTTCCGCGACGCAGCGCACCTGGCGGACCTCGTATACCGCATCGCAGCGAGCGTCGGCCGCGAGCTCACCGTCGAGCAGCCCTTCGTCGACGCACGGATGCGCGACGGTAGCCGCGCGAACGCGGTGATCGAGCCGGTCGGCGGGCCCACGCTCTGCATACGCAAGTTCAGCCGCGCGTCGATCCCGCTCGAAGGGCCGCGGCCATCGTGGACAAGCGCTGGCCTCCCGGCAGCGGCCGCGCTCCTCCTTCGTACCGCGGTGTCGCAGCGCGCGAACGTCGTCATCAGCGGCGCGACGGCCGCCGGGAAGAGCACGCTGCTGCGCTCGCTCGCGGCCGGCATCCCGTCGGATGAGCGGCTCATCGTCATCGAGGACACCACGGAGCTGGTCCTCCCGCATCCCCACGCCGTGCATCTCGAGTGCGTACCCGGACGCGATGGCGCCGGTGTCCGCGTCGCGGACCTCGTCGCCAACGCGCTTCGCATGCGGCCGGACCGCATCATCGTCGGCGAGGTGCGCACGCCGAGTGAGGCGTCCGCGCTCCTCGAGGCGCTCAGCACCGGTCACGACGGCTCCCTCACGACGCTTCACGCGGGCTCCGCCTGCGATGCGTTGGTGCGACTCGAGCTCCTCCTCGCCCGCGCCGGCGAGCTCGGAAGTGAGGCGATCAGGCGACACGTGGCGAACGCGATCGACGTCGTGGTCCACGTCGCGCGGGGACCCGAGGGCGAGCGCCGCGTGCGCGAGATCGTCGAGGTAGACGACGCCGACCCCCACGTGCTCTGGCACCAGGGCAGCCCGGACGTTGCGCCCTCGCGAGGCCGGCTGGGAGCGCGCGCGCGGTGACCTCCTCCGAGCTGGGCGCGACGGCCGCCGGGTTGTCCGCGCTCTGTCTCGCGCTGATGCCCCTCGCCGCTGGCGGGCTCGGCTCGCGAACGCCAGCGCACCCCGAGCGGCACGTCCTCCGCGAGGCGGGCTGGCGCTGGCCGCTCGGCGCGTGGGAGCTGCTGCGGTGCGCGATCGCCGTCGCAGCCGCCGTCGCGGCCTCGCTCGCCGGGCAGCCCAGCGCCCCGGTCGCGCTCATCGCTCTCGGCGCACCCAGCGTGGCGGCGCGTTGGCGCGCGGACTCGGCGCGCGACCGGGCGGCGCGGGCCACCACGCGCCTCGTGCAGGCGACGCTGGCCGGCGTGCGGTCGGGCCTGGCCCTGCCCACCGCCCTGCGACGCGCCACCGGCGCGTGCGCCGACAGGATCGCGCGCGCCCCGTTCGACGCCGCCCTCGACGCATTCAGGCTCGGAGCTCCACTCGACGCTGCGCTCTGCGAAGCCGCCGCAGTGGTCGGCGACCGGCGCGTCTCGATGGCGCTCGATACCTTCGCGCTGGCCGTCGCCGAACGTCTGCCGAGCGAGCGCGTCGCGGCGCTGGTCGGATCCCTTTCCGACCGGCTCGCCTTCGAGGGCGCGCTCGAGGCCGAAGTCCGCGCGCGGGCTGGAGGAGCCCGGAGCCAGGTGCGCGTGCTGGCCGCCGTCGTCCCGGCCATGGCCGTGTACCTCGCGCTCACGACGCCGACGCTCGGTTCCACGCTCGCGGGTCCTCTCGGCCGCACCGTCCTCGTGCCGGCGGCGTTCGTGCTCGAGGTCGCCGGGATCGTCCTGAGTCGCCGGTTCGTGCGGGACGTCCTGCGGTGACGGTCCTGGGCTCCGCGCTCGCCGCTCTCGCTGTGGTCGCGCTGGCGTTCGCGCTACGAGGCAGGACGCCGGTCGCGCGGCGCCTCGCGCTCTTTCCCCGCGGATTTCGCCGGACGCCCCTCGGGCGCTGGCGGCCGGTCGCGGCGCGGGACCTCGAGCACTCGGGCCTGCAGTGGTCCGCTCAGACGCTCCTGGGAGCCAAGGCAGTCGGGTCCGCGACCGGGGTACTGCTTGGGGGCGGCGCCTCCGTCGCCCTTGGACTCGGACCGCTCGTACCGACGCTCGCGGCCTACGTGGGGTTCATCACGCCATCCCTACTCGTCGAGCGCCGCGCGGCCTCCCGCCGTGCCATCGCCGAGGCAGCGGTCGGATCGCTCGTGGAGCGCCTCGAGGCGCTGGTCGCCGCCGGACGACATCCAGCGACCGCGCTCGCGACGCTGGCGGCCCGGCGCACCGGGGTGGCCCTGCTCGATTCGGCGGTGGCGGCCGCGGCGACCGACTACGCGCTCGGCGCGCCGCTGTTCCGGTCGCTCGCGGTCCGGGCGGACGATGCCGGCCTGGTCACCCTCGCGGCCCTCGCCCGCGACCTCGACAGCTCGCGCGACCTGGGACGCGGTTCGCTCGTCGCGCTCGTGCAGGCGCGCGATGCACTGCGCGCCGCGGAACGCGACCGGGCGCTCGAGGCGGCCTCCCGCGTCGAGGGGCGGCTGATGCTGGTCCTGGTGCTGTGCTACCTGCCGGCGCTGGTGCTGCTGGTGGTCGTGCCGCTCGTCCTCGGGCTGCTCGACGGGCTGTTCGTATGACCCGGCCCGCGGGCTACCGGGGTCGATACACTGGTGAGCACGACAACTGGCGCGCGCTGCGCGCCGCAAGGAAGTGATCCATGCCCTTCGGCATCGGCGGTGGCGAGCTCGTCTTTGTGCTCGTGATCGTTCTGATCGTTTTCGGTGCGGGGAAGCTGCCCGAGGTCTTCGGCCAACTAGGTAAGGGTGTGCGAACGTTCCGCGACGAGTCAACCGCTGCGGCGACTCCGTCCACCGCCGACTCGAGACCCGTCGGCGCATTGACGGCGGCGCCCGACGCGACCCGGCACTGCACAAGCTGCGGCCGGTCTATGGCGAGCGACGCGAAGTTCTGCGGGAACTGCGGGACGCCGGCCGCCGCAGCCTGACCGTCCCGGCGATCGCGTTCGTCGGTCGCCACGACAGCGGAAAGACGACGTTCCTGCTCGCGCTGCTGCCCCTGCTCCGCAGTCGCAGCCTGCGTGTCGGATATTTGAAGCACGCACACGCGGGATTCGACATCGATCAGCCGGGCAAGGACAGCTATCGCGCCCGCCGCGCCGGCGCGGTCCAGACGATCGTCACCGGTGGCGGACGGACGGCGGTGATCGACGAGCACGAAGTCGAGCTGGGCCTCGCCGGCGTTCTCGAGCGTTACGCCGGGACGGACCTCGACCTCCTGGTGGTCGAGGGTTTCAAGCGCGAGCCGCTGCCGAAGATCGAGGTCGCGCGCGCGGCGCTGTCCACCGAGCTCGTGTGCGGCGGTGACCCCAGGCTCCTCGCGGTCGTAGCCGACTTCGTCCCGGCGGGTGTGGCGCGTTGCTTCGCCCCCGAGGATGCGCCGGCCGTCGCCGACTTCGTCGTGACCCGGATCGTTTCCCCCTGACCGTCTCGGCCGCGGTCATGGCCGGCGGCCGGAGCCGCCGCATGGGGAGCGACAAGGCGTGGCTCGACCTTGGCGACGGGGTGCCGATCGTGCGGCGGGCCATCGCGGCGCTCGCCGCGGTCGCGGATGAGGTCTTCATCGTCGCGAACGATCCGCGCTACGAAACACTCGGCCTGCGCGTCGTCGCCGATCGTTATCCCGAGGGCGGCCCGCTCGGCGGCATCGCGACCGCCGTGTCCGCCGCCGCGGGCGATCCCATCCTGGTCGCTGCGTGTGACATGCCCTTCCAGTCCGCCGCCGCGTGGCGGCTCCTCCTCGCGCTCGCGCCAGGACACGACGCCGTCGTGCCGCGAGTGTCCGGCGAGTTCGAGACGCTGCATGCCGTGTACGCGCGATCATGCCTCGCAGCAATGGAGTCGGCACTCGCATCCGGGCGGATGCGCGTGATCTCCTTCTTCGCGGAGGTCCGCGTGCGCGAGGTCACGGAGGACGAGCTGCGCGTGGTCGACCCCGAGCTGCGCTCGTTCACCAACCTGAACACGCCTGGAGAGCTGGCCGCGGCGAGGCGCGCCGTCATCACGTGATCGCGCGAAGGGCTCGAGGTCGACGTCATGGAGGCGCTCGTCGGCTCGCCCTCACGCCGTCATCCGCTCCCGCGACCAGCGAGCGCGCAACGCCGCGACGTGCTCGCTTCACCGCCTGACCAGCTCGTACGAGACGACCTGGGCCGCCGTTGGGTCCGCGCTGGCGGCTACCTGGGGACGGGACGCTTTCGCGTGCGCCGCGCTTCCATCGCGCTATGGCGCTCGAGATCGCAGTGCGCGCGGGCGCTCCATTCGTCGGGGTCGTCCTCGCGGCAGTCGTACGCCCGGCAGTGCTCGGGGCGCCGCTCGTACACCGTGCAGCGGTGCCCCTCGACGTCGTACGCCTGGCACTCGAACATCGGCTGCCGGCCGTCGGGCTGGAGCGCCCACCCGACCACTTTGATGTCCGTCCCGGCCTCGAGATAGATGGGTCGCGCGTCGGCGACGCGGTACCAGCCGCTCTCGTCCTCCATGAACTGATGCCTGCAGCAGGGCGCCTCGCAGTTCGTGCAATCGGGGTAACGCTCGCGGACCGCGGCCACAGCGCACTTCCCTTCCCGTGACAGACTGTCCGCCGCGATGGTACGGGACCGCCCTTTCTCCGACCTCGTCGACGCGTATATCGACGGCCGCTTCGCGCTCGACCCGGTCGCCGCGACCATCGCGGGCATCCACGATCACGACGAGCGCCTGGGCGACCTCACTGCCGACGGCTTCGCAGTGCGCCGCGCGTACGTTGAGACGTGGCTCGAACGCTTCGCCGCGCATGACGAAGGCACGCTGTCCCCGACCGAGCGCACGGACCGGGCGCTGCTCCTGGCGGATCTGCGGGGGGAGAGCGCCCTCGCAGGCTTCGCGCGCTGGCGCCGGCAGCCATCGCTGTATTCGAATGCCGTCATCCGCGGCGCGTATTACCCGCTCATTCGGGAGCACGCGCCGCTCGACGATCGGCTGGCGTCGATCGCCGCCCGCCTCGAAGCGGCCCCGGCGGCGCTCGCGGCGGGCATGGACAATCTCGATCCCGACCTCGTGCCGCCCGTGTGGGTGGTCGTCGCGGGCGAGGGCGCTACCGCCGCCGCGGCGTTCGTCCGCGCCGTGCTGCCGTCGCTCGCACCCGAGCGGAGCGCGGCGAAGCGCCTCCTCGTCGGCGCCGGCAAGCGCGCCGGCGATGCCCTCGACAGTTACTCGGCGTGGCTGCGCGACGACCTCATGCGCCGCGCGCGCGGCACCTTCGCGGTGGGGCGCGACACGGTCGACCGCCTGTTGCGCGAGCGCGAGCTCGTCGACCACGACGCCCCGACCCTCCGGGCCTTCGGCGAGCGCCTGTACCGCGACACCGAGGCGCTGCTCGCCGACGCGGCCCGCGCGCAGGGCCATGACGACTGGCGCGCGGCGGTCGACGTGCAGCGGCGCGACCATCCCGCGGAGGATGATCTCCTCGCGACGTACCGCGCGGAGATGGAGCGCTCGCGCGAGGCGGTGCGCACGGCGGGACTGGCGACCCTTTCCGCTGGCGAGGAGCTGGTCGTCGAGGAGATGCCTGAATTCGCGCGGCCGACGCTGCCCTACGCGGCGTACGTCTCGCCCGCTCCCTTCGAGACGGCCCGGCGCGGCCGGTTCTGGGTCACGTTGCCGGCTGCCGGCGAGCCCGCCGGCGTGCGGGAGCAGCGCCTGGAGGGCCACCCGCGCGCGGGCATCCCGGTCATCGCATGCCACGAGGGATATCCCGGCCACCACGTGCAGCTGTCGATCGCGGCCGATCACCCCTCGCCCGCGCGGAAGGTCGCGCGCTCGAATCTCTTCATCGAGGGCTGGGGCCTGTACGTGGAGGAGCTCATGACCGAGCTCGGGTATCTCGACAGCCCCGAGACCCGCCTCCTGCGCCTCAAGGACCTGCTCTGGCGCGCCGCGCGCGTCGTCGTCGACGTGGGCCTCGCGACGGGCGACATGAACTTCGAGCAGGCGGTGCGCTTCATGATCGACGGCCCGCGCCTAGAGCGGCCGGCGGCCGTCGCCGAGGTGCGCCGCTACACGCTCGACCCATTGCAGGCTTCGAGCTACGCGCTCGGGCGGGCGGCGATCCTCGACCTGCGCGGGAAAGCGCGCGACGCGGGGTGGGGGATGCGCGAGTTCCACGACCGGCTGCTCGCCGTCGGCTCGCTCCCACCGCGATTGGCCGGTGCCGAGCTGGGCCTCTCCTAGGGAGCGCTGTGCGGCGTCGGCCTCCGCTACGGCGTCTCCCATGGCTTGAGGCGGACCGAGCGTCCTCGCGCAAGGCGGTCGTCGTTCGGGTCGAGCGCCATGCCGGAGACCGCGACGCCGTCGACGCCGTTCGAGTCGACCTTCGTGATCCGGAAAACGCCATACCCGAGAACGTCCACGTAGTCGTTCCGGCTCCCTGACGCGGTGTCGACATCGAGCGACATCTGGATGATCCGGGTGACCGGTGCGGCGAGGTCGAGCCCCGTTGCGCGAACGTCGAACGGGTAGTGGTTGCCGCCGAGACTCGCGGTCGCGACGCTCGCCGTGACGCTCGCACCGCTCCCCGTGGGCGTCATCACGAACGTCTTCGCTGACGTGTCGTTGTTGAAATAGCACTTGTACGGGGCGGCCGCGGGCTGGCCGCCGGGGCAGCTGTCGAACGTGAGCGTGACAGACGTCGACCAGCCGGCCTTGGCCTTCAGATTGACGGTGTAGTTCGCGATCGGTCCCGACGGCGACACCGCCCTGGCGGTCGTGGAAGCGCCGGGGTCGAAGTCCTTGACCTGGTTACCGACGTTGAGGATGACCATCTGGTCGTGCGTGATCAGTTGATAGGGGGCCGCCGCCGCTCCGTGCACGTACACCGCGTAAATGCCCGTCGCGGCCGAGGTCGTCGCGACGTTCGTCCAGGCCGAGGTGTACGTCGTCGCGGCGGAGGCGGGTGTGAACGTCCCTCGCGTCATCGTGCCCAGCGTGATCGGGTTCGCGGGATCGCCGGGGTCGGCGGCGAGGGTGAGCGCGACCTGCGTGGGACGGAAGCCACCGGTGCCCGCCACGACCACGTTGCCGGGGGACTTGTTCTGGGCATTCCCGATGTCGAGGACGGTCGGAGGCTGCACGGTGAAGTTGGACACCGTCTTCACGAAGCCGTCGTAGACCTGGAGCATGACGACGTCGCCGACGCTGTAGCGCTTCTCGAACTCGTCGATGTAGATGCCGGCCGTGTTCCCATTGGTCACGGCGATCTGCGCGCACGGCTGGAACTGGTTCATGAGCGCCGGGCACAGCTCGGGACCCGGGTAGCCGCCCTGCGCCGTGATCCAGCCTGCCTCGAAGGCCTTGTCGTTGTCCGGATTGTCGTTCCCGGCCACGCCGTTGTAGCCGACGTGGGTGTCGGTCTCGTACTCGCGGATGTCGAGGACGATGTTGCCGCGGAAGCTCGAGTCGTTCAGCGCGCTGGCCCCTTGTCCGAACAGCGTGAAGACGCGGCCGGGACTCGCGTCGCTCGCGTCAGGACAGTTGTCGGCCGCGCCCTTGACGCAGTTGGCGCTGTCGTTCCCGCTCGTCTTCGTGTGGTCGTGGTAGCCGCCCCCCGGGCCCGGCGGGTTCTCCCAGCGCTGCACCACCACCGGAAGGAAGCCGCCGTCGCGCGCGGCGTACGCGTTCGCGAAGACGGGGATGGTCGACATCCCGAAGAGCTGGATGAAGTACGTGTGCACCGTGGTGGCGGTCGCGGCGCGGCATCCCGCGCTTGAGATCACGATCCCCTGGGAAAGGTTGCGGCCGTCGCTCGGGATGTTCGGCTGGTACACCGCGGTCAAGGGCAACGTCGCGGTCACGCCGATCGGGCTGGTGGCCGTGTCGAGCGCGAAGACGTCTCTGCCGCGCTGGATGCTCTGCGCCGGGGAGAGACCGAGGTTTTGGCCGCCGGCGCAGGCGAGCGCCGCGGCGTCCACGGCGTTCTGCAGGCTGCGCCGCTCCGCGTAGAAGCGGCCGGCATCGATCGCGAGGCCGGCGAAACCGACGAGGACGGTGAACAGCAACGCGACGAGCACGGCCACCTGGCCGCTCTCGTCCGCGCGGAAACCACCGGACCTGCCCCTCGTGTGCATCCTCGTAGGACGTAACGGCGGGCGGGACCGCGCCGCAACGGGCGGGCCATGACCTTCGTACTCCCCGGGACGGGCCGTTCGTCAGCCGGATGACCGCCCGTCACGGCGCAACGTGACCGCCGCGGGTCAGCATCGAGAAGTCATCTCAGTCCGCGGCGGCCGCCGGTACGCGCGTCGCGGCGAGGACCGCCGACATGATCTCCAGGGCTGCGCTGACGTCGGCGGAGGAGACCCCGTGGTGCGTGACCATGCGCAGCCGCGGCGAGTTGCCCAGGTACCGCGACAGGCGAAGGCCACGCTCTAAGCACGCGGCCTGGAACGCTCCGGCGTCCATCGCGTCGGGGTCGATCGCGAACGACACGATGTTCGTCTGCACCCGGTCCGGCTCGATCACGGCGCCGGGGATGCCCGCCAGCCCGTCGGCCAGCGCGCGCGCGTTCACGTGGTCCTCCACCAGGCGCTCGCGCATCTCCTCCAGCGCGACGAGCGCGGCCGCCGCGATGACGCCCGACTGGCGCATCGCGCCCCCGAGGAGCTTGCGGATCTTGCGCGCCTTTGCGACGGTCTCGCCGGTGCCGCAGAGGACCGACCCGACCGGCGCCGCGAGCCCCTTCGAGAAGCAGAACTGCACGGTGTCCACGGGTGCCGCGAGATCGCGCGCCTCCACGCCGAGCGCGACAGCCGCATTGAAGATCCTCGCGCCGTCGAGGTGGACGCCTGCGCCGTGGCGATGAGCGAGTTCCGCGACCGCACGGGTTTGGTCGGCGGTGATCACCGCGCCGCCGCAGTTGTTGTGGGAGTTTTCGAGACACACGAGCGCGGTCCGCGGGAATGGGCCGGCGGCCGGGCGGATCGCCCCCTCGATGTCCGCGAGCGCCGGAAGGCCGTCGCGGTTCGGCACGGTCCGCCCGTGCAGGCCACCGAGGACCGCGAACGCGCCCATCTCGTTCTGGTAGATGTGCGCCATGTCGCCGAAGATGACCTCTTCGCCTCTGCCAGCCTGCGAAAGTATCCCGCAGAGGTTGCCCATCATCCCGCTCGGGACGTAGACGGCGGCCTCCTTGCCGACGACCTCCGCCGAGCGCGCCTCGAGCCTTCGGACCGTCGGGTCCTCTCCGTACTGGTCGTCGCCGAGCTCCGCGCTGTTCATCGCGCGGCGCATCGACTCGGTCGGAAGCGTGAACGTGTCGCTGCGGAATTCAAGGATCTCCACCTGCGCTACCCCCTTGCTGCACGCGACCGCCGCGTGCGACCGCCGCGACACTAGTATCGGCCGGTGTCCTCCGTGACCGAACCGTCGCAGCGCCTGCGATTCTGGGCGCACGAGCTGGCGGCGATGGCGCGCACGGGCCTCGAGTACGGCACCGATCCGTATGACCGCGAGCGTTACCGGCGCATGGCCGGCATCGCCGAGGGCATCGCGGAGGTGACGACCGACGCCGCGTTCTCGCCGGAGCGGCCGTTCCTTCCTGACACCGGGTACGTCACGCCGAAGGTGGGCTGCGCCGTCGCGGCCTTCGACGCCTCCGGGCGGGTATGCCTCATCCAGCGGGCGGACAACCGTCGCTGGGCGCTGCCGGGCGGCTTTTGCGAGGTCGGATCGACGCCCTCGGAGAATGCCCTGCGCGAGCTGCTGGAGGAAGCGGGGCTCGAGGCGGAGCTCGACGCGCTCGTCGGCGTCTACGACAACAGCCGCTTCAGCAGCCGCTCGCCGTACCACATCTACACCTGCTGCTTCCGCGGCCGCGTGACCGGCGGCGACCCGACCCCCTCTATCGAAACGCTCGACGTCCGCTTCGTTGCCCCCGATTCGCTGCCTGCCGACATGAGCGAGATGCAGCGCGCCATGGCATGCGATGCCACGGGCCGGTTCGAAGCCGCGCGATTCTCGTGACCACCATCGCCGTCTATGGCGGGTTCGCCGCGATCCCGATCTTCGACGATCTCCACTCCGCGCTGCCGGAGGCGACGATCATCCCTCTCGGCGCAGAGGAGTCCGTCGCCGCGGCGCGCGAAGCGGACGTCGCGATGGGGTCTCCTTCGGCCGACCGCGTGCGCGCTCTGTTGCGCGAGTGCCCGCGTCTCCGCTGGGTGCACACCGTCTCTGCCGGGGTCGAGCGACTGCTCATCCC
The DNA here is from genome assembly GCA_046262615.1 of Candidatus Limnocylindria bacterium. Taxonomy (GTDB): domain Bacteria; phylum Chloroflexota; class Limnocylindria; order P2-11E; family P2-11E; genus JALYKU01. Next base: position 49,806 of record JBHEML010000008.1, on the reverse strand, counting down.
CGAGCTGCTCGAGCGCGAAGACGTGGTCCTGACGAACAACACCGGTGCGTACGACGTCCCCATCGCGGAGCACGTCATGGCGATGCTGTTCGCTGTCGCCAAGCGCGTCCCGCACCATCTCCTCTCCCAGGCGCGACACCAGTGGGTGAAGGATCCGGGGCACGCCGAGCTGCGGGACGCCTCGCTCGTGATCCTCGGTATGGGAAGCATCGGCAGCGAGCTTGCCCGGCTCGCGTCCGGCGTGGGGATGCGCGTCACGGGGATCCGTCGCGACCCGAGCCGTTCATCACCGGGAGCCGAGCGCGTCGTGGCGAGCGATGCTCTCGCCGACGTGGCCGCCGAGGCCGACTACCTGGCCATAACCGCGGCGCTCACGCCGCAGACGCGCGGCATGGTGTCCGCTGACGTGATCGCGCGGATGAGACCGACGGCGTGGCTGGTGAACATCGCTCGTGGCGCGATCGTCGACGAAGGTGCCCTGCTCGCCGCATGCCGCGACGGCCGCATCGGGGGTGCGGCGCTGGACGTGTTCAGCACCGAGCCGCTCGCGGCCGACAGCCCTTGGTGGGTCCTGCCGAACGCGATCGTAACGCCGCACGTGTCGAACTCCTCGCCGCGCGTCCGCGAGCGGACGCTCTCGCTGTTCGTGGAGAACGTGCGCCGCTTCGAACGCGGCGAGCAGCTGCTGAACGTCGTCGACAAGCGCGTCGGCTACTGATCCGTGGAGAACGTCCGCCGCATCGAGCGCGGCGAGCGACCGTTGAACCGCTTCGACAAGCGCGTGGGCTGCTGATGCCGATCCGCCGCCGGATGCACGAATGAGGCTCGCCCGCAGGGTCCTCGCCGCGCGGACGGAGGGCTTCACGGAGTCGGTGATCCGCGAGATGACCCGCCTCAACGCGATCCACGGCGGCATCAACCTCGCGCAGGGGTTCCCCGACTTTTCCGCGCCCCAGCGGATCAAGGACGCGGCCAAGCGCGCCATCGACGCGGACATCAACCAGTACGCCATCACCTGGGGGTCGCCGGCCCTCCGCGAAGGTCTCGCGCGGGCCTACTACGAGCTCTACGGGCTAGAGGTCGATCCCGACCGGATGGTGACGGTGACTTGTGGCGCGACCGAGGCGATGATCGCCACGCTGCTGGCGATCGTCGAACCGGGGGACGAGGTCATCGTCTTCGAGCCGTTCTACGAGAATTACGGGCCGGACGCGGCCATCTGCGGCGCGCGTCCCGTTTACGTGCCGCTCCGCCCGCCCGAATACACCTTCGACCCGGACGAGCTGCGCGCCGCGTTCGGTCCAATGACGCGCGCGATCGTCGTGAACACGCCGAACAACCCGACGGGACGGGTGCTCAGGCGCGACGAGCTCCGCCTGATCGCCGAGCTGTGCATCGAGCACGACGCGACCGCCGTCACCGACGAGATCTACGAGCACATCCTCTATTCCGGCGAACATGTCCCGATGGCGACGCTGCCCGGCATGGCCGAGCGCACCGTGACGATCTCGGGTGCGAGCAAGACCTTCTCGGTGACGGGATGGCGGGTCGGCTGGATCGTCGCGCCGCCGGAGCTGACCGCCGGCATACGCAAGGTGCACGACTTCCTCACCGTCGGCGCGCCGGCGCCGCTCCAGGAGGCGGTGGCCGACGCGCTCTCGATGGGCCAGCCGTACTACGAAGGGCTCGCGCGCGACTACCGGCGCCGCCGCGGCGTCCTGGTCGCGGGCCTCGCCGACGCGGGATTCAGGCCCAGCGTTCCTGAGGGCGCCTACTACACGCTGTGCGATATATCCGGCTTCGGCTTCCCCGACGACGTGTCGTTCGCGCGCTGGCTCGTCGCCGCGGTCGGTGTCGCGGCCGTGCCCGGCTCGTCGTTCTTCTCCCGCCCGGAGCTCGGCCAGAGCCTGGTGCGCTTCACGTTCTGCAAGACCGACGAGCTGCTCGCCGAGGCTTCACACCGGCTCGCCCGCACCGCGGAGCTCGCCGCCGCGCGCTGACCTGCGTCGGCGCAAATGGCGCCGCGAGCGTGGCTGGGCGCCAACGCGACACGGGCCGAATTCACCGCACGTCACGGCGCCGATGCGCGCCGCGCTGCCGCCTAGTTGATCGTCGCCGTCGAGGGCGCGACCGCCGCCGCCGCGCGCTCCGCCAGGCGCTCCGCGGCGAGCGTCAGTGCGAGCGGGTCGACGGCCGTCGGACGGACGAAGGGCGTCGAGCTCGAGTTGGCGAGGCGGCCCGCGGCCGCGTCCGAGTCGGCCGCGCGTCCGGTCGCCAGCAGCGCGAGCGGGTAGCTCGAACGGACGGTGAAGACGCCAAAGGGGGAGCCGCGCGACATTCCCGTTTCGAACGCGGCGACCGCCTCTTCGAACATCCCGAACCGGTACGCGGCTTCGCCGTAGAAGAGCCACGCGGCCGACGAATCCTGGTCGCGGGCTTCCACCTTGGCGCGCTCGTACGTCCGCGCGCGCATGATCCGGTCGTTCCAGTCGTCTCCGATGACGGCGCGCAGCAGGGCCTCGTCCTCCGGGCGGTAGATGACGAAGTAGCTGTAGTTGAAGGCCTGCCAGTTCGTGGCGAACCACGAGTACGAGAGCGGTACGGCGGCGCCCTTCATGGGATCGTTGACCAGGAAGGCCGACATCGAGTCGTCGTACCCGCGCACGAGCCGGTCGTGCGCGATGCGCGTCGGATCCTCGAGCCACTGCGTGACGATGGGCGTGAATCCGTTCGCCAGCAGACGCTTCATCAGCTCGTTCGTCCCGTTAGTGCGAACGACAGAGCGCAGGCCGAATTGTTCGCGCACCCATGGGTCGACGCCCGCGCTCGGCATGCCCCGCCGAAGATCCGGTCCGCGCAGCGCTAGGCGGGCGACCTCCTGCGACGCCGCGACGTCGAAGGCCGCAAGCGCCATGACGACCGACGCCGGCCCGCAGTTGTTCAGCGTCTGCCATACGTGGCTGACCTGTGGAAGATCGGCGCGGACTCCGGCGGCTCGCACCGCCGGCGCAGGATCGGCAACGGGTGCGGCGGGCGGCGGCGCGGGCGCCGCGGACGCGGCCGACTGCTCGAGGACGAGCGCGCCAGCGGGCGCCTGCTCCGCCAGGTTGATCTGGTGTGTCGGTCCGTCAACGATCGTCCGCGCCGCGGGAGCGCCGCTGGAGCATGCGCCTGCGACGAAGGCGAGGGTCAGGGCCAGTGCGAGCGCTCGATGTCCCACCAAGAGTCAATGCTAAACGGGCACGCCCTTCGAGCGGCAATACCATGGGTTCATGGCGAACGGGACACTCACCGGGGGGCGGCTCGCGGAGCATCCGGCATGGTCGCGCGCGCTGAAGAGCGACACGCTGGCCGCCCGCTGCGTCGTACCCGTGATCGTGTCGGCGTCGGTCGAGGACCGCGAGCCGGTGGAAGGTCTGGCGGGCGTCGAGCGGCTTTCGCTGACGGAGCTCGTGCGCGAGGCGCGGGCCGCCGCGGCCGCGGGGATCGCCGGGCTCCTGATCTTCGGCGCGTCGGACCGCAAGGACGAGCTCGCCCTCATCGCAAGCCAGCCCGGTCACATCGTGCCCCGCGCGATCCGCTGCGTGAAGGACGCGGTGCCCGACCTCGCCGTCGTCACCGACGTCTGCGTCTGCGCGTACACCAGCCACGGCCAGTGCGTGCTGTTCGGACGCGAGGGCGCCGATGTCGCCGGCACCCTCGAGCGCCTCGGGGAGATCGCGATCGCGCACGCCGAAGCCGGCTCCGACCTTCTGCTGCCATCCGGAATGCTCGACGGCACCGTCGCCGCGCTGCGCGCCGCCCTCGCGGACGCCGCCGAGGAGGTTCCCATCGCCGCGATGGCCAAGATCGAGAGCTGCATGTACCACTCGCACCGCGTCGCTGTTGGTGCCACGCTGATCCGCGAGCGCGCGGTCCCGCTGCTTGCGGACGATGACCGCGGCGCCGCAAGGGCGCGTGCCCGCCGCGACATCCAGGCGGGCGCCGACGCCGTCGTCGTCAAGCCGTCGCTGGCGACAGGCGACATCCTCGCGATGCTCTCCCGCGAGACCAACGAGCCGATCTTCTCGTACCAGACGCTCGACGAGCACTTCGCGCTCGCCGCCGCCGCCGAGCGCCTCACCGACGAGCGGGGACCACAGCGCGAGGCCCTCCGCGCCGCCCGACGAGCGGGTGCGGACCTGCTGATCGCCCACGGCGCCGCCGGCATCGCGGAGGCTTGAGGCTCCGCTGGGGCGCGCGCGCCGCGCCGATCGTGCTCTTGCTCATCGCGATCTCCCTTTTCCCGGATACCAGGCCCACGGTCGCTGGCTCGCCGCCCTCAGCAGACCCGCGGCAGGTCGCGAGGATCGCGCTGGACTTGCCGCTCGAGCCGATCGTCGGTCGCGCCGAGCCGCTGGCTCGCGGTGCGGCGCTGCGCCGCCGCCTGGACCCAGGCCCGCCGGATGCGCCCGCGGACGAGCCCCCGCCCGGCGTGACCGCCGCGCCGCCGCCGGACGTGACCGCCGCGCCGCCCGCTGAGCCTCCTCCAGTACCGCCACCTGCGCCCACTGCGCCGCCCGCCCTGGCCGCGCCGGCGACCGCGGCCCCGGTGACGGCACCGCCGCCTCCGGCAGCCACGAAGCCGGCACCGCCGCCAGCCGCGCCGGCGACGAGCGCGAGCGCGGCGGAGCTGCGCATGCTCGCGCTGATCAACGGATCGCGCGCGCAAGGCGGACTCGCTCCGTATGTCCTCGACAGCGGGATTTCCGCGGTCGCCCGCGCTCATAGCGGGTTCGAGGCGAAGCTCGGTTACGTGTACCACGACGGGCCGGATGGGACCGCCGCGGCGCGCGATGGCGCGGCGTGCGGCAGCGGCTGGTTCGGCGAGAACGTCGGCGCGGTCTGGAATGGCGACGTGGGCGCGCTCCACTGGGCGTACATGGCGGAGCCGTGGGCTCCGATCAACCACCGCACGAACATCATGGACGCGAACTTCAGGCGCGTCGGCATCGGCGCGGCGCAGGGCGCAAGCGCGCTCTATATGACGATGGTGTTCTGCCGCTAGCCGCGTTTCGTGGACAGCGCCGCGATGTCACACCTTCGCGGGTGAGCGGATCGCGGACTCATGGACCGAACAGGGGCAGCTTGATCAGGTCGCGCGCCGCCCGATGCTGGCATCGAATTTCCGGACAGCGTGTTCGCGCCGACCTCCGACCCGGTTCGGACGGCCCGAGAGACCCGGTGCTAGCGTTGGCCGGCGTGGAATATCGCCGCATCGTGCTGCCCAACGGCATGCGCGTTCTCGTTTCGGAGATGCCGGAGACGCGCTCCGTTTCGCTCGCCGTTTACGTCGGCGTCGGCAGCCGCGCCGAGACCCGGGACAACGCCGGCACGAGCCATTTCCTCGAGCACATGGTGTTCAAGGGGACGGCGAAGCGCCCGACCGCGGCCGAGATCAGCCAGGCGGTCGAAAGCCTCGGCGGCGCGGTCAACGCGTCCACCGACAAGGAGGTCACCGTCTTCTGGTCGCGCGTTCCCGCGCGACACTACCTCGTGGCGCTCGACGTGATCGCCGACATGATCCGCTCGCCTCTCCTGCGGGAGGCCGACGTCGCGTCGGAGCGTGGCGTAGTCGTCGAGGAGATCCGCATGTACCGCGACCAGCCGCAGGACCGCGTGCACACGCTGATCGAGGAGCTCCTGTATCCAGGCCACCCGCTCGGCTGGGAAGTCGCCGGGCGCGAGCGCGTCGTATCTGGGCTGACCGCTGGGGACCTGCGAGGTTTCATGGAGCGCGGCTACGCTCCCGAGCGCATCGTCGTCGCGCTGGCGGGGAAGCTCTCCGCGGACGAGGCTGTCGCCGCAGTCGAAGCGCAGCTGGGCGACATCGCGCGGCGTCCGGGGATCTCCCTCGCCACGGCGCCGCAGCCGGCGAAGACGCGGTCGAAGGCGCTCGCGAAGCGGGGAGAGCAGGCGCACGTGTGCATCGGATGGCGCAGCGTCGCCCAGGATCATCCCGACAAGTACCCGCTCGACATGCTGAACGCCGTGCTGGGGGAAGGGATGTCCAGCCGCCTGTTCCTCGAGCTGCGGGAGAAGCGCGCGCTCGCGTACGACGTGCACTCGTTCGACGCCAACTACGGCGACGCTGGGCACCTCGTCATCTACGCCGGCATCGCGCCCGCGCGCGCCGCCGAGGCGGTCACGGCGGCGCTCGGGGAGGTGGCTCGCCTGCGCGAGGAGCTGGTGCCCGATGTCGAGCTCGAGCGCGTGCGCGACTTCGCAAAGGGCCGCATGGAGCTTCGGCTCGAGGACACGCGCGGCGTATCGAGCTGGCTCGCCGGACAGGAGATGTTCCTCGACCGCATCCGCACCGTCGACGAGGTGTGCGCGATCATCGACTCGATCGGACCCGAGGACATCCGCGGCGTCGCGCGCCGCTACCTTCGTCCGGAACTCGCCTACCTCGCGGCCGTCGGTCCCCGCGCCGTCATCGGGACGCTCGCGGCGCCTGTAGGCGATGAGCTTGCGATGGAGATCGCATCGTGACCGACCAGGACGGCGCGCAGCGCACGCTCGTCGTCTTGAAGCCGGACGCGGTGCAGCGCGGCATCGCGGGGGAGTTGCTCTCGCGCTTCGAGAGGCGGGGACTGCGCATCGCCGCGCTGCGCCTCCTGCGCGTCGAGCGGGCGATGGCCGAGGAGCATTACGCGGTCCACCGCGGCAAGTTCTTCTACGAGGACCTGGTCAAGACGATCTCGGCATCGCCCGTGATAGCGGCGGTGCTCGAAGGCCCCAAGGCGATCGCGGTCGTCCGCGCGATGGTCGGTGCGACCCGGCCGCACGAGGCGGTCCCCGGCACGATCCGCGGCGACTACGCACTCGTCGGCCTGCGCAACCTGGTCCACGCGAGCGACGCTCCCGAGACGGCCGCCACGGAGATCGCACTTTGGTTCCCTGACGGCGTCGTCTCCTACCGGCGCGACATCGAACGTTGGATGACCGACGAGGGGGCGCCCGCGTAGCGACGGGCTTCGACGGTCGAGGCGTGCGAACACGACCGCGAGGAATAGGGCCACGTTAGTCGTGATCGGGCGCAGGGCCGGCGGCAGGCGGACCCGCGCCGCGTGTTGCCGGTGCGAACTCCCTTTCGGGGGGTCGGTGATCGGGCGCAGGGCCGGCGGCAGCGGACCCGCGCGCTCCGGCACGGAGGCGGCGGGTCGCTCGCTGCGCGTCGCTAGCGCGCCGCTCCGTCTCGCTGTGCCCCCGCCGCCTCCTCGCCGCGCGTGCTGCGGCGCGCGCGGAGTCCGGATCACGCGGGCCCGCCACCGCCGTCCCCGCGCTGCACTTTAGGTAAGGGACCGGGACGCTCCGCGATGCGGCCCACGCGGACCGTGCAGCGCCCGCGCGCGCGGGGGGCTGCACGTGGGACTGCACGGGGGACGCTCGGGTGGCTGATCGAGGCGCGCGGCGCTAAAGGGGCGCTATAGAGGACGGAGCGCGCGCAGGAACTCGTCGGCGAAGGCCGAGATCGGGCGCAGGAACGGCTCGGGCATGACGCCCCCCGCAAGCAGCATCGCGAAGATGGCGAGTCCGACCAGCCCTGCGACCGGCCTCCGCTCGATCGTCCAGCCGCGCCCGGCCGCGCTCGAGAAGAGCGCGATCCCCGCGCGCACCTGAGCGAGGAGCAGCGCGAGCGTCGCGAGGACGAGCGCAGCACCGAGCCAGCTCGCGTACGAGTACGCGATCAGCTCGACGAAGAAGTGTCCCGGAAAGCCAAGCAGCGGCGGCGCTCCGATGATGCCGACGCCGCCGGCGACGAATGCGGCGGCCGCGAGCGGCGCCCGGTCGGCGGCCGGCTGCCCGCCCGCGGCTCGGCGCTCCAGCGCGCCAGCGGCGATCAGCTGCTGCGTGGCGCAGACCCCGGTGACGAGGACGACCGCGATCCCTCCGACGATCCCCGGACCCGACAGCGTCGAGAGGCCGACCAGCGCGACGCCGACGTTCGAGATGACCGAGCACACGACGAGACGGCGCAGGTCACCGGCACCTGTCGCGAGCAGCGACCCGCCGAGCGCCGACACGAGTCCGAGTCCGAGGAGGAGCTCCGGGACCTTCGCCACCTGCACGATCGCCGGGAGGAGGCCGGACAGCGTGAGGATCTCGACGAAGGCGATGAACGTCGCCGGGACGAGCACCCCGAAGTACAGCGCCAGCGCGGCGGTCGGCGCCTCGGCCGCGAGGAGCGACGCGTGGGTATGGAATGGGATCGCCGCCAGCTTCAGCGCGAATGCGACGATGAGGATCACCACCAGGAGCACGAATGTGTTCGCGGGTTCGTCGTGCGGAAGCCGGGCCGCCAGCGCGAGCGCGGAGAGGCCGAGGCAGCCGCCGAGAGCGACGAAACCGAAATGGCGCAGCGCGGCCTCGACGCTGCGGTTGCGCTGCACCTGGAAGACGAAGGATCCGATAGGGAGCAGCAGCGCCGCCAGCAGCGCCGCGTACAGCGCGAGCGGCGTCACGAGGAGCAGCACCGCCGTCAGCGCAGCGCCGATCCCGAGAGATGTCGGGAAGAAGTTGTATGCAGGCTCGCCGAGCCACACGTCGACGACGAGCAGCAGCAACGTGCCGAGCGAGACCAACGAGGCGAGCCGCGCTAACGGGGAAAGGCGCAGCGGCAGCGCGAACACCTCGCCTCGCGCGTCGTCTGGCAGCAGCGCGATCACCACCATCGCGGCCGCGAGCGCGAGCAGCGACAGCACCGCCACGTCGCGCACGCGCTTGCGTAGGGCGAACGCGACGGCTGCCGCGAGGGCAAGCAGCACCGTGGGGATCGCCGCGGCAGGCATCAGCTTTCGCGGGCCGCGCGTTCGTTGACGATCAGGAATGCGCCCGCGAGGCAGATGAGCACCTGGAGCCACGACACGAGGAGCGTCAAGCCCAGATGGGCTCCCGGGACGAGGCGCACCAGCAATTGCACGCCGCCCACCATCAGGAAGGCGCCGATCGACATGCGTACCGCGCTACGGGCGCTCAGCAGGATCGCCATGCCGGACGACAGGAGCCAGAAGGCCGCGACCTCGACAGCGACGCCGCGCGCGTCGGCGCCGAGCAATGGCACGTCGATGGTCTCACTGCTGACAGACCGGAAAGAGGCGAACGCGACGGGTGTCGCGACGGCGGCCACCACCGTCGCGAGCCACACCCGCCACCCCGCTTCTTCCCCGTAGCCGCCGTCGCGTGCCGCCACGAAAAGGATCGCGGCACCAACGATCGCGGCGCCGGCCGCGAGCGCGAGCTGGGGCGAGACGGATATGCCCGTCGCGATCCCGATGGACGCGCAGGACACGACGGCGAGCGCCACCGCCGCCTGCCGCAGGCCATGCGACCCGTTGGCCGCGAGCGTGCCGACCGCGACCACCGCAAGAAGGAGCACGGGCCGGACGCGGCTACGCGGCCGCGGAAGTCAGCGGACCGACCACGCCAGCACCACGACGATGAGCGCGAGCGCCAGCCCGACGCCGCTCCGGCGCTCGAGGAGCGAGAAGCCCAAGCTGACGCCGCTCGCGGTGTTCTCCACGAGGCGGAAGGCGCCGACCCCCGCGGGTACGGGGTCCGCCGCGTCCACGACGGAGCGCAGCCGCGCGGCGATGGGCGTCAGGTCGGGAAGGACCTGCCGGACGGAACGCGCGACGGCGACGGCCAGCGCGCCGACCGCCGCGATAGCGACCACCGCCGTGGCCGGGGATGACACGATCGGACCGAATGGACGGCCAAGGGTGAGCCTGACGCCGTCCGCCACCGGGAGGGCGACGAAGATCGCCGTGAGCAGCGTGGCCATGAAGCCGGCGATGGTGGCGCTGGCCTCGAGGTCGACCGGAGGCGGGATCGCGACGCGCCGCGCGACGTGCGCGAGCTGCAGCGCGAGAAGCAGCACCAGCGCCGCGGATGCGAGGATCTTCGTCGCGGGGTCGGAGGCATCCGGAATACCGACGGCGACCCCCAGGATGGCCGCCACCCAAACCGTCGCTCCCGCGACCAGCGCCATGAAGCCACGATGTGGCGGCATCCAGACGGCCTCGCCGATGGCGATGAGCGCATCGGCGACCAGCGCGACGAGAGCCGCTGCGATCGCGAACGGCGTTCCGATCGCCACCGCGATCAACAGCAGCGCCAGCGCGACGTCGTAGCGGACGACGTGCCACTCATCGGGCAGCGCGAGCGAGACGCTCGCGGCGTACAGCACGGTGACGACGGCCGAGATCAGCACGATGTGACTCCAGTGAAGTTCGGCGTAGAGCGCGGCCGCGGCCAGCGCGACGACCACGAGTCCCACCCGGCGCGCGCTCAGGCGTCCACTCAGCGCCCAGATCGCGAGCGCAAGCACCGCGAGGACAGCGACCGTCGCCCGCGAGCCAGCCGATGCGATCGGCAGGCCGAGGGTCGAAAGGTCCGTCCGGGTGACGCCCACCAGGCGCAGCAGCACCAGGCTCGCGCCGATGCCGGCGGGCATCGCGAGAAGACCGCGCAGGAGTGCGGGCTCCACGGCCACCCTCGTGTCGTAGCGCCACGGAACGAACGGGTACAGGCCGGCGAACAGAGCAGCTCCGGCAGTCGCGCTCGTGACCACCCCGGGGCTGATCGCGGTGGGACGGATCGAGTCGAACTGGAACGAGGCGCCGCCGTAGCGTGAAAGCGCCAGCGCGGCGAGAACGAATCCCTGTATGCCCACGGCCAGGTACACGGCGAGGCGCGCGGTGGAGGGCGGTGGCGCGACGCTCAACGCGACGAGGACCGTCGCGAGCGCGAGGACGCTCAGCAACACGGTCGCGGCGACCAGGTCGTCCACCACCGCGAGCGCGATCGCGACGATCCCGATCACGAGCACCAACGCCAGGACGACCCGCTGCCCGCCGCGCGTGCGCGTCGCCGCAAGGATCGCCGCTGCGGTGTAGCCGGTGGCCATCGTCACGCCGATCGCGCCGATGCCATCGAACCGGTAATGCGCGGCGATGGCCGGTCCTCCTGCGGCGCTCCACTCCCATAGCGCGCGGCCTTGACCGCGTGTGTTCTCGAGGAACGCGTACGCGAACAGCGGTAGCAGCGCACCGGCGACGGCGACCACGACCGCAGCCCGACTCCGCCACTGACCGATCGGCGCGGCGAAGGAGCGGAGCAGCGCGACGGCGATCAGCGCGAACGCGGCGCCGACGAGTGGAATATCCGCCGTCAGCAGCGGCACGTGAGGTAAGGTAGCCGATGTGGATCTGCGCCTTCTGCCCCAGCAACAGATGAAGGTCACTCCCAAGCAGATCGCAGCGAACTACATCCTCCAGCTGTCCTCGATGGAACTGCAAAACGTCATCAACCAGGAGCTCGACGAGAACCCGGCTCTGGACCTCGATGAGCTCCACGTCTGCCCGCTGTGCGGCAATCCCCTGACCGGAAGGGTCTGCCTCAACTGCTTCGGGAACACCGCGAAGAACAGCCTGCAGCAGTACCAGGAGAACGAGCCGCTGGAGGGTACGAACCTCACCCAACGCGATGACGAGGACGACGAATTCGATCCGATCGTCCGCGCGGAATCCGAGCAGACGCTCGCCGAATATCTGAGCTGGAACGTCCGCGTCATCATCTCAAGGCGGCTGTACACGATCGCCGAATATCTCATCGGGAACATCAACGACAGCGGGTACCTGGACGTCCGCCTGGAGGACGCTGCCGAGGTCATAGGCGTGCCGGTCGAGGACGCCGAGCAGGCGCTCGCGGCGATCCAGTCCATCGAGCCCTGGGGCATCGGCTCACGCGACACGCGCGAGTGCCTCCTGGTGCAGATGGACCACCTCGCGGAGGGTGGATCAGTGCCTCCGCACGCCAGGGCGATCGTCGCGGACCACTTCCGCGAGCTGGGCGAGCACAAGTTCGGCGACATCGCGCAGTCGCTGCGGATCAGCCGCGAGGAAGTGCAGGACGCGTGGGACTACATAAAGGAGAACCTCAACCCCTTCCCGGCGCACGCCTTCGCGGCCGGCCCGGACGGGACCAGCATCGGCGGCCGGCAGGCGACGCTGCGACCCGACGTGATCATCGTCAAGAACGACGAGCAGGACTTCGAGGTCGAGGTCATCGAGTCACGCCGGTTCGCTCTCCGCATCAACCCGGTGTACCGGCAGCTCGTCGGACAGCTCCAGGCGGCGCGCTCCGCCGGAGGCGAGACGCCGGCGATGAACGACCAGGAGCGGCAGCACATTCGCGAGTACGTCACGCGCGCGAAGTTCTTCATCGACAACATCAATCAGCGCCGGCAGACCATGGCGCGGATCACCCAGGTCATCGTGGAATGCCAGAGGGACTTCCTCGAGAACGGCATCCAGTCGCTGCGGCCACTGACGCGCGCGGAGGTCGGCGAGAGGATCGGCATGCACGAATCGACGGTGAGCCGCGCGACGGCCGGCAAGTTCGTCCTGCTCCCGGCCGGCGAGGTCGTGCCCTTCTCGCTGTTCTTCACCGCGTCGCTCGGCACGAAGGACGTCATCAAGAACATCATCGAGGTCGAGGACCGCACGCGGCCGTACTCGGATCAGGAGATCGTCGAGCGCTTGCGGGACGACAACGGGATCATCCTCGCCCGGCGCACCGTCGCGAAGTACCGCGAGGAGCTCCAGATCCTGCCCGCGCGGCTTCGGAGGCGGGCCTAGCCAGCTAGTGCTGGCTTGAATTCCCCTTAGGGGGCGCCGCTCCCAGGGTCTTCGCGATGTCCTCCACCGCCGCCGCGTCGATGTGGTAGCCGAACGACGTGCGCCGGATCCCGGGCAGCTCCTTGCCCCGCATGGCGTCGCGAAGCGCGTGCTCGCGCCAGCCGATGCGCGTCGCCAGCTCGGAGGTCGTGAGCCAATCGCGGTCCTTGCTCTTCGCCTTCTCGCTGGCGTCAGCCTTCGGGGCGCTCTTCGAAGCTTTCTGCGGGGGCATGGGACGAGGATAGGTCCGTTTGCGCGCGAACGCGAGGCTGCCGTACAATGCCGAACGGCGCTTCGGCCCCCTCCGTCGGGGCCAGCGCTAGTTTTTTGCCTCGACTGGAGGTCCCTTGGACGCCTCGCCCCTCACTTGGGTGATCCCGCTCTCCGGCCTGGTGGCCGTGGCCGTCGCCGCGTACTTCGCCTACGACGTGCTCAGCTCGCCGACCGGGACGCCCGAGATGCAGGAGGTGGCGGGCGCCATCTACGTCGCGGCGGTCGCGTTCATCAAGCGCCAGTACCGGACCATCGCCCTCCTGGCGCTCGGTGGCACCGTGCTGATCGCGATCGTCATCTATCTCTTTGAGACCGCGCCCGGGGTGTCGCGTGAGGAGCTCGCGTGGAAGACCGCGCTCGCGTTCCTCGTGGGCGCGAGCGCGTCGATGCTGTCCGGCATCATCGGCATGTTCGTCGCGGTGAAGTCGAACCTCCGCACGGCGGCCGCGGCCCAGCACAGTGTCGCTGACGCCCTGCGGATCTCGCTTCGGGGCGGTGCCGTTTCCGGGATCCTCGTGGTGGGGCTTTCGCTCATCGGAGTCTTCGTGATGTTCATCGCCTACGGCGGCTTTTCCAAGCCCGACCAGGCGCCGTTCACCATCGTCGGCTTCGGCTTCGGGGCGTCGTTCGTGGCGCTCTTCGCGCAGCTCGGTGGCGGTATCTACACGAAGGCCGCCGACCTCGGCGCGGACCTCGTTGGCAAGGTGGAGGCGGGTATCCCCGAGGACGACCCGCGCAACGCTGCCGTCATCGCGGACCTGGTCGGCGACAACGTCGGCGACTGCGCGGGCCGTGGCGCCGACCTGTTCGAGTCGACCGCGGCGGAGAACATCGGCGCGATGATCCTCGGCGTCGCGATCTTCGCGGTGACCCACAACCCGGCGTGGATCCTCTTCCCCCTTGTCGTCCGGGGCTTCGGCCTCATCGCCAGCGTCATCGGCATATTCCTCGTGCGCGGGGACGAGAAGCGCGACCCCATGTCGTCGCTGAATCTCGGCTACTACATCACCGTCGCCATGTGCATCGCCGCGATGTTCGTGGTGACCCAGTCGATGCTGAACGAGAAGGGCGGGGGATACTGGTTCTTCTACGCAGGCGTGGTCGGGATCCTGACGAGCCTCGCGTTCGTATTCATCACCCAGTACTACACCTCGGGCGCGTGGCGCCCCGTCAAGGAGATCGCCGAGGCCGCCAAGACGGGGCCGGCGACGACGATCATCTCCGGCACCGCCGTGGGCTTCGAGACGACGGCTTCATCCGTCATCGCGATCACCATCGCGCTCTTCCTATCGCACTACTTCGGGCAGCGCTGGGCGGACGACACCGGCCTGCCGCACGGGGGCATCTACGGCACGGCCGTCGCGACGATGGGCATGCTGATGACCGCGGCGTTCATCCTCGCGATGGACACCTTCGGTCCCATCACCGACAACGCCGGCGGCGTGGCGTCGATGGCGCGGGCGTCGGAGGAGACGCGGGAGCGCACCGACCGGCTGGACTCGGTCGGCAACACGACAAAGGCTCTGACGAAGGGCTACGCGGTCGGTTCGGCCGCGCTCGCCGCGTTCCTGCTCTTCAGCGCGTACCTCGACAAGGTCACCGACCTGCGCCGCACCGCGGGCATCGAGCCCGCCGACTTCCACGTGGTCGACCTCGCGAAGGTCGACGTGTTCCTCGGGGGCTTCCTCGGTGCGATGCTCGTGTTCCTCTTCAGCTCGCTCGCGATCCGCGCCGTGGGCCGCGCGGGAGCCGCGATCATCCAGGAGGTGCGCACGCAGTTCCGCGAGCATCCCGGGATCATGGCCGGGACCGAGCGCCCGGACTACGCGCGCGTCGTCGACATAACGACCGCCTCGGCGCTGCGGAACATGATCCCGCCGGGGATCCTCGCGATCGCCGCGCCGATCGTCGTGGGCATAGTTCTCAAGGCGGAGGCCGAGGCCGCGCTCCTCATGGTCGGGACGATGACGGGCGTGATCCTGGCCACCGTGCTGAACAACGCGGGAGGCGCGTGGGACAACGCGAAGAAGTACATCGAATCGGGCCAGCTCAAGGACGAGCATGGGCACGTCGTGGGCAAGGGCAGCGCTCCCCACGCAGCCGCGGTCGTCGGCGACACCGTCGGTGACCCGTTCAAGGACACCGCTGGCCCGAGCCTGCACGTGCTGATCAAGCTGCTGGCGACCATCACCTTGGTGCTCGCGCCGCTGTTCGTCTAGCGGCGTACGGCGCGCACCGCACCGCGCGCACCGCACCGCGCCATCGGGGCGGCACCGCACCGCGCGACGAGCCGTCGGTCCCGCGATACTTCGCGGGTGCTCGGAACATGAGCGTGGTCATCGACCTGAACAGCGACCTCGGCGAGGGTGCGGGGAACGACGCGGCGATCATGCCGTTCGTGACCAGCGCGAACATCGCCTGCGGCGCCCACGCGGGAGACGACCAGACGATGCGGGAGACCATCGCGCTCGCGGTTCGTCACGGTGTCGCGGTCGGAGCGCATCCCGGATACCGCGATAAGCCGAACTTTGGCCGCGTCGCACTGGACATCGCGCCGGAGGAGCTGCTCGCCGACCTGCGCTCGCAGGTCGGCGCCCTGGCCGATGCCGCGAAAGACGCGGGCGTCTCTCTCGCCCACGTGAAGGCGCATGGCGCGCTCTACAACCGGGGCGAGCGCGACGACGCGATCGCCCGGATCATCGTCCGATCCACCGGCGCCTGGCCCGGCGTCGCGCTGTACGCGCCGCCGGGCTCGGCGATGGAGCGCGCGGCGATCGGGGCCGGCGTTCGCGTGGCGCGAGAGGGCTTCGTCGACCGCGCCTACGAGCCGGACGGCACGCTGCGTCCGCGGCGACTACCTGGCGCAGTGATCGACGATCCCGCGGCGGCCGCGGCGCAGGCGCTGGCGTTCGTCCGCGACGGCGGCGTCCGTGCCACCGACGGGTCGTTCCTGCCGCTCGAGGTCGACACGCTCTGCCTCCACGGCGATGCCCCCGCCGCGCCGCGCGTGGCGCGCGCCGTGAGGGACGCGCTCGACGCCGCCGGCGTCGCGGTGCGTGCGCTCGCGCGATGAGCGGGGGTGGCCGGCGATGACGGAGGCGCGGATCGCGCCATTCGGCGACGGTGCGCTCTTGCTCGAATTGGAACAGCGCGTGGACGTGGCCATCGTCGCGCGCGCCGCCGCGATCGCCGATGCGTGGGAGGCGCTCGGCCACGGGCCCGCCGTCCCCGCCTACGCCTCGGTGGTGCTCGCGTACGACCCCGAGCGCCTGAGCGGCGCCGCCGCCGGGGACGAGGCGCGCCGCGCCTGCGCTCAAGCGGGAGATCCCGGTCACAGGCACCGCAATGGAGGGCGCCCGTCGGGTCCGCCGGGGGGCCGAACACCAGCGGTCGCCGTGTCCGCGGCAACGGTCCCGATGAACGCGCAGGCGGTGCCACCCGCCCCTCGGCTGGTACCCGTGCCGACGCGCTACGACGGCGAGGATCTCTCCGAGGTCGCGCGCACGTCGGACCTCGCCGTGGCCGAGCTCGTCGCGCTCCACTCCTCGCGCGAGTACACCGTGTTCTTTCTGGGTTTCATGCCGGGCTTCGCGTACCTGGGCACCCTGGATCCGCGGATCCGCGCGCCTCGCCTCGCGTCTCCACGTGCGCGAGTCGCCACCGGCGCGGTCGCCGTCGCGGACGGCCAGACGGCGATCTATCCGTTCGCGTCCCCGGGCGGATGGCGCCTCATCGGCCACACGGACTTCGTGCCCTTCGATGCGACCGCCGATCCACCGGCCGCATTGCGCGCGGGTGACCACGTTCGCTTCGTCCCGCTCTGACCCGTACACCGCTGATGCTCGTGCTGCTCCACCCCGGTCTGCGCACGACGGTCCAGGACCTCGGCCGGTCGGGCCACCTGCGGGCGGGCGTGCCCAACTCGGGGGCCGCCGACCGATGGGCGCACGCGCTCGCGCAGGCGCTGGTCGGCAATCCGCCGCATGCCGCCGGCCTGGAGATCGTCGGCGGCCCCGCGCGTTTCCGCTGCGACGACGCCCGCGTCGTCGCGGTGACGGGCCGCGACGCCCGGCTCCGAGGCCGCGGCCCGCTCCCGTCGTACACCGCCGTGCTCGCGCGCGCGGGCCAGGAGCTGGTGATCGAGGGCGGAGACCGCTGCCGCTTCGCCTACCTCGCGGTCTCCGGAGGCATCGCGGCAGGCGGGGTGCTGGGGTCGCTTTCGGCGTACGTCCCGGCCGGGCTCGGGCCATTCCCCCGAGCGCTGATCGCGGGTGACGAGCTCCCGCTCGCGGCGCCCACGGTGGAGGCCGGCAGCGCCGGCGTGGCCGCTGCGGCCCTCACCTACGAAGGGCCGCTCCGCGCGATGCGCGGTCCGCACGCCGGCCGCTTCACCGCCGCCGCGATGGAGACCTTCTTCGGCGCCGAATTCGTCGTCCGCCCGGACAGCGACCGCATGGGACTGCGCCTCGGTGGATCCCGGGTCGCGGCCCGGGCCGGCGAGATCCTGACGTGCGGCCTGATCGCGGGCGCGGTGCAGGTCCCACAGAGCGGCGAGCCCATCGTGATGCTCGCGGATCACCAGACCACCGGTGGCTACCCCGTCATCGCCACGGTGATCGGCGCGGACCTGGGGCGTGCGGCTCAGCTCGTCCCGGGCGAGCGCGTCAGTTTCGTCGAGGTCGATCGCGCCGACGCGCTCGCGGCGCGGCGTGCGATGCGCCTGCGGGTGGGCGCGGTGGCCTGACGCAGCGCCACCATCGCGAGCGCCGCCTCCATCGCCTCGCGTCCCTTGTTCCCCGCCCGGCCTCCAGCGCGCGCTCTGGCCTGCGCGATCGTGTCGCAGGTCAGCACGCCGAACGGGATCGCGACCGGGTATTCGAGCGACAGGCGCATGAGGCCATCGGCGACGGCGCGCGCCAGGACGTCGAAGTGCGGCGTCTCGCCGCGCACCAGGCAGCCGATCGGGACTACCGCGTCATAGCGGCCGGTCGCGGCCAGTATCGCCGCCGCCGCCGGCAGCTCGAACGATCCCGCGACGTCGAATCGGTCGGCGCTCGCGCCCGCGGCCTCGGCCACCGCGAGCGCGCCGTCCGCGAGCCGGGCGGTGACCTCCGAGTTCCAGCCGGCGACAACGACTGCCGTGCGCGCGCCGGGGGCGGACGCCGTTCGGGCCGCGGGGCGCTTCCCGGCTATGGGTCCTCCCCGCCGACCACCGAGAGCAGATGGCCCATCTTGCGGCGCTTCGTGCGCAGGTACTCGCGATTCGCCTGGCGCGCGGGCATCTCCAGTGGCACGCGCTCCGTCACCTCGAGCCCGTAGAGCGAGACCATCTTGTGCGGGTTGTTCGTCAGCAGCCGTACGCGGCGCACGCCGAGGTCGTCGAGGATCTGGACGCCGATGCCGTACTCGCGCTGGTCGGCCTTGAAGCCGAGCCGTTCGTTCGCCTCCACGGTGTCGAGGCCCTGGTCCTGGAGGGCGTACGCGCGGATCTTGTTCATGAGGCCGATGCCGCGCCCCTCCTGGCGCAGGTACAGCAGGACCCCCCGGCCTTCGGCGGCGATCCGGGCGAGGGCCGCGTCGACCTGGTCGCCGCAATCGCAGCGGAAGGAGCCGAAGACGTCGCCCGTCAGGCACTCGGAGTGAACCCGCACGAGCACCGGCTCGCCGTCCGCGACGTCGCCGATCGTCAAGGCGACGTGCTCCGCTTCGGTGGTGCCATAGCGCGCGCGATAGCCGTGGATCGTGAACTCACCGTGGGCGGTCGGCAGGCGCGCGATCGCGACCCGGTCGACCAGCCGCTCGCGTCCCATGCGGTACGCGATTAGGTCCTTCACCGTGATCATCCGCAGCCCGTGGCGCTTGGCGAACCGCCCCAGCTCGGGCAGCCTCGCCATGGAGCCGTCGGGTTTGGTGATCTCGCAGATGACGCCGACCGGTGCGAGGCCGGCCAGCTGGCACAGGTCCACCGCGGCCTCGGTCTGGCCGGCGCGCACGAGCACGCCGCCCTCGCGTGCCTGGAGGGGGAAAACGTGCCCTGGCTTCACGAGGTCGTCCCGCATGGTCGCCGGATCCGCCAGCAGCCGGATCGTGTGCGCGCGGTCCGCCGCGCTGATCCCGGTCGCGATACCGGTCCGCGCGTCGACGCTGATGGTGAACGCCGTCCCGAGGCGCGCCTCGTTGCGGACGACCATCTGAGGTATGTCGAGCTCATGCAGCCGCTCCGCCGTCATCGGCACACAGACGACGCCGCTCGCGTACTTCCGGATGAAGGCGACGTCCTCCGGCCGGCAGCTGGCGGCGGCCATGACGAGGTCACCTTCATTCTCGCGGTCCTCGTCGTCCAGGACGATGACCATCTTGCCCGCCGCGATGTCCGCGACGGCGTCTTCGATGTCCGCGAAGGGGGATCTCATCGCATCCTTGCCTCGAGCAGGCGCTCGACGTACTTACCAATGATATCGGCCTCGACGTTGACGACCGAGCCCTCGCGCAGGTCGCCGAGCGTGGTGCGCTCCGCGCTGTGGGGGATCAGCGCGATCTCGAACGATGCCGGGGCGAGCGATGCGACGGTCAGGCTCACGCCGTCGAGCGCGATGAATCCCTTCTCGACGACGTAGCGCGAGAGCGGGGGCGGCAGCGCGAACCGCAGCCGCGCGCCCGCGCCGAGCTCCTCACGCCAGAGGACTTCGCTGGTCCCGTCGACGTGCCCCTGCACGATGTGGCCGCCGAGCATCGTCGCCGGCGTCGCCGCCCGTTCGAGGTTGACCCGGCCGCCGACGGGGGGCAGCGAAGAGCGGGCGAGCGTCTCAGGCACGAGGTCGACCATGAAGCCCTCGGGTACGCGCGCTATCACGGTGAGGCAGACGCCGGCCACGTTCACGCTGTCGTCGGCCTCGAGCCGTTCGAGGACCCGCCGGCACGCGATCTCGAGCCGCGCGCCCGACTGGGTGCCGGCCACCTTCCGCACGACGCCGACCTCCTCGACGATGCCCGTGAACATCAGCGCTCGCCCGCGACGACATAGGCGGAGATCGCGACGTCCTCGCCGTAGCGCCGGACCCTGACCTCGCGCAGGTCGGACGCGGGCAGCGCGCCTCTTAGGGCGGTGGGGCCGTCACCGCCCACGACCGGCGCGACCAGGAACTGCACCTTGTCCACGAGCCGGGCGCGCAGCAGGCTCGCTGCCACGGTCGGCCCGCCCTCCGCGAGCACGGTGTTGACGCCCTGGTCGCCGAGCCACCCGAGCACCGCGGCCAGGTCGAGGCCATCGGCGGTGCGCGTGAGTCGCACGATCGACACGCCCGCCTCCCGCAGGCGATTGGTGCGCCGAGCATCGGCGTCGCGGGAGACGAAGATCAGGGTGCGCTGCGGCTCGCGCGCGCGGACGATCCGGCTCGCGACGGGCGTGCGCGCGTCGGCGTCGACGACGACCCGCAGCGGATCGCGGCCGCGCCGCTCGCGGACGGTGAGCTCGGGGTCGTCGGCCAGAACGGTGCCGATCCCGACCAGCACCGCGTCGAGCCGGTCGCGCAGGGCGTGCACCTCACGGAGCGCGCGCTTTCCTGAGAGATAGCGGCGTCCGTCGACCGCCGCGCGCCCGTCGAGCGTCGTGGCGAGCTTGAGCAGGACGAAGGGGCGGCCGTAGCGCATCCGCGTCACGAAGCCCTCGTTGAGCCGCGCCGCGTCCTGCGCGAGGAGTCCCTCCTCCACCTCGACCCCCGACTCGCGGAGCGCGCGGAAGCCGCGCCCGTTCACCTTCGGGTACGGGTCGCGCATCGCCGCGACGACACGCGTGACGCCCGCGGCCACCACGGCCTCCACGCACGGCGGGGTCCGGCCGCGGTGGCTGCACGGCTCCAACGTCAGATACAGCGTCGCACCGCGCGCGCGTTCGCCTGCGGCGGCCAGCGCGTTCACCTCCGCGTGCGACTCACCCGCCGCGCGGTGGAAACCTTCTCCGACGATCCGGCCGTTGTCGACGACCACCGCGCCGACCATCGGGTTGGGGCTCGTGCGTCCCGCCGCCCGCCGGGCGAGACGGAGCGCGCGCCGCATGAAGCGCTCGTCGTCTCGAAGCTCGGTCATCGAGCGAACGGTACCGCCGCTGCATTACTCGTCGCGCGTCTGCGCGAGGACGGTGCCGCCCCGGGTCCCACTCCTTGCATAATTATCCATCGCACCGCATAATCCACCGATGCCGACGAAGGTCGCCGTGGTTGGCGTGACCGGGTACGCCGGGGGCGAGCTCGCGCGGCTGTTGCTGGGGCATCCGCAGGCGCGGTTCGTCGCGGCTGTCGGGCGCTCGCGCCAGGGGGAGGCGCTCCGCGACGTGCAGCCGCATCTGCACTCGGCACCGGCGGAGCTTCGCGTGGGGAACGACCCGGGTGATGCCGAGGTGGTCTTCACGGCGCTGCCCGCGGGAGAGGCCGCGCGGCTCGCGCCGGCATGGCTCACGGAGGGGCGCACCGTCATCGACGTCGGGAGCGATTTTCGCTTGAGGGACCCGTCGGCCTACGACCTCTGGTACGGCTACACGCATCCAGCGCCGGACCTCCTGGCCGAAGCGGTGTACGGCCTCACCGAATTCGCCCGCGAGGACCTGCGCGACGCGCGCCTCGTCGCGAATCCGGGCTGCTATCCGACCGCGTCCCTGCTCGCGCTGGCGCCGGCGCTGCGCGCCGGCCTGATCGGCGGAGACATCGTCGTCGATGCGAAGTCGGGCGTTTCGGGGGCAGGGCGGGTCGTGGACGAAGCGTTCCTGTACGGCAGCATCGACGGCAGTGTCCGCACGTACGGAGTCCCTCGGCACCGGCACACGCCCGAGATCGCGCAGCAGGTCGGCGCACTGGGCCGCGTGGAGCCGCGTGTCACCTTCACGCCGCACCTCGTGCCGATGACGCGCGGTCTGGTGGCGACGTGCTACGCGACGCTCCGCGACGGCGTGACGCCGGTCGCCGTACGCGACGCGTACGCGGACGCGTACGCGGGCGAGCCGTTCGTGCGCGTCGTCGATGCGTTCCCCCCGAGTAAGGCGACGCTCGGCAGCAACTGGTGCCTCGTCCACGCGGCCGTCGACGAGCCCGCGCGGCGGCTCATCGCCGTGGCGGTCATCGACAACCTCGTCAAGGGCGCGGCTGGCTCGGCGATCCAGAACCTGAACGCGCTCCGCGGCTACCCCGAGACGTGCGGCCTCGAGGCGCTCCCCCTGTGGCCGTGAAGTGAGCGAAGGAGGCGGCGTCACCTTCGCGCGCGGCTTCACCGCCGGGGCGGCGACGGCTGGCGTCAAGGACCCGACCTCCGACCGTCTCGACGTCGCGCTCGTTGCGTCGGCGGCTCCTTGTACCGCGGCGGGGGTGTTCACGACGAACCAGGTCATCGCCGCTCCGTGCGTCCTCACACGCGAGCATCTCCGCCGCGGTGCGTTGCGCGCGATAGTGGCCAATTCTGGCAACGCCAACGCGTGCACCGGTCCGCAGGGCGAGCGTGACGCGATCTCGATGGCGGCCGCCGCGGCCGCGGCCATCGGCGTGTCGCCGTACGAGGTCGCCGTCGCGAGCACCGGCGTGATCGGCGTCCCGCTGCCCGCCGACCGGATCGCCGCGGCGATACCGCGCATCGAGCTCTCCGTCGATGGCTGGGACGCGGCGTCGCGGGCGATCATGACCACCGACACGCGGCCGAAGGTGTCGCAGCGGGAGGTGGCGCTCGAGGGCGGCACGGTGCGCGTGGGCGGGATGGCGAAGGGCGCGGGCATGATCCATCCGAACATGGCGACGATGCTCGCCTTCCTCACCACCGACGCGCTGGCGGACGCCGTGCTGCTGGAGGCGGTACTGCGCGACGCGGCCGCCGCGACGTTCAACGCGATCTCGGTCGACGGGGATACGAGCACGAACGACACGCTGCTGCTCTTGGCGAACGGCGCCTCCGGCGTGCGCGTGGCCGACGCGGACCGGCCCGCTTTCGCGGAGGCCGTGACGGCCGTGTGCGACGAGCTCGCGCGCGCGATCGTCGCGGACGGCGAGGGCGTGACGCGGGTATTCGCGGTCAGCGTGCGCGGCGCGATGACCGCCGCTGACGCGGCCGCGGCGGCCCGTGTGATCACTGCCTCGAACCTGGTGAAGACCGCGGTCCACGGCGCCGATCCGAACTGGGGACGGATCCTAGCGGCGGCCGGCCGCTCAGGAGCGCGCGTCGACGCGCGTCTGGCGAGCGTCCGCATCGGCGACGTTCCCGTCTACGCCGAAGGCGTGCCGTGCGCGCCGGAAGGATCGGCGCTGCGCGCCGCCTTCGATTCCTCACCGGTCGAGATCGAGGTCGACCTCGGGCTCGGCGATGGCCAGTCGCGCGCGTGGGGAGGCGATCTCTCCGCCGAATATGTGCGCATCAACGCCGACTACACGACCTGAGCGGTGCCCGACCCGCCGCGTCGCGACGCCGTCGTGCTCAAGATCGGCGGCTCCGTCAGCGCGGAGGCCGACGCCGCGCTGGCGGCCGTGGCGTCCCTCCACGACGGTGGTCATGAGGTCGTTGTCGTGCACGGAGGCGGACCGCTCGTCGGCGAATGGACGAAGAGCCTCGGGCTCGAGACGCGCTTCGTGCGCGGCCTGCGGGTGACCGACGAGCCGACACGGGACACCGCGCTCGCCGTTCTGTCGGGACTGGCGAATAAGCGCATCGTGGCCGCGCTCATCGCGCGCGGCGTTCCGGCAGTGGGCATATCGGGTATCGACGGCGCGACGCTGCGGGCCGGTCGGGAGGAGCCGGCGCTCGGCCTCGTCGGCCGGATCTCCCTCGTCGATACCTCGCTCGTCGAAGTCCTCCTCGAGGCGGGGCGCGTACCCGTGCTCGCTCCGGCCGCCATCGATCAGAAGGACGGCGCGCTGCTCAACGTCAACGCCGACGCCGCGGCCGGAGCGATCGCGGCGAGCCTGCCCTCGCGCCTGCTCGCGTTCATCACCGACGTGCCTGGAGTGCGAGGGCGGGACGGGGCGACGATCGCGAGCCTCGACGCTTCGGCCGCGCGCGAGCTCTTGGCGGACGGCACGATCGACGGCGGGATGGTGCCGAAGGTGGAGGCGTGTCTCCTGGCCGCCGGCGCGGGCAGCCGCGCCGCGATCGTGTCGGCGGGCGACGCTGACTCGATCGAACGGCTCCTCGATGGCGATGTCGTCGGCACGGTCTTCGATGCGTGATCCGCTCTCCCGCAAGCGGCACCGGCAGCAGGCGCTCGCGCGGCTCGTGGCCGATCGCGAGCACGCGACACAGGCGGAGCTCGTCCGCGCGCTCCGGCAGGCGGGCTTCCCCGCCACGCAGGCCACCGTGTCGAGGGACATCGTGGAGCTCGGCCTGGTGAAGGTCGCTCGCGACGGCCACCACAGCTACTCGCCGCCCGCGATCACGCCGTCGACCGGCGGCGTTGACCGTCTGCGGCGCTTCTGCGAGGACAACCCCGTCGACGCGTCGTCGGCGAGCAGCCTCATTGTCCTGCGATCGCTCCCGGGCAGCGCCAACGCGCTGGCCGCCGCCTTCGATGCCGCGTCGTTCCCGGAGGCGGTGGGAACGATCGCTGGGGACGACACCGTGTTCGTGGCCGTCAAGCGCGAGCGGGACGGCCACGCCCTCGCGGCGCGCCTCGCCTCATTCGGCGTGCGGAGGTCGCGATGAACCAAGGCGCCGTCACCACCGGCCAGACGTGCGTGCTCGCGTATTCGGGCGGGCTCGACACCTCGGTCGCGGTCGCCTGGCTGCGCGAGACGTACGGGCTCGAGGTGGTCACGTGCACCGGGGACCTCGGCTCGGTCAAGGAC
This sequence comes from Candidatus Limnocylindria bacterium, assembly GCA_046262615.1. Classification (GTDB taxonomy): domain Bacteria; phylum Chloroflexota; class Limnocylindria; order P2-11E; family P2-11E; genus JALYKU01. The sequence goes on along the minus strand of JBHEML010000008.1, from coordinate 25,004 downwards.
ATCCCCGGCATCCGGCGGAAGGCTCTGCGCAGCGGCGCCCGCAAGGCGATCGTGCGGGACGTCCGCGACGTGTTCGTGTCGTACTTCCTGTGGCCCGCGCTCCAGGCCGACGCGCTGTACGAGGAGCGCTATCCGCTCGCGACGGCGCTCGGGCGTCCCCTGCTGGCGAAGCTGCTCGTCGACGCGGCGCGCGAAGAGGGCGCGCGATTCGTCGCCCACGGCTGCACGGGCAAGGGCAACGACCAGGTCCGTTTCGACGTCGCGGTCGGCGCGCTCGCTCCGGACCTCGCGGTGATTGCGCCGATGCGCGGCGGCATGAACATGACGCGCGAGGAGGAGATTGACTACGCCCGAGCCCACGGCATCCCGATACCGGTCACGAAGCGCAGCCCGTACAGCGTGGACGAGAACCTGTGGGGCCGCTCGATCGAGGCGGGCATGCTCGAGGACCCGTGGGGTGCTCCACCGCGCGACGTATATCAGTGGACAGCTGATCCCGACGAGACGCCGGCGAAGGCGCGCGAGATCGTCATCGCGTTCCGCGAGGGCATCCCCTTCTCGGTGGACGGCCGGGAGCTCGGAGGCGTCGCCCTGATCGAGCGCTTGAACGCGCTCGCCGGAAAGCACGGCGTCGGCCGGATCGACCAGATCGAGAACCGCCTGGTCGGGATCAAGTCCCGCGAGGTGTACGAGGCGCCGGCTGCCGTGGTGCTGCACATGGCGCATCGCGCGCTGGAGGACATGGTCCTCTCGAAGGAGACCCTGCGCTTCAAGCAGCGCGTCGCGCAGGAGTACGCGGACCTCGTCTACAACGGGCTCTGGTTCAGCGCCCATCACCAGGATCTCGCCGCCTACGTGCGCAGCACGCAGCGCTTCGTGACCGGCGACATCCGCATCCGCCTGCATCACGGCACCGCCACGGTCGTCGGCCGCCGCTCGGAGAACTCGCTGTATTCGCTGTCGCTCGCGACTTACGGCAAGGGCGACGCCTTCGACCAGAACGCGGCCGCGGGATTCATCGGCGTCTTCGGGCTTCCGCTGCGCAACCAGTCGCGTACCCAGGCGCTGTGGGGGCCCGGTGCCGAGGCGCTGCCCGACGTCAGCGATGCGGCGAGACCGGCGAGGCGCGCGAAGTGACGCCGGGGCCACACCTGTGGTCCGGCCGTTTCACCGGCGATCTCGACCCTCGGGTGCGCGCCTTCACCTCGTCGCTGGAGCTCGACGCGCGCATCGCGCGGCACGACGTGCGCGGCAGCATCGCGCACGCGCGCATGCTCGGGCGCCAGGGGATCATCGCCGGGGACGACGCGGAGACCCTCGTGAACGGGCTCGTGGCGATCGATGCCGAGCTCGCCCGCGGCACGTTCGCGTGGCCGTCCGATGCCGAGGACGTGCACTCGGCGGTCGAGCGCGTGCTGCGCGAACGGCTCGGCGAGGTCGCGGGCCGGCTGCACACCGCGCGCAGCCGCAACGACCAGGTCGCGCTCGACCTGCGGCTACTCGTGCTGGAGCTCCTCGACAGTCTCGATGCGGCGCTACGCGATCTCGGACGGGCGCTGCTCGCCCGTGCCGACGACGAGGTCGACACGATCGTCCCGGGCTACACGCACCTCCAGCGCGCGCAGCCGATCACGCTCGCGCACGGCCTCCTCGCGCACGTCGAAGCGCTGCGCCGCGACCGCGAGCGCGTGGCCGAGGCGCGTTCGAGGGCGGCGGTGTCGCCGCTCGGCGCCGGCGCGCTCGCGGGTTCGCCGTACCCCATCGATCCCGCGTCCGTGGCGCGCGAGCTCGGACTGGAGACGGTGTTCCGGAACAGCGTGGATGCCGTCGCCGACCGGGATTTCATCGCGGACTACGTGTTCACCGCCGCACTGAGCGCGGTGCACGGGTCGCGGCTGGCAGAGGAGCTCGTGCTGTGGTCGAGCGCGGAATTCGGTTTCGTCGAGTTCGCCGATGCGCACGCGACCGGCTCGAGCATCATGCCGCAGAAGAAGAATCCAGACGTCGCCGAGCTGGCGCGCGGCCGCGCCGGGCGGATCATCGGCGACCTCGTCGCCGTGCTGACGACGCTGAAGGGACTGCCGCTTGCCTACGGCAGCGACCTCCAGGAGCAGCGCCAGCCGCTGTACGACGCGGCGAGCGCGGCCGACGCCCTCGCCGCGCTCGCGCTCGTGGTCGAGGGTCTCCAGTTCCGGCGGGAGGCGATGGCGGCCGCGGCCGAGAGCGGCCTCCTGACGGCGACCGACCTCGCGGACCACCTCGCGACCCGGGGAGTGCCGTTCCGCGAGGCGCACGAGGTGGTCGGGCGGATCGTCCGTGAGCGGCTCAGCGCGCGCGCGGGGCTCGAGGCGATGACCCTCGACGAGCTTCGCGCCTTCGATCCACGATTCGGCCCGTCGGTGCTCGACGAGGTGCGCGCGCGAAACTCCGTCGACGCCCGGGGATCGCCTGGAGGCACCGCCACATCGAGGGTGCGCGAGGCGCTGCGCGAGGCGCGCGCTGCTTTCTATGGACCGCCCGCCGTCTGAAGGAGGCGGACGACGCGGCCGGTACAGTTGCGTCCCGCATGACCAGCCGCGTCCTGCCCAGCGGCACCCTCACCTTCTTCTTCAGCGACATCGAAGGCTCGACCCGGCTTGTGCAGCGCTTCGGTGCCGGCTTTCGCGAGATCGTGGAGGAGCACGCGCGCCGCATCCGGGCCGCTCTCGCTGCGGCCGGCGGCGTCGAGGTCCGCACCATCGGGGATGCGTTCTTCGTCGTCTTTCCCACCGCCGATGGCGCCGTGGCCGCCGCCATCGACGCGCAGAGGTCTCTCGCCGAGGCACCGTGGCCCGAAGGCGGCGAGATCCGTTGTCGTATCGGCCTCCACACCGGCGTCGGTGAGCTCGGCGGCGATGACTACGTCGGCATCGACGTCCATCGCGCGGCGCGCATCGCCGCGGTCGGCTACGGCGGACAGATCCTCGTCTCGCAGTCGACGCGCGATCTCGTAGGCGCGCACGATCTGCGCGACCTCGGCGAGCACCGACTCAAGGACGTCGGATCGCTGCGCCTCTGGCAGGTTCGCGCACCCGGGCTGCCGGAAGCCTTTCCGCCGCTCGCGTCCCTCGAGACTCCCTCGAACCTGCCGACTGAGGCGACGCCGTTCATCGGGCGCGATCGCGAGGTGACGCAGCTGCGCGACCTCGTGCGCCGCAACCGCCTCGTGACGTTGACCGGCCCCGGCGGGACGGGAAAGACCCGGCTTTCGCTCCACGTCGCGCGGGACATCCTGTCGGAGTTTCCAAACGGTGTGTACTTCGTGCCGCTCGCGCCCGTCCGGGAGCCGGCGATCGTGCCGACGACAATCGCCCAGGTGCTGTCGGTCCGCGAGGAGCCCGGGCGGCCGATGAGCGACCTCCTGAAGGACAGGCTGCGCGACCTCACTACGCTGCTCGTGCTCGACAACTTCGAGCGGGTCATCGACGCGGCGCCGCTCGTGGGCGAACTCCTCGCCGCCGCTCCCGGCCTCACGTGCCTCGCGTCCAGCCGCGAAGCGCTGCGCGTATACGGCGAACACGAGTACCCCGTGCCGACCCTCTCCGAGGACGACGCCGTCGCGCTCTTCGTCGAACGCGCGCGTATGGTGCGGCCCGCATTCGAGCTGGACGATCAGAACGACCGCGTCATCCGAGCGATCTGCGCGCGCCTCGATCGCCTGCCGCTCGCGATCGAGCTGGCCGCCGCGCGGATCAAGGTCTTCGCCCCGAATGCGCTGCTGTCCCGGCTGCACAGCAGCCTTGGAGTCCTTAACAGCGGGAGCCGCGACCTCAGCGAGCGGCAGCGGACGCTCCGGGGCGCGATCGCCTGGAGCCACGATCTGATCGGCGAGGACGAGCGCGCCGTCTTCAGGCGCGCCGCGGTCTTCGTCAACGGCTGCCGGGTGGAGGCGGCCGAGATGGTGTGCGACCCGGAAGGCGAGCTCGGCTCCGCTGTCGTCGATGACCTCGAGTCACTGGTCGACAAGAGCCTTCTGCGCAGCGGCGATGACGCCGGCGAGACGCGTTTCGACATGCTCGAGACCATCCGCGAGTACGGGCTGGAGCGGCTCGCGGAAAGCGGTGAAGGATCCCTCGTACGCCGTCGCCACGCCGAGTGGGTGCTCGCACTCGTGGAGAGCGCCGAGGCGGCCCTGTCCGGCGGCGAAGACGCTCCGTGGCTGATGCGCCTCGCATGCGAGCACGACAACATACGCGCCGCGCTCGACTGGGCCGAGCGTTCCGACGCGCCTGGCATCGGCCTGCGGATCAGTGGAGCGACCTGGAGGTTCTGGCAACAGCGCGGCTTCCTCGCCGAAGGGCGCGCGCGGCTGGAGCGCATGCTCGGGCTCCCAGCGGCCACGCCGCCGGGCATCGAGCGCGCGAAGGGGCTGACTGCCCTTGCCGGGCTTGCTTACTGGCAGGGTGATTTCAGTCCGCTCGACCGCGCGTACAGCGAGGCATTGGAGATCTACCGCCGCCTCGGGCCACCTGGCGCGATCGCCGAGGCGATCTTCAACGCGTCGTTCGTGCAGATCGCCAAGGGCGACCTTGCGGCCGCCCGCGCGATGCTCGAAGAGGCCATCGGTATCTACGACGAGATCCCTGATCAGACGGGCGTCGCCAACGCCAATGAGCTGCTCGCCTCGCTCCTATACCGCCAGGGCAGGATCGCGGAAGCCGTCGAGGCCGAGGAGCGGGTCCTGGCGTACCGCCGGGGACAACCGAACAGGTTCCTGCTGTCGGACACGCTGAACCTGTATTCGCTGTTCCTCTTCGACCTTGGGCGCGTCAGGGATTGGCATGCAGCGATGAGGGAGTGCCTCGAGATCCAAACGAGCACAGGCAATGTCGGCGGCGCGATCGTTTCCCTTCTGCACTGCGCGCGTGCCGCCGTTCGCACCGGAGATCCGAACCGCGCCGCGCGTATCTGCGGAGCCGTGTCCGTCATGGGAGAGCGCGCGACGGCAGGCGCGTCGCCGATGGGGCTCCTCGGCATCGGGGACCCGGAGGTGGAGGCGAGACGTGCGCTCGACGCCGACGAGTTCGCGCGAGAGCACGCGGCGGGGCGGCTGCTCTCTTTCGAGGAAGTGACCCGCCTCGCGCTCGGGACCTGAGCGTGCGCTCTACTGTCCGCGACATGCCGACCCTGACGCGGACGCTGGTCGCGTCGTTCGATGCCCTGGCCATGGTGGCATTCGCGTACGTCGCGACGGGCGGCGCGTTCAGGCACGTGGCGGAGAACATCGTGCTCTGGGGATCGGCCCTCGCCGCCGGCGTGGCAGCGGTCGTCGTCGCGATCGACGCGTCGGCGGTGATCGGATGGGTCGCCATCGGGTACGTCCTGTTCGCCGCGCTGCTGACCGGCGAGGAGCCGCACGTGCTGCTCCTCGCGCTCGCCGTGGCGCTGGCCTCGGTCGTCCAGCGCCCGCGACGGTCGCTCGCGCTCGGCGTGACCGTCGCGGCCCTCGCGGCGCTCATCACGCGCGCCGCGATGACGGCCCTGCTGTGACCGGCGGCCGAGCCGCCGCTCGCGGATAGGATCTTCACTGGATGAGAGCCGTGACGACCCGCCCGACCATACGGGCGACGGGTGGTCTCGTGGCGAGCGGGCACCACCTCGCCACGATCGCCGGGATCGAAAGCCTTCGGGAAGGTGGCTCGGCCATCGACGCTGCGGTCGCTGCCGCGGCGGTATGCGCCGTCGTCCTCCCGCACCGGACGTCCATCGGTGGCGACCTGTTCGCGCTCGTCTACGACGCGCGGACCCGGCGCGTCACCGCGTACAACGGCTCAGGCGCCGCGGCGCGTCGCCTGGACGCGGGCTCCTTCCGTGCCGGCTTCCCGGACGGTGGGGCGCGAACGGCGACGGTGCCCGGGGTCGTGGCGGCATGGGGCGACCTGATGGAGGACGGCGGCCGGCTGGGCCTCGAGCGCGCCCTCCGAGCGGCGATCCACTACGCGGCCGACGGCTTCCTGGTCAGTGACGTGCTCGCGGACGACCTCGCCGCCCATTCCGCCGCCCTCGGCGCGGACGCCGGGTGCGCGGCCGCGTTCCGCCCGCGGGGGCGCGACCTCGGTGCCGGCGAAGTGGTCGTCCAGCCCGATCTCGCCGGTTCCCTTCGCGAGATCGCGCGGCAGGGCGCCTCCGCGTTCTACCGCGGCCCGCTCGCGGAGCGCTTGGCGGAGGGGATCGCCCGGCTCGGCGGCGACATCGACGGCGACGACCTCGCGGCGCACGCGACCGAACGCCGCGAGCCGCTCAGCGTCGCGTATCGCGGCCTCCGCGTGTTCGGGCAGCCCCCGGTCTCGCAGGGTCACGTGCTCCTCGAAGAGCTCGCGATCGCGGCGGGCCGGGACTTCGCGGCGATGCCGTGGGGTGGCGCCGATCTCGTGCACGAGATGGTCGAGATAAAGAAGCTGGCGTTCGCGGATCGCGATGCGTACGCCGGAGATCCTCGCGCCGTTCCCTTTTCCGCCGACGACCTGCTGGTGCCCGCGTTCATCGAGGCGCGCCGCGCCGCGCTGCCCGACCGTGCCAGCGATCGCGCCGCGGCAGGCGCGCTCGCGGCCGCGACGCCGGCGGACACGACGTACCTCGCCGTCGTCGACGGCGATGGCAATGCGGTCTCGCTTATCGAGAGCGTCTTCACCGCGTTCGGCGCCGTCGCGATCGTCCCGGGCACGGGCGTCCTCCTGAACAGCCGCCTCACCGGGTTCTCGCTCGACGCCGGGTCGCCGAACGCGCTGGCTCCGGGAAAGCGGCCGGTGCACACGCTGAACGCAGTCCTGGCCCTCGACGGCGCGACCACGGCGCCTCGTCTGGTGTTCGGCACTCCGGGGCGCCAGGCGCAGGTGCAGACGAACTTCCAGCTCGCCGTCGCGCTGATCGACCACGGCCAGGGCGTACAGGAGGCGATCGACCAGCCGCGCTGGTACCACGAACAGGGCCGCGAACTGCGCATGGAGGCGCGCTATCCGGAGGATGTGCGGCGCGCGCTCGCGGAACTAGGGCACGAGGTGCGCGTACTGCCCGAGTGGGCGGAGATCACCGGCGGGGCGCAGGCGATCGTCATCGAGCCCGGCGGCGCTCTCGCCGGAGGGGCCGATCCCCGGCGCGAGGGGCTCGCGGCCGGGTATTGATGTCGCGGCGCCGTCGCGTCAGCGGCGCGGTGCTCGCCGTGGCGTTCGCGTGGGCGGCCGTCGCTTCCGCGTGCGAGGCTGCCGCTCCGCCGCCACCGGAGCCCGTCGCCCGCGCGTACGCGTCGGCCTGGGCCAGCGGCGACTACGCCGCGATGTTCAGCGCGCTGACCGACGGATCACGCGACCGGTACGGCGATGATGCGACGGTCAAACGGGTGCCGCGTATCGCGGAGGAGATGACGCTGCGCTCGCTCGAGGTGCGCACCGGTGACGCGGTGCACCCGGCCGGAGCGGACGGAAAGCCCGATCCGCGACTCGCGACCGTACCGCTGACGACCGTGTTCCACACGGCGCGCGTCGGCGACTTCAGCGCGCGGACCGATCTCTCGCTCGTGCTCGTCGGGGAGAAGGAAAAGGCGGCGTGGCGGATCGACTGGTCCCCCGAGGTGCTCCTGCCGCAGCTCTCATCCGGTCGTCTCGTGCGCATGACCCGCGTTCCCACCAGCCGCGGACGCATCCTCGCGCGCGACGGCACCGAGCTGGCGACGTTCGTCGATGCCTCCGTCGTCGGCGTCGTGCCCGGACAGATCAAGAACGAGGCGGCGATGCTCGCGAGCCTCTCGCCGATCGTCGGCCTCCGGCCCGATGAGATCAAGGCCAAGTACACGCAGAGCTGGGTTCGCCCCGAGAGTTTCGTCCCCGTGAAGACGATCTTCGATCTCAGCGCCGACGCGCGGTCGAAGCTCTCGGTCATCGAGGGCGCGCAGCTCCAGGCGCAGCGCGTGCGCTCGTATCCGACCGGGCTCGCCGCGCAGACCATCGGGTACGTCGGCGAGGCCAGCGAGGCGGACGCGGCCAAGCGCGCCGACCGCGGCTTCCTTCCGGGCGACACCATCGGAAAGACGGGCCTCGAAGCGACGCTGGATGACGTGCTTGGAGGGAGCGTCGGCTGGCGGCTCGGCGTCGTCGAGAGCGACGAGAGGCCGGTGCGGACGTTCGCCGAAAAGGCGCCCGTCCCCGGCCAGGACGCCGTGCTGGCGCTCGATCCAGCGATGCAGCGGGCGGCGGAGACCGCGCTCGGCGACCAGAAGGGCGCGGTCGTCGTAGAGGATCCGTGGTCCGGTGAGGTCCAGGCGATCGCCAGCCGCCCGTCGTTCGACCTCGGCGCATTCATCCGGCAGGACGCCGGCGTCGCGCAGATCAACGCCGATCCGCGCAAGCCGTTGTTCAACCGCGCGACATTCGGCCGCTACCCGACCGGCTCGTCGTTCAAGCCGATCACGGCCGCCGCGGCGCTGCGCCAAGGCCTTTATCACGCGGGGGAACGCGTCGAGTGCCCAGCCGTTTGGACGGGTTACGGCCCGCAGTGGAGCCAGCTGAACCACGAGACCAGCGACCTCGGACCGATCGACCTTCGCACGGCGCTCGCGCGCTCCTGCAACTCCTTCTTCTACGAGCTCGGGAAGCGCCTCAACGACACGAACCCTGATCTGCTGCCAGGGGAGGCAATGAGCTTCGGTCTCGGCAAGGGCACGGACATCGACTACGTCTTCGAGGACGCGGGGGTCGTTCCCAGCCGGACGTGGAAGGCGCAGCAGTTCGCGAGCGATCCCGCCGGCGCGGTGTGGAATCCCGGTGACGCGACTAACCTCGCCATCGGCCAGGGATACCTGCTCGCGACGCCTTTGCAGATGGCGAACTACACGGCGGCGCTGGCGAACGACGGCATCGTATGGCGACCGCGGTTGGTGATCGAACTTCGCGACCGCGCTGGCGCGACGACCAAGTCGTTCCCGAAGACCGAGGCGGGGCACGCGCAGAGCGCTCCGACCGATCTGTCGCTCATCAGGGACGGCATGCGGGCGGTCGTCACGGATCCGTTCGGCACGGTCTATTTCCCCTTCCTCGGATTCGCCGTACCGACGGCGGGGAAGAGCGGCACGGCCGAGACGACGCCGGGCGCCCCGGACGCGTGGTTCATCGGATTCGCGCCGTTCGACCGCCCCGCTCTCGCGATCGCCACGATCCTCGAGGAGAAGCCCGGGATCACCGGCTCTCAGGACACCGCCAGGATCTCCCGGACGGTCCTCGGTACCCGCTTCAGCACGCCGTAGCGGGTCAGTGCAGGCGCTTCGGCTCGTCCACCGCCATGCGCGAGGCCTCGGACGCCGCGACGATCAGGTCAATGGCGAAGGCGCGGGCGTCGTCGGGCGAAAGATCGACCACGGATCGGTGGCCGGGGGTGTCGAACTCGACCGCGACGGTGCCGGGAACAACGGTGAGGCCCAAAGAGCTCTCCCCCGACGGTGCGTCCGCGGGCGCCGGCGGTGCTTTCGCCGCTCCGGATAGAGGCGACCTCTCGCCCTTGTCGAGCTGCCGCTCGAGCTGCTCGACCCAGTAGACCGCGCTCGCGAGGCTGCCCCATCGCTCGAGGTCGCTGGCGCCAGTGGTCCGTTGCACGAGCCCCAGGCCGTTGCGCTCGGCGCGGTCGCGCGCAGTGCGGAGCGCCTTCGTCGCGCGTCCGAGCGCGAGGCGGCGATCGGCTTCGGCGATCACCTCGACGGCCTCCTGCTGGAACTCCATCTCGAATTTCGTCGGGTCACCGAGTATCTCGAAGCGCTTCGCCAGCTTCAACCCTCAACCCCTTCACGCCGGTCGGCCGCCTCCGAGCGGCGTGGGCCGGTCCCATCTTTATCTTCGGTCCTCACCGTAGCGCGCCGCGACTTCCATGCGCAGACGCGCGGCGAGCAAGCATGCCCCGCGGCAGCCGCATGGACCAGACCCTAATCTCGAAGCATCCCGATCTCTGACACGCCGCTGACCCGTCGGCTCGACAACGGCCTGATCCTCTACGCGGCCGAGGCGCGCCACGCGCCCGTGGTCTCGCTATGGGTCTGGTACCACGTGGGCGGGCGCAACGAGGTGCCCGGGACGACAGGCATGTCCCACTTCCTCGAACACATGCTCTTCAAGGGCACGCCGTCGCACCCCAAGGGTGACCTCGACAAGCTGCTCGCGCGGTACGGCGCACAGTGGAACGCCTTCACCAGCGAAGACGTGACCTGCTACTTCGAGACCGTACCGAAGGAGCGATACGCGACGGCGCTCGAGCTCGAGGCCGACCGGATGCGCAACGCCTTGATCTCCGATGAAGAGGTCGAAGCGGAGCGCACCGTGATCGTGAGCGAGCGCGAAGGGCTCGAGAACGATCCCGCGTTCCTGCTCGGCGAAGAGCTCCAGGCGATCGCGTTCTCACGCCACCCCTACGGCCAGGGCGTGATCGGCAGCAAGACCGAGATCAAGCTCATGACGCGGGAGGGCCTCTACGCGCACTACCGTCGGTTCTACTCGCCGAACAACGCCTACGTCGTCGTTGCGGGCGACGGGGATGCCGAGGAGCTGCTCGGGTCGGCGGAGCGCGCGTTCGCGTCCGTGGAGGCAGAGCCCGTCGCGGAGCCCGCCCACGCGCCCGAGCCCCCGCAGCACGGGGAGAAGCGCATCGTCGTTCGGCGCGCCGGCGGCGCCGTCCCGCTCGTCCAGGTCGCCTTCCACGCGCCGCGGGCTACCGACACCGCGGCGCCCGCGCTGACGGCGCTCGCGGTCGCCCTGGCGGGCGCCACCGGAGGGGCGGAGGTCGCCTCGGGCAGGTCGTCGCGCCTCTACCGCGCGCTCGTCGACTCCGCGCTCGCCACCGAGATCGATGCCACCTTCGGGCTCACCAAAGATCCGTACCTTTTCGTCGTCGAAGCCACGCTCCGCCCGGGGATCGAGCACGCCGCGGTCGAACGCGTGATCCTCGACGAGCTCGGTAAGCTCGCGGTCGAGCCGCTGGGCGAGGAGGAGTTCACCCGCACGAGGAGGCAGCTCCTAGCCTCGACGGCGTTCCCCAGCGACACCGTGACCGGGCGCGCGTACCGCCTCGGCCAGCTGCTTTCGACCGGCGCCGCGCGTTCGATCGGCGAGTGGTACGACCGCCTCGCCGCCGTCAGCGCGGACGCAATGCGCGCAGCGGCGGAGGCGACGCTGAGCGAGCGCTCGCGGAGCGTCGGTTGGTTCGTGCCCGAGTGACGAGGTGAACGTCGTACGGCGTCGGCTGACCGGCGGCCTGAGGATGGCCGTGGCGCCCATCGCCGGTCTCCGCTCGGCCTCGGTCGTGGTCGCGGTCGAGGCGGGGCAGTGGTTCGAGCCCATCGGCCGCGCCGGCGTCGCGCGTCTAACGGTGCAGACGCTCATGCGCGGCACCCGGCACCGCGATGCGCGGTCGTGGTCGAACGCGCTCGACGACCTCGGCGCCGTCGCGCGGCTCGACGTGGGATCGCACGCCGCCGCCTTCGCGGGCCAATGCCTGGCCGAGGACATCACCGCCTACCTTTCGCTCGTGGCGGAGGCGCTCATCGCTCCTGCGCTCGCGGATCAGGAGATCGAGTTCGTCCGCGCGCAGACGCTCGCGGCGCTCGAAGAGGACGCCAAGGACACGCGCGCCGTCGCGGACCGCGCCTGGCGCGAGCTCGCGTATCCGCGCGAGCACCCCTTCAGAACGCGCCCCATGGGCGACGAGACGGTCGTGCGCGACGCAGCGGCGGAGGAGGTGCGCGCCTACCACGCCGCCCGCATCCGGCCGGATGGCGCACTCCTGGTCGTCGCGGGCGGCGTCGACGCGGAGGAGGTGTTCACGGCGGCCGAGACCGCGTTCTCCGGCTGGAAGGGCCGCCCGGCCGCTGCGGCTTCACATCCCGAGGCGACACTGGCCACCGCAGCGCGCCGCTCCGAGGCAGTCGCGGACAAGACCCAGTGCGACGTCGCGATCGCCTGGCTCGGCATCCCGCGGAGCGACCCGCGCTTCGTGCAGGCGCGCGTCACGAACATGGTGTTCGCCGCCGATCCCTTCGCGAGCCGGGCCGGCCGCGTCGTGCGGGACGAGCTCGGCCTCGCCTACTACGTGTACAGCGGGATCGGCACGACGAGGGGGCAATCGCCGTGGGTGCTGCGCATGGGGGTGAACCCGGACAACGTGCAGCGCGCGATCGAAACGGTCTTCACCGAGCTCCGCGGGATGCACGACGGACAGATCGACGACGAGGATCTGGACCTCGCCAGGGACAAGCTCGTCGGCGAGCTCGGCGTCGCGCGCGAAAGCCCCGCGGGAGTCGCTCAGCAGATCCTCGAGCAGGAGCTGTTCGGGCTCGGCGACGACCACCTCGAGCGCTATCCGGAACAGATCCGCGCCGTGACGAAGGAGCAGGTCGTCGAGATGGCGCGAGAGCTGCTGCCGCTCGAACGCTACGCGCTCGCGGTCGCGGGGCCACCGGTGGAGCTGCCGTAGTGCGCAACAGCATGGACGCGATCACCTCCCGGGATCTCGAGTACCTCGAGTCGCTGAATGAGCCGCTGGCCGGTGTCTTGGCCGAGATGGACGCGGCGGGCGCGGCCGAGAACATCCCCATAGTCGGTACGGCGGTCGGCCGCGCTCTGAGGATCCTCGTTCGCGCCACCGGCGCGCGGCGCATCGTCGAGATCGGGACGGCGATCGGCTACTCGGCGCTGTGGATGGCGAGCGCGCTTTCCGAGGACGGGCGCATCGTGACGATCGACCCCGACCGCGCGCGGACCGACCGCGCGCGCCGGTCCTGGGAAGCCGCCGGCGTCGCGGGGCGGATCGAGGTCCGCAGCGGCGAGGCGCTCGCGCTCCTGCCGGGCCTGGCGGGCCCGTTCGACCTCGCCTTCATCGACGCCTTGAAGCACGAGTACGCGGCCTACCTTGAAGGGGTCCTGCCGCTGCTCCGTCCCGGAGGAACCGTCGTCGTCGACAACCTGCTGTGGGGCGGTCGCGCTTCAGGCGCGCGGCCCGACGACCGCGGCCGCGACACCGCGGCGATCCGCGAGTTCAACGCGGCCTTCGTGCGCCACCCCGCGCTCGACGCGACGATCCTCCCCGTCGGCGACGGGCTGGGCGTCGGCGTCAAGCGGTAGGCGCGCGCGCTTCGGCGACCTCCACCAGCCTCGACCTACCAGCCGCCCGAGGAGCGCGCGTACGCCGGGGTGCCGGGGTACGGCCCGGTCTTGCCGCGGCCTGACCTCGAAAGACGTGGATGGTGAAACGGGTGGCGTGTTCCACCGGCATCCCGGCCGCATGGGCGTAGACCGGCAGACACGCGACCGCACGCCCGTCGCACCGCCCAACGGGGTATACAATCTCGCGACATATATCTCGACGAAGTGCTGGGGGCGGTGCGCCCTCAGTGCTTTTTTCGTCCAGCGGTGGCCGGACGATCGCCACTTTGGCGCCGGAGGCACTCGATGTATTCCGACAAGCCTGTCTACGTTTCGGCGGATGGACTGAAGAAGCTCGAGGCAGAGCTTGATCGCCTGCGCACCGCCGGCCGCGCGGAGGTGGCGGAGCGCATTCATGCGGCCATGCAGTTCGGCGACTACTCGGAGAACTCCGAGCTCGAGCAGGCCAAGAACGACCAGGCGTTCCTCGAAGGCCGCGTCCTGACCCTCGAGCAGATGGTCAAGAATGCCGCAGTCATCGACCAGAACGGCCACCACGAGATGGTCGAGATCGGCAGCCACGTCATGATCGAGTCGCTGGGCGAGCAGGAGGAGTACGTCATCGTGGGCTCCGCCGAGGCGGCGCCCGCCGAGGGCCGCATCAGCAACGAATCGCCGGTGGGGAAGGCCCTGCTCGGCCATCGCGCCGGCGAGACCGTCCAGTTGTCGGTGCCCGCCGGCAGCGTGGAGCTGAAGATCCTCGCCGTAAGTTGACCTCGGTCCCGGCGGACCGCGATCTCTTCTGGGCCGACGCGGTCGCGCGGTCGCTGCCGCGGGATCGGCCCCACGTGGTGCACGACTCGAAGACGCCGTCCGGGACGGTGCCGATCTCCGGCCTCCGCGGTCCGGTCATCAGCGACGTCCTGTACCGAACGTTCCGCGCGAGCGGGCTCGAGGTACGTTTCCTCTACGGCATCGACGACATGGATCCGATGGACTCGCAGTCGATGCGCTCGAACGAGGCCATGGCGCCGAACATGGGCAAGCCCCTCTCCGCGATCCCGTCCCCCGATGGCGCGGCGAGCGACTACGCCGCGTACCACGCCGGCCGGTTCCTCTCGACGTTCGCGGATCTCGGGATCCATCCCGAGGTCTATCGCATGCGCGACCTGTACCGGGAGGGGCGGCTCGATGACCAGATCGACCTCGTCCTCCGGCGGGCGGATCGGGTGCGCGAGGTCTATCGCACGGTCGCGCGCGTGGCGCGCCCGGACGACTGGCTGCCTGTGCAGGTGATCTGCGAGAACTGCGGCCGCGTCGGCACGACGTACGCCCGCGAGTACGACGGTGCGACCGTCGCGTACGAGTGCCTGCGCGACCGCAAGAAGTTCGGTCGCGACGACGACCTCACGCAATGGGCCGAGGGATGCGGCTACGCGGGCCGCATGTCACCCTTCGGCGGCCGCGCGAAGCTGCCGTGGAACCTCGAGTGGTGCGCGCAGTGGGATGTGCACGGCGTCACGTATGAGGAGGCGGGAAAGGATTTGATGACCGCGGGCGGTTCGCGTGAGCGCTCCGACGCGCTGTTCCGAGCGGTGTGGGAGAAGCAGCCGCCGGGCGGCCTCACGCATGAGTTCATCAACTTCGGCGGCCGCAAGATGGGCAGCTCCACCGGCATCGGTGCCGCGGCGCACGACCTCGTACAGGTGTACCCGGGCGAGGTCATCCGTTTCCTCATGCTGCGGACGCGGCCGCAGACCGCGATCGACTTCGACCCCGGGGGCAACAGCCTCCCGCGGCTCATGGACGAATACGACCGGTGCGCCGACGCCTACCTCGCCGAGGCGCGGAGTGGCCTGGGCCGCATCTGGGCGCTCTCGCAGCTCTCCGCCGACCCCGCTCCGGTGCCCTTCCGCGTCCGCTTCAGCGTCGTAGCGGACTGGGTGCAGCTTTCGCGCATCGACCCCGCGCACGAGGCGGAAGAGCGCAAGGGGTCGCCGCTGAACGATGCCGAATCGCGCGACCTGGAGCGCCGCAGCACCCTCGCCAAGGCCTGGCTCGAACGATGGGCGCCGGACGAGGCGCGCTTCGCGGTCGCCGCGTCGCTTCCCGATGCCGCCCTCGGACTCGAGGACGCGCAGAGATCGTTCCTGGCGAGCGTCGCGGACGAGGTGCCGCGCACGCGCGACCCCGACGCGATGCAGGCGCGGCTCTACGAGCTGGCGAAACAGAGTGGCCTCGTCACGGCCGACGGAAGGGTGTCCAAGGACGCCTTTGGCGCGATCTACCGCGCCTTCCTCGGCCGCGCGAGCGGTCCGCGCGCGGCGTGGTTCCTGGTGGCACTCGATCCCGCCTTCGCCGCTGCCCGGCTGCGGGAGGCCGCCGGGCGGTGAACGGTAAGCTCGCGGTCGCGATCATCTGGCACATGCACCAGCCGTACTACAAACACCCGCAGACGAGCGAGTTCGCGCTGCCCTGGGTGCGCCTGCACGCGTCGAAGGACTACCTCCACATGGCGCGCCTGCTGCTCGAGTTCCCGGGCGTCAAGCTCAACTTCACGATGGTCCCGTCGCTGCGCGAGCAGCTCGAGGACTACGCGCGCGGCTCCGACGACGAGGATTCGCGCCTCACCATGCGCACCGTCGAAGGGGCGCCGACCCTCGAAGAGCGAGCGCACATGCTGCGGCGGTTCTTTTCCATCCATCACGGCAATGTCATCGCGCATTACGAGGAGTACCGCAGGCTGCTCTCGCTCGCGATGTCGACGCTCGACCGCCCGGAGCTGCTTTCGGACGAGTACTTCATCGACCTGTCGCTGTGGTTCAACCTCGCCTGGATCGACCCCGACGACATCACCGGGGACGAGCGGCTTTCGGCACTGCGTCTGCGCGGCCGCCGTTTCACGCGCGAGGACGTGCGCTACGTCGTCGGCCGCCAGCGGTTCATGGCATCGGGCGTTCCCCACCTGTACCACCGGCTCGAGCGCGACGGGCGGGTCGAGATCCTGACGACCCCGTACTACCACCCCATCGTCCCGCTGCTCATCGACACCGACGTCGCGCGGCGCTCAGCGCCGGACGCGATCCTGCCCGACGTGCGCTTCGCCTATCCGGAGGACGCGACGCGCCAGCTTACCGACGCGTTCTCGTCCCACGCTCGCGTCTTCGGGGGAAAGCCGAGGGGGCTGTGGCCGTCGGAGGGTGCGGTCTCGCCCGAGGCCGCCGACCTCTTCGCCGCCGCGGGTGCGGTGTGGTTCGCCTCGGACGAGAGCGTCCTCGCGAGGTCGGCCGGCCTCACGATCCAGCGCGATGACGCGGGCGTCCTGTCGCAGCCGGAGCTGCTCTACCGGGCGTACAGGCTGTCGAACGGCACGACGGCGATCTTCCGCGATCGCGACCTTTCGGACCGCATCGGCTTCCTCTACGGATCGATGCCTCCGGCCGACGCGGTCTCGGATCTGGTGGGAAAGCTTGCGCGCGCGCGCGAGCGCCTTCCAGACGATGACGGTGCCTACATCGCATCGATCATCCTCGACGGCGAGAACGCCTGGGAGGCGTATCCGAACAACGGCAACGACTTCCTGCGCGCGCTGTACGGGACGCTCCAGGCGGACGCTCGCTTCGAGACGGTCCGGGTGAGCGAGTTCCTCGAGGCGCACCCCGCGAGGATGGAGATCCCGCCGCTCCACTCCGGCTCGTGGATCGACGCGAATTTCGGCGTGTGGATCGGCGAACCGGCGCACGCGCGCGCGTGGACCGCGCTGGCCCGCACGCGGGCATTCGCGCAGGAGCAATGGGGAGTGCTATCGGCGATGCCGCCGAAGGTGCGCCAGGCGCTACTCGTCGCGGAGGGCAGCGACTGGTTCTGGTGGTATTCGAGCCGCAATTCGAGCCCCGAGGACGCTGTCTTCGACGCGCTGTTCCGCGCGAACCTCGAGGTCGTTTGGTGGTTCGCCGGAGCGGAGCCTCCGACCGAGATCCGCCGCCCGATCCTCGATGAGGAGCGGCTCGCGGGCTCGTACGGCGGGGCCATGCTCCAGGGCGTGGCGCCGGAACGCCCGCACGCATGAGCGGGGACTTGCCAAGCGACGGGCCGTGCGGACGCATTGGCTGCAGCGGCCGTTCCTTCCGCCCGGACCCCGCGCGCGAGATCCACGCGATCGGCGCGGAGCGCCATCTCCGCGGAAAGGATGTCCTCGAGGTCGGTTCGGGCGACGGGAGGCTGACGCTCGGCCTCGCCGCCCTCGCCCATCGCGTGGTCGCGGTGGATCCGGATGCGTCAGCGATCGACGCGGCGCGGCTGGCCACGCGGGCGGCGGGGCTGCGCAACGTGGTCTTCCTGGTCAGGCCGGCCCAGGCCCTGCGTCTCGGGCGGCGTCGTTTCGACGTGGCGGTGTTCTCGTGGTCGCTCTGATGCATCCGACGATCGGGCATGGTCGATGCCCTCCACCAGGCGCACACCGCGCTTCGCGCCGGCGCGCTGCTGGTCGACCTCCGGCCTGACGGCTCCCGGCGCCCCCGCGTGCTTCGCGATCGCCGCGTCGTCGGCCACCTGCTGTACGCCTCCGAATCCCTGGGGGACGATGCCGCCGCGGACGCCGCGGTCGAGACGATGATCGGCGAAGGACGCTTCAGGCGACTCCGCGCCGGACACGCCTGGTACGGCTACCGTTTCCCCGGGCTCGACGAGCTCGACGCGTACGTCGGCGACTCCGGGCGCATGGCCGGGTACTCGCCGCGAACGCGCGAGCGGCTCGCGCGGCGGCCGCAGGTGCCGATATCGATCCGGCGCGCGGCGGTGTACCAGTTCCTGGAACGGGTGTAGTCCTGTCAGCCGCCGCGCGCGAGCGCGTCGTCCCAGGACGCCTCCAGCACTTCGAGGATGCGCGGCCAGGCGAAACGCCGCGCGGTGGCGCGACCTTCGGAGCGAATGGAGCTCAGCAGATCCGGTCGCTCCGCAAGCCTTCGCAGGTGCGCCGCGAGCTCCGCCGGGTCGTCGCTCTGGATCACGACGGCGTTGCCGTACGGCATCGCGTAGTCCTCGCCGGTGCGGCCGACGAACGCGATCCCTCCGCACGCCATGACCTCGAGGCCGACGAGACCGAACGGCTCCCGCTCCGAGTTCGCGAGCACGCCGTCGGACGCGGCGTACAGGGCGCGCAACAGCCGCTCCGGAACGAAGAAATCGAGGAAGACCACCTCGGCGTCCGCGTCCGCGAGCGCGTTGGCGGCCTCCCTGAGCGGCATATCCGCACCGAGCTCGACCCGTTGGACCCGCAGGCCGCGCGCCCGGATGCGCGCGCCGACCACGTCGCCGTAGTCGCTGCGGCTGCCGCGCATCAGCAGCCGGGGCCATGTCCCCGCATCGCGCAGGGCGGCGACGGCGTCGATCGCCCAAAGCCAGCGCTTGTCCGCGTCGAAGCGGGCGACCTTGAGCAGCGTCGGGCGCGCCCCGAACGCCTTCCTCAGGGTTGTCACGTCGCCACCCGGGACGGCTGCAAGCTGGCGTTCCGCGATGCCGTTAGGGAGCACCTCCGCGTCTAGGCCGAGCCGGGCGAGCTCGGCGCGCATGAATCGCGACACGGTCGTGACCGTGGCTGCACGGGCCAAGAGATCGAGGTCGACACCACCAAGCCCGTAGGTGTTGTTGGCGTTCCAGAGAAGCGCCGCCCGCGGGATGCCGCGGGCGCGCAGCAGCGCGGCGGTCGCGATCGCGGCGTCCGCGGTCTGCCAATCCTCGAACATGACGACGGTGCGGCGGCCCGCCGCTGTCGCCGGGACGATCACGTCGTCGACCAGGTGCCGCGGAACGGTCCTGGTGAAGTCCCGCCACTTGCCAGTCTCGCCGTCGTAGACATCGCGCGGATGGTGGACGCTGATCCACTGGCACCAGCGTTCGAGGAGCAACCGCCCGCCGCGTCTTGTCTCGGTCGCCGGGGCGGCCGGGTCTCCGACGAAGAGGTGCCGCACGCGGTACCCGCGGCCGACGAGCGCCTCCGCGAGGTCGTTCATGCGCGTCGCGAGGCCGCCGACGAAGGAATAGCGGTCCGGTCCCTCGAACGCGACGAGCACGACGTCGTCGCTCGCGGGCGTCACGTGCCGGACACTACCGCCGCACGGATAATGGCGCGCCAGTGAGACCCATCGAGTGGATCCGCACGGACCCGGGCGGCGTGCGCGCGACGCTCAAGGCGCGCCGCTTCGAGGCGCCCCTCGACCGCATCATCGAGCTCGACGAGACGGTACGCCGCCTCAAGAGCGAAACGGAAGCGCTCCGTGCGGAGAGGAACCGCGTCAGCCGCGGGGGGCCGCCGTCCGAAGCGGTCAAGGCGCGGATGCGGGAGGTGGGCGACCGCGTCCGCGCGATCGAGACGGAGCTGGACGCCGCGGACGCGGAGCTCCAGGGGCACGCCCTCTGGATACCCAACCGGATCGACCCGGCGGTCCCGGTCGGGGACGACGAGCACGCGAACCGCGTCCTTCGCCAGGATGACCCGGGGGAGCGCGCGTCGGCAGCGCGGCCGCACTGGGAGATCGGCGAGTCGCTCGGCATCCTCGATATCCCGAGAGGCACCCGGCTCTCCGGCTCGCGCTTTTATGTGCTCCGCGGCGCCGGCGCGGCGCTGCAGCGTGCGCTCATCGCGTGGATGATCGATCTGAAACTTCCGCACGGGTTCATCGAGATCTACCCGCCGTTCGTGACCAGGCGCGAGACGCTCGTCGCCAGCGGCCACCTCCCGCATTTCGACGAGAACCTGTACCGCGACGAGGACGACGATGTGTGGCTCATACCGACCGCGGAACCGCAGCTTGTGTCGCTGCATCGCGGGGAGGTCATCCCGCTCGAGCGTCTTCCCGCCCGCTACGTCGCGTACACGTCGTGCTTCAGGCGGGAGCACATGAGCGCGGGCCGCGACGTGCGCGGAATAAAGCGGGGACACGCGTTCGACAAGGTCGAGATGGTCGTGTTCTGCAGGCCGGAGGACTCCCCGAAGGAGCTGGAGTTCCTGACCGCACGCGCGGTGGAGGTCCTCGAGCGGCTCGAGCTTCCCCTCCGGGTCACGGAGCGCTGCACGGGCGACCTCGGCTTCACCGCGATGCGCGGCTTCGACATCGACGCCTGGGGCCCGGCGATGGGCGAGTGGCTCGAGGTGTCGTCGGCGAGCGACTGCGGCGACTTCCAGTCGGAGCGCGCGAACATCCGCTTCCGCCGCGAGCCCGGAGGCAAGGCCGAGTACGTCCACGTCCTGAACGCGTCAGGAGTCGCGCTGCCGCGGCTGCTCATAGCGATCCTCGAGAACTATCAGCGGCAGGACGGATCGCTCGAGATCCCCTCCGCCGTGCGGCCGTATCTCGGGGGGCGTGACAGCATCGCGCCGGGCGAGTTCGCGCTTTAGCGGTCCTCGCGCAGCGCTCGGATGCCTTGAGTACGAGACAGCGATCGCTTGAGAGTGCCTCACTGCCTTGCCCGATCGTCGGTAAGATGGGCGCAGGTGGCGCGAGCGCTCGTCTCGGTGGATGCGCACCGCCATCACGTCTGGATCGGTAACGGGCGCGTGCCGGGCGAGGGCGGTCGCCGGTGGCAACGTGACGGGTCGGCGGTCAAGCGAGCGGCGGATGACAGGGGGACCGACATTCGGCATGACCATCGCGCGCCTCGGCCCGCATCGGTGAGAGCCGCATGAGCGCCGTGCAGCGCTGCATCGCGGTCATCGACCCGGTCGGCACCGTCATTGACGCCGTCACCGGCGCGGGCACGGGCGCTGTCGTGCTGACCGTCCCCGACCCGGCACGTCTCCTCGCCGCGCCGCAGGAGATCGGGAACGCGGTGGACCTTGTCGTGATCGCCTCATATGGACCGCTCGACTGGAAAGCCGTGCGCTCCGCCCGGGACCGCTGGAACACGATCGTCGTCGCCAACAGGTACGACCGGAACGAGGCGGTGCAGGCGCTGTCGCGCGGCGTCATCGGGTACATCGATGGCTCCCAGCCGCCGGTCGCCTTGCGACGATCCATGCGCCGTGCGCTCGCCGGCCACCTCGGGTTCGAGCGCGAGGCCCTGTCCGCCTGGTTGCGCGACAACGGCGAGTCGGCCGGTGCGTACGCCGTGCTGACACCCCGGCAGCGCGAGGTCATGACGCTCGTCGGGCGCGGCTGGTCAGATGATCAGATCGCCCGGTCGCTGGCCGTCGATCCCGCCACGGTCCGCGGCCACCTGCGCCGCGCCACGCTCCAGTTGCAGGCGCGAGGCGATCGCGTTCCGCAGGTCGCGGAGTTCGGGTCGCAGCCCATGCAACGGGCGGCCGCACGGACGGTGCCGCTCGCGGCCCGCTGGGCCGCGGGGCTTATTCTGATCGGCAGCCTGAGCGCGGCGGCGGCCGGCCCGGCCAGCGCGGGATCGCTCCCGAGCGAGCTGCTCTACCCGGTGAAACTCGCCGGCGAAGCGGTCCAGACTGCGCTCGCATTTGCTCCACAGGACCGTACCGCTGTCGAGCTTTCCATCGCGTCGAACCGTCTCGACGAAGCGCGCGTGCTAATGCAGCGGGGCAGCGCGCAGCTCGCGATCGAGACAGTCGGCCAGTACATCGAGCACCTCGCGACCGCGGCCGCCATCGCCGTGAATGCCGAGCGTGATCACGTTCCGTCAACCCCCGCCGTCGCCCGGCTCACCGAGCAACTGGTCCAGAAGCAGGTCGAGGCCCGCGAGATCGCCACCGCTCTCGCGGGCTACCCCGCCACGAGCGGTGCCGCCGGCGTGCTCGCCGCGGTCACGACGCCCGTCCCGCCGCAGCCCGGCGCGTCGATCGCGCTTCGTCTCGCCGAGACCGCGACGACGACGGCCAACCAGCTCGCGGAGGGGACCGAGGCGTCGGCCCCCGAGGTCTCGAAGCGGGCGCGCCGCGCGGAGAGTGTGGCCCACGCGGCGGCGGTTACCGTCGCGTCGGGCTCGGCCTCGACCTCCGGCGGCGGACTTCCCGCGGCCTCCGGTGCTGCGGGCCCAGCGCAACCGGGAGGTCGTGGCGGCGCGAACGACGGACCGCAGGAACCCGCAAGCACCGCGGCACCGAGGCGGACCTCGGAGCCCGCCCGCAGCGCCGAGCCCACTTCGGCGGTCGCGCCGTCGCCGACCGCGAAGGCATCGCCGACGCCAACGTCGAGCCCGTCCGCGCTCCCGGCCGCGGCGTCCTCCGCGCCACCGAGCGAGACGCCGACGCCGAGCCCCACGGCGGTGCCCGGCCAGTCGCCCGCGCCGAGCGCGACGCCGCTGCCGCCGATCGCGACGCCGGCACCGGCGGGGACGACCGACTCGGCGACGATCCCGCCCACGACGCCGACGCCGCTGCCGAAGAAAGCGCCCTGACCGGATCGCCTACGCAGGCGCGCGCATGTACGTGAGCGTGTGGTGCGCGACGAGGACGTCGCGCTCGGTGGTGCTCGCCTCTCCGTAGACGATGCGGCGGCCCGCCTTCAGCACGCGCGCGCGGCACCGGAGGTCCCCTCGCGCACCCCGCAGGAAGTTCGTCTTCATCTCGAGCGTGAGGGCCATCGGCTCCTCGCCGACGACGGTCATCAGCGCGAGCCAGAACGCCGCATCGGCCAGCGCCATCGACGCGCCACCTTGCAGGAACCCGCCGGGCCGGAGCATCTCGGCGCGGAAGGGAAGGAGCATCGTCGCCTCGCCCTCGCCGATGCCTTCGAGAGTGAATCCCCACCACTGCGCGAACGGCGATCCGTCGAGGACCCGCCGCGCGTCAGCGAGCGAGATCTTCGGCCCGGTCGCGTCGCGTCCCTGCGGCTCGCCTGAAGGTCCGCTGATCGATCCCACCGTTGGCCGCATCATGACGCGAGCGTCCCGCCTCCGCGGCGCGTCGACCGCCGCGAGCTGCGTACACTGCCGTCTCCATGGTCGCGTTCCTCGGTGAGGCCGAGACTTCGGACGCTGATTCGGTCGGATCCAAGGCCGCCACCCTGAGCCGGCTGGCGTTGCGGTACGACGTTCCGCCCGGCTTCTGTCTCGAGGCTGCCGTGTTCGATCGTCTCTCTGGTGCGGTGGCGGGCGACGAACGCGCGCGCTCGGAGCTGCGCGCTCTCGTGGCGGTCGGCCTCGAGCGACTGCAGGCACGCCTGGGAGGGGGCCAGGTCGCCGTCGCCGTCCGATCCTCGGCCATCGGCGAGGACGGGAGCGACGCCTCATTCGCGGGACAGCACGACACGGTCCTCGGGGTGCACGGGGTCGACGCCATCGCCGATGCGGTCCTCCGCTGCTGGCGCTCGGTCTCCGACGAGCGCGCTCTCGCCTACCGGCGCGAGAAGGGCATCGACGGCCCACCGCGGATCGCGGTGCTCGTGCAGGAATTCGTCGAGGCGGACGTCGCGGCGATCGCCTTCACCTCCGATCCGGTGTCCGGCGACCGGGAGCGGGTGGTGGTGAACGCGAGTTGGGGGTTGGGGGAGACGATCGCCTCGGGAACCGTCACACCTGACACCTTCACCCTGCGCAAGGCGGACCTCGCCCTGCTGTCAACGGAGGTCTCGGACAAGCGCGTAATGGCGCACAGACGCGACGGCGCGGTCGTCGTGATCCCTGTCCCCGAGGAACGACGAACGCGCGCCGCCCTCGACGAAGAGGCCGTGCGGAGCGTGGCCCGGCTCGCGCTCGATCTCGAAAGGGAGACAGGCGGGCCGGTGGACGTCGAGTGCGCGTTCGTCGCGGGCCGGCTGGTCCTCCTGCAATCGCGCCCGATCACCGCCCTCGTGGGCGAAGCGGAGTTTGCGGAGTTTCCGGTGACGTGGAGCGATCCCGCGGATGCGGAGCTCACGTGGCACAGGGATGAAGCGCACCACGGCGAGCACGCGCCCCCGCTCTCCGTGGAGTACGTCGTCGAGGGGCCGAGTGCCGGGGTGCGTGGCCGGGCGCGGATCCTCGGACAGCCGACGCTCGTGCGTTACCAGGCGCAGAACGGATGGATCTATTTCGGCGGCCGCCACCTGGTCGGAGAGGACCAACTGCCGCGGGCGCGCGCGGTCGCCGAGGCGCGCGTGCGCGACCTCAGCCGTCGCCTCCCTGACCTCTGGCGCGATGAATACTTGCCGAGCGTCCGCGCGCATTACGCGTGGATGCGTTCGCTCGCACTGGAGACGATCTCCGGTGCCGGCGCGGCCGCGCTCTGGGACGAGCTATGGCGGCGGGTGAACGACATCTGGACCACGCACATGCTGGTGGTCATCGGCGCGTACAGCGCCGTCGACGAGCTCGCCCGGGCGCACACGCAGCTGACCGGCAGACCGGACGCCGAGGCTCTGGAGCTCGTGCAGGGGCGCGCCATGACGCTGCAGCGGATGCAGGCGGAGCTGCATCGCCTGGTCGAGCAGCTCCGCCCTGACGAACGGCTCGCGGTCGCGATCGAGAAAGGGGATGTGCGGTCCGTCGAAGACGTCCGCGCCCTGTCCGGCAGCGCGGCCGCGGCGCCGATCGAGGCGTTCCTTGCCGATCACGGGGACGTCGGCCAGGCGTTCGGGGATCTTCGCAGTCCGCCATGGGTGGACGACCAGCCCCTCCTGTTCGACGAGCTCGCCCGTCGCCTGCGATCGACGGATGGCGACCCGGCAACGCGTCTCGCGGTGCTGCGCAGGCGTGCCGATTCCATCGCGGCGGCCGCCCGCACGTTGCTTGCGGACCGACCCGAGGACCTCGCGCGCTTCGAGGAGGCGCTAGCCGTCGCGCAGGCCGCCGGCCCGCTCACCGAAGAGCACAACTACTGGATCGATCGGTTCGCGCAGGCGAACGTGCGTCGCGCGGTACTCGCGTTCGGCGAGCGGCTCGCGCGGGCCTCGCAGCTGGGCGATCCGGCGC